>CAKRDZ010000030.1 GCA_934316845.1 uncultured Eubacterium sp. | reverse complement strand
GGCGGTGCACGCCCAGTCGTCAGCACCACTGAAAAGCAAGAAAAGAAGGAAAGCAGAGGTGCCCGGCGGTGCACCCCTAGCAGCCAGCACCACTGAAAAGCAAGAAAAGAAGGGAAGCAGAGGTGCCCGGCGGTGCGCTCCCAGTCGCCGGCACCACTGAAAAGCAAGAAAAGAAGGAAAGCAGAGGTGCCCGGCGGTGCACCCCCAGCAGCCAGCACCGCTGAAAAGCAAGAAAAGAAGGAAAGCAGAGGTGCCCGGTGGTGCGCTCCCAGTCGCCAGCACCACTGAAAAGCAAGAAAAGAAGGGAAGCAGAGGTGCCCGGCGGTGCACGCCCAGTCGTCAGCACCGCTGAAAAGCAAGAAAAGTAGAAAAACAGAGGTGCCCGGCGGTGCACCCCCAGTCGTCAGCACCGCTGAAAAGCAAGAAAAGAAGGGAAGCAGAGGTGCCCGGCGGTGCACCCCCAACCGTCAGCACCGCTGAAAAGCAAGAAAAGAAGGGAAGCAGAGGTGCCCGGCGGTGCGCTCCCAGCAGCCGGCACCACTGAAAAGCAAGAAAAGAAGGAAAGCAGAGGTGCCCGGCGGTGCACCCCCAGTTGCCAGCACCGCTGAAAAACAAGAAAAGAAGGAAAGCGGCGCCAGAAACTTCTCTGGCGCCGCAACATAAACTCATCACTTACTCTATTTTCTTTTAAATACCCATTCCCTTTGGATCTGGAAACTGATCAGGAAAAGGATGGTATCAATGATACATTTCCGCACGGTACGGAATGGGATAAACCGCAGTGTGTAGTCAACCAGCAGCGTAGAGATGAGAAGCTGGCAGATGCACAAGGCATAATAGCGGAAAATGATCTTGATATCTTTCGAATCATTGTGAAATACCTGCTTTTTATTAATGGTAAAATTATACAGTGAGGAACCGAGTCTTGCGATGACATTACGCAAAAATGTCAAAAGCAGGATGTCGATGCCAAAAAGCGAAATCTGAGCCTTTTGACCGACAATCGGTAATAAGATAAATCGCAGCAGGTAAAACAGCGAGATATCAATGATAAAACTGGAAAAAGAACTCAGCATAAATTTCAAAAACACCTTATAGATCCGGATGGAATCAATAAAGGGATTGAAATGGGAACTTTCGTTATTTTCCAGATAGATGGTCTGAATCGGAAATTCTTCAAAAGGAATCTGGTTTTCTTTTGCACAGAGAAGCATATTCATCTCGTATTCAAAACGTTCGCCTTTTGTGTTGGCAAAATAATTGGCGAGAAGCTCGCGGGACATACCGCGAAGGCCGGTCTGCGTGTCGGAAATTGAGATTCCGCAGAGGAGTTTGATGATGCGGCAGGTCATTTTGTTGCCAAAGCGGCTGCGCCATGGAATCTTTGGATCATCAAACTGGCGGCATCCGAGGATAAGCCGGTCAGGATGTTCACAGACTAGTTTTGCACAAGTGATGATATCGTCGATCACATGCTGGCCATCACAGTCTACGGTTACCGTTCCGGTGATGTCCGGGCGGTTTTCCAGAATATGGTTAAAGGCGCTTTTTAATGCCATGCCTTTTCCAAAATTCACCACATGACGAATGATGCGGCAATTGTATTTTTCTTTGCATGTTTTAAAATAGACCCGATTTTCAATCGAACTGCCGTCATCGACTAAGATGATATTTTCAAAACCGGCATCCTTGCATTCTCCAACCAGCTTCACCATGCGTTCGCACGGATTGAGAGCCGGGATGACAATGGCAATATCGGTTAAATAATTCCCCATAGGTATCTGCTGTTCTCCTTTTGTTCTTTCATTGAAACGACATGGACAAGAATAACTTTCCACGATCCTCTCCCTTATAGTATAATCTTTTCGTTGCGATAGGGCAAGAAAAACATTGAAAAAAAAGCAAAATAACCATATAATAGAGAGGAACGACAGGAAGGAGAACGCGATGAAGATTACGATAGGCGTTGTCGCTTATAACGAAGGAAATAACCTGCCATTCCTTTTGCAGGATATCGAAGCACAGAGTTATCCGCATGAGAACATCGAGGTGGTGCTGGCGGACAGTATGTCCACAGACGATACGCGAAAGGTAATGCAGGAGTGGCAGAAAAAGAAGAAAGACACTTTTTTGGATATAAAAATTATAGAGAATCCGGGAAAAATACAAAGCTGCGGCTGGAATGCTGTAATTGATACATTTACGACGGAAGCGCTGATCCGTATTGATGCGCACAGCAGCATACCGGCAGATTTTGTGGAAAAAAATGTAAAAGCTCTGTCGGAGGGCGAATTTGTCACAGGCGGGGTGCGCCCGAATATCGTAGAAGACGATTCTGCCTGGCAGCAGGTTTTGTTATTGGCAGAAAGTTCAATGTTTGGAAGCAGCATTGCGGATTTCCGGAGAATTGAAAAAAAGGCATATGTCAAATCGTTTTTCCATGGGGCGTATCGGCGCGAAGTATTTGAAAAAGCCGGAAAATTCCGGGAAGATCTTGGGCGTACGGAAGACAATGAATTTCACTACCGTATTCGCCAAAATGGGTTTAAACTCTGCATGGTGCCGGGAATCCATTCGTATCAGATGATCCGGCCAAGCCTAAGGAAAATGTGCCGCCAAAAATACGGCAATGGATACTGGGTAGGAAGAACCGCAGGAATCTGTCCGGGATGCCTGTCCCTTTATCATTTCGTACCGTTTGCCTTTGTGCTTGGAATCGTGGCTACGACGGTGTTTGGTGTGCTGTTACATCCATTTCCTGCCATTTTGATGTGGAGTCTGTACTGGCTGCTTGCGGTCGTTATGGCAGTGGCAGCGGTGAAAGGACAAAAAAAGAACATAAGACAGGTCGTACTGCCGTTTTTATTTTTCCTGCTGCATATCAGTTATGGGGTGGGAACGTGTCTTGGACTGCTAAGCCTGTTAAAAAGAGGGAAAGAGAGGAAATCACAATGAGCCATACAGCTTCAGAATATACACAAGAAGAATTGGAAGGACTTCACCGCATCAGTCTGCAGATGGCAAAAGTATTTGTGGAATTTTGCAGGGAAAATGATCTGACCTGTTATTTCTGCGGGGGCGGCTGCATTGGCGCGATCCGTCATAAGGGATTTATTCCGTGGGATGACGATCTTGATTTCTTTATGCCCAGGGAAGATTATGAAGAATTTGTAAAAATATGGAAAGACTATGAGCCTGGAAAACGATATATTTTATCCGATACCACACTGGATTATGTGGATCGTAATAACTTTGCGACGCTTCGTGACAGCGAGACAACGCAGATCAAACCATATCAGAAAGATCTTCGGATCGCACATGGTGTCGCGCTCGATGTGATTCCGCTCGACGGTTATCCGGAGGGAAAATGGAAACGTAAATTTCAATGTATGTGGGCGCTTATCTACCAATTGTTCCGCGCGCAGACCGTGCCGGAAAAACATGGGGGACTGATGGCTGCGGGAAGCCGTTTTCTGCTTTCTGTATTTCGTGGGAAAAAGATCCGCTACAACATCTGGAATCTCGCGAAAAGACACATGACAAAATATCCTATTTCCGAGTGTAATTACATCACGGAATTGTGTTCCGGTCCATTTTACATGAAAAAGAAATACAAAAAAGAATGGTTTGAAAAAGCCGTATTTGTGCCGTTTGAGGGAGAAAATATGCCGATTCCGGTCGGGTATGACGGGTATTTGAAGGAGGCGTTTGGCGATTATATGGCACTGCCTCCGAAGGAAAAGCAGAAGGCCCACCATGACTGTGTTCTGCTGGATCTGAACCGCCCGTGTGTGCCGGCGGCGGGAGAGCGGCTACGCGCGGAACTTCGACTTCTCCAGAAAAAATGTCTGGAGATTACGCTCGTATTTAAAGAGTTTTGTGAAAAGCATGGCCTGTTGTTTTATTTTTGCGGCGGATGCTGCATCGGCACTCTGCGTCATAAGGGATTTATTCCGTGGGATGACGATATCGATGTATTTATGCCAAGAAACGACTATGAGAAATTGTGCGAATTGTGGCACAAAGAGATGGATGAAACAAAATACCGGCTGAGCCGTACGAGTAAAGAACAGTTTCTGCGTTCCCAGCTTACGATGATTACAGATGAAGAGACGACATTTGTAAAGGAACGGCAGATGGATCTCGACATTGCGCATGGGATCCGCCTTGAGATCCTGCCATTGGACGGCTGCCCGTCCTCCCGCTGGAAACGAAAAATACAGCTGATGTGGGGACTGGCATATCAGATCTACATCAATCAGGAGGCGCCGACCAGCAAAGGCAGGGGCTTTTATCTGATCGGAAAAATGATGCTTCTTCTGGCTCCAGGCTGGAAAAACCGGTATCGGATGGCGCGGCTTTGCGAACGCCATATGACCAAATATCCGATTGAAGAGTGCGATCATATCACCGAGTTATGTGTCCGGTATAATTATATGGTAAATGAGTATCCAAAGGAAATATTTTCCAGTGCCGTGTATAAAGAATTTGAGGGAGAACAGATGCCGATTCCGGTGGGGTACGATACGTATCTCAAAATGGCATTCGGCGATTATATGACGATGCCGCCGGAGGATCAGCAGGTTCCTTCCCACGATGGAATTGTGGTAGATACGGAAAAAGGCTATCCGGAGTATAAAGGAATTTACTATCCGTTAAAGCGCACAGAGGAGGAAATATAATATGCAGCCAACACAACCACTTGTGTCCGTGATCATTCCGGTTTATAATTCAAAGAAACGGCTGGCGGCGTGCCTGGATCATGTGGCAGCGATGGACTACCCCAATCTGGAAGTGATCCTTGTCGATGACTGTTCGACGGACGGCAGTCTTGAAATTTGCCGGGAATATGAAAAAAAATATCCGCATTTTCATGTCATAACCAAAGAAAATGAGGGTGTTTCGGCGGCGAGAAACCTTGGAATGCAGGAATCACATGGACAGTATATCCAGTTTGTTGACAGTGATGATCTGGTAAAAAAAGAGGCCGCTTCTCTCATGGTAAAATGTCTGGAAGAAGACAAAAGTGATGTGGTAATAGCCGGATATTACGATGAAAAAGCGGGCAGAGACCACCTGCCAAAAGAGGCTGTTTATGAGGGGAAAGAAGCGTTTGTACGGGACTTTCCGGAATTGTTTTCCTCCTATTTTCTTCATGTGCCGTGGAATAAATTATACCGCCGTGATGTGATTGAAAAAGGATTTCCGACAGACCTTGATAAAGGAGAAGATCTGCTGTTTAACTTACAGGTATTTGAACGTGCCGGAAAGATCAGCGTACTTCCAAAATCTGTATATGACTATTATAATATTGAGACGGGAAGCCTGTCATTCCGCTTTCGGGAAGATGCGATGGAGATTGAAGAACGGCTTAGGCGGGAAGTGGCAGCCTTTTATGAAAAATGCGGAGGAAAAGAGGCTGCTTTCCTCGATGTATTTTACCTCAATTCGATAAAAAACAAATTTTATGATCTGATGCGGCGTTCCGGGAAAACAGACCGCGAATGCAAAGAAAAGATCAAAGACTGGCTGGCAATGCCGGGGGTACAGCAATTATTTTTGTCAAAAGCAGAGTTTAGCCGGAAGGATAAGATCCTGTTGTTTTTTATGAAACATCGCAACTACCGGATTTTACTGAAATATTACCGATGACGGGAGAAGAGTGCAATGAAGAAAATAGGTTTTGTAAATTTTGATATGAGTGTCCGCGGTGGTGCACAGCAGGTCTTGTACAATATGGCACTTGCTCTTCGCAGAGAGTACGAGATTACGATTATTAGTTTTATTCAGGAAAAGGATGTCTGCGCGTATGAACTGCCTGAGGACATTGACTATGAAGTGATTCTTCCGTACAAAGCAAGGATCCGTGAAGTGATCACAAAGGCAGGAAAGCCGTTTCGCCGTTATGTTAAGAATAAACAGCTGGATATGGTTTTTTATGTGGGAGCGTATGCCGGGCTTTGCGGGGGGATTCATGGCAGACGGCTGAAGATTCCGAGAATATTCTGCGATCATGGGGCACTGCTGAATCAATGGAATGAAATTCCTGCCCGTACGATGCGTACTCTGGGATCGCGTTTTACCGATAAAACCGTTGTTTTAACAAAGCAGAGTGAAAACGCCTATTATGAAAAATTTCACTATCAAAAAGGACGTGTTATCACGATCTATAACTGGATCGACGAGCGGATCAAAAGGGCAGCAGCGCCATATGATCCGGACAGCACCAAGATTTTGACCGCGGGACGGTTTTCAAAAGAAAAGGGAATGAATCTTATGGTCGATACGGCGGCAGCGTTAGCCAAAAAGACAAAGGATTTTGTGTGGGAAGTATATGGAGATGGTGATATGTTTCCGGAAATACAGGAACGAATCCGTCGGGAGGGATTGGATGAAAATATCCGTCTGATGGGACTTACGGATCAGATGGAAGCCTGTTATAAAGGGCATTCGATGTATGTACTTACGTCCTACCGCGAAGGACTGCCGCTGGTTTTACTTGAAGCAAAAGCAAATGCGCTTCCGCTGGTCAGTTTTGACATTGTGTCCGGTCCGCGTGAGATCATCCGGGAAGGAGAAGACGGAAAACTGATTCCGCCCTATGATACGGAAAAGATGGCAGAGGTCATTTATGAGTTATTAAAAAAACCGGAGGAACGCCTCCGGCTTTCAAAAAACTCCACTGAAGATTTGGAAAAATTTTCCAAAGAAACTATTTTGTCGCAATGGAAGGATCTGATCGAACAGTTTGTGAATCCGTCTCGATAAATAGAACTCCCATGGACAGATACAACAGCATGGTTTCGATATTTACGGTAAAGAAAATATCGTGAAAACAAATGAGAAAGATCAGTACTGCGACGACAAGGCACAGAGCAAGAACATAGTCCGGGCTGATCTTTTCTTTTGTTCGGATACGCTTTACATTTCGAATGAGCATAACGATCAAAAAGGCTGCCATAAACAGAAAACCAAGGATACCGGTTTCTACCAGCAGAGACAGATATCCGTTGTGGGTAACGTATTGTGTCTGGGCAAGATAGCCATTTGGATCATGCTCTGTGGCATAAGGCAGAGCGGTGTTGATGGAAAATCCAAACACCGGTTTTTTCTTATACAGATCAAGGTAATTGACCCAGATCGTGGAACGGTTGTTGGTGAGGTTATCCCCGCCGACATCATCACGCACCAGATCTTCGGCATGGCGCTCCGGTTCCATCTGTTTTCCGATATTCTGCATCGGGAAAAAGAGCAGCGAATAGACGGCGATCATACCGACCAGCGTAAGGGCGAGATTTCGTACAGCATACAGGAAAAAACGTTTGATGGAAACCTGTCCGTCTGCGATATAGCGCCGGTAGGTGAGCAGTAATACAAAGAAAAATACGGTGCCAATGACACTTAAAAATACCGTTCTCGAATTGGAAAATACGATGTAGGCGATGTTGAGCAAAGCGCAGATGCCAATATATATGTGTATTATCTTATTCTTGCGGCAGGTAAAGGTATAAGCAAAGAGTATCAGTAGCAAAAAAGAGGTAAAAGCGGCGAAGTTCGGATCGGAAAAGATACCAAACAACCGGCCGTCGATAATACCCTGGCGCACGATATTTCCGATGGGATTCAAGGTACGGTACTGGATATCCAAAAGATACTGTGCCAGAGAGATCCCGCAGCTGACTGTCCACAGCAGACCGGATATAAGTGCAGTAAGCTGTATGGTAAAAGAAAACTCGTTCTTTTCTGTCATATGATAGTAACTAAAAAATAAAATGATTTGAATGCCAAAGGTAACGACACCCAGAATGTTGTCGAAAAAGTTGTAATGGTAATTGAGTAATGTGGTAACACATAAAATGATGGTAAAGCCTCCTAAAAGGGCAAAAACCGCATTCATCTTCCAGCGGCGGAAACCTAAGATCAGGTACGCCAGCGCCAGACAGCCGCCGACAGCGATGATCATTTTATAAAGGATACCGGCAAGCGGTCCGACACACAAAACAGAGATGGGAATAATGCGCTGTGTCATACTGTAAAGTGCGTAAAATAGGATATAATAACGTGTGATCTGATTGGTGATTTTCATATTCATCCTCTAAAGTTCTCCTCTGAAAATAGTTTACAGGCAGGCATTGCGCCTGATAAAACATAAGTATACGCTATCCCATTGATTTTTTCAACTTTTTTTTGTATAATGGAAAGATAAAGGTCCGGGTGGGATAACCGGAACCGTTAAGGAAAATGCGAAAGCAAATGGAGGAAAATGAGAATGTTACGGATTCGTAAATATATTGAAAGTGGAAGACTTTCATTGATTTATCGATTTTTGCTGTTGATATGGGATGCGGTGTGCATCAATTTGTGTTCGTATGCCGCACTTTTTATCCGTTATGAGTTGAAATGGGATAAATTTATCAAAAGTGGAATATCGATCGAATATCCGCATGGATATATTACAACACTTCAGGAGATGATGGTGATCAACACTCTTTTGACGTTGATCGTATTTGCACTTTTTCGTTTGTACAACAGCTTATGGCGTTATGCAAGTCTCAGCGAGGTGATCAATATTGCACTGGCCTGCGGGATTTCTACCGTCATTCACTTTTTGACCGTATTTGGAACGTACCGAAGACTGCCAAGGTCGTACTTTTTCATCTATTTTATGCTGCTGTTTTTTATGACATTAGCAGTGCGTTTTTCCTATCGGATCATCCGCTTTTTATATAGTGAAAATGTACATGGAGTAGGCATGCGCAATACGATGGTTATCGGTGGTGGAGAGGCCGGAAATATGGTGATCAACGAACTTAAATTAAGCAAAAAACTGGATAGTAATATCTGTTGTGTGATTGATGATAATAAATCCAAACAGAATACCTTTATCAATGGGATCAAAGTGATCGGCGGAAGGGATAAGATTTTAGAAGCGGCAAATCATTATGATATCAATGAAATTATTGTGGCGATGCCGAGTGCTTCGAAAAAGGAAGTAAAAGAAATTCTGGAAGTCTGCCAGCAGACAGGCGCGGATCTGAAAATCCTGCCGGGGGTTTACCAATTTGTAAATGGGGAAGCTGCCGTGGAAAAACTTCGTCCGGTTCAGATTGAAGACCTTCTGGGACGGGAACCGGTAAAAACAGATCTTGATCTGATCACCGGATATGTGAAAGATAAAGTTGTTCTTGTTACCGGTGGCGGCGGATCCATCGGAAGTGAACTGTGCCGGCAGATTGCAGCAAATCAGCCGAAGATGCTTATCATATTTGATATATATGAAAACAATGCATATGACATCCAGCAGGAATTGAAACGGCATTATCCGTATCTTCATCTGGAGGTATTGATCGGATCTGTGCGCAATACAAGCCGCGTGGACCGGATATTTGCCACCTTTCATCCGGATATTGTCTACCACGCCGCAGCGCATAAGCATGTGCCGTTGATGGAAGACAGCCCGAATGAGGCGATAAAAAACAACGTCTTTGGAACGTACAAGGTGGCACTTGCTGCTGACAAATACGGGACGAGCAAATTTGTACTGATCTCGACCGACAAGGCAGTAAATCCAACCAATATTATGGGGGCTTCCAAGAGGATCTGTGAAATGATCGTGCAGGGACTCAGCCGCCAGTCCTCGACGGAATTTGTTGCTGTCCGCTTTGGTAATGTACTGGGAAGCAATGGAAGTGTGATTCCTTTATTTAAAAAACAGATCGAAGAAGGGGGACCTGTAACGGTTACGGATAAACGGATCATCCGTTATTTTATGACGATTCCGGAGGCCGTATCCCTTGTCCTTCAGGCAGGCGCGTTTGCCAAAGGCGGCGAGATCTTTGTCCTGGATATGGGTGAACCGGTCAAGATTGATGATCTTGCTAGAAATCTCATTAAATTGTCCGGTTATGTACCGGATGAGGACATCAAGATCGTATATTCGGGACTTCGTCCGGGAGAAAAATTGTATGAAGAGATCCTGATGGACGAGGAAGGTCTGACACAGACCGAAAATGAACTGATCCATATCGGAAAACCATTGGAGTTTGATGAAAATGAATTTTTCGACCGGCTGCAGATCCTGTATGAAGAGGCATACAGCGAAGTGCCAAACATGAAAGAAATTATAGCGGACATGGTGCCGACGTACCAATATCGGAAAAAGAATGCGAAAAAAGAGAAGAAAGTGATTGACAGAAAATTGTCAAACTTTTATGAAAACAGCCGCAAATCAGAAGGAAAGAAGAGGCCGGAAAATGATTAAAAAATGTCTGCTTGGTTTGATGCGTCTTTTGCCGCTGCAAAAAGCGATCGTGCTTGAAAGTCATCCGGATCTTTCGGACAATACGTATGCGCTCTACGAGGAACTTCTGCGCCGGGGCTGTCATAAAAAATACAGGATTTATTGGATGAAAACGTTTCCGGGAAAGCCGGACTGGAAGCTGCCGGAAGGCGTGTCTTATTTTGAAAATCAGCCTTCGGGGCTGCGGGAGACGTTGAAGCGTGCCTATGTGTTAAATACCAGCCGGTATATTTTCGACTGCAATACCTTTGTGAAAAAGAGAAGAAAGAGACAGATCCGGTTTCATCTGGGGCATGGTATGCCCATAAAGATCGATCTGGAATACAGCCGCAGATTTGGAGAGTGCGATCGTTATATGGTGCAGTCTCCGTTTTGGTATGACATTTTTGAAAAAATGATCCGGGTGCCAAGAGAGGTCTTGTGTCCGCTGGGATATCCGCGCAACGATGTCCTGGTGAAGGCAAAAGAAATTCCGGCATGGGAGAAACAAAGAAGTGCTTACAAAAAATGTATCATCTGGATGCCGACATACCGGCAGCATCGGGCACATGAGGAAAAATCCCTAAAAAACAGCTATCCTTATGGGATGCCTTGTGTAGAAAACAAAGATCAGCTGCTGCACCTGGAAGCGCAGCTGGCAGACCGGCAGATGCTGCTTTTGTTCCGCCCGCATCCGGTACAGGATCTTAGTGTGTTGGAAAAAGAAGAACTTCCGCATATCATCATTGCCGATGATAAATTTTTGGAATCCTTAGATTGCACGCTGTATGAACTTCTGGCATGGACGGATGCTCTTATCACGGACTATTCATCGGTTTATTTTGATTATCTTTTAACCGGCTGCCCGATTGCGCTTACGATTGCCGACAGGGAAGAGTATTTTACCCATTTTACACTTGCTTTTGACGATTATAAAGAGGCGGTCAAGGGATTTTATGTCGAAAAATTTGAGCAGCTTTCTTCCTTTCTGCAGGAGACTGCAGACGAAATTGACAGCACGCGGGAGGAAAGAATGCAGGCAAAAGAAAAATATCATACGGAAAACGCCGGAAATTCGGCGGCAGCTATTGTAGATCTACTGGAAAAAGAATACCACCTGCAATAAGTATTGAGAATCATCTTGACAAACGTACAGAATATGATATACTCTTAAAATATAAAACTTAACATGGTTAAGTAATTGAAAAGTGACACATTTTTCTAGAATTTAAACCTATTCAAGCGAAACATTATTATGTAACATTAGGAAAGAAAATTAAAGTATATCTTGTAAGGAGGATTACAATGTTATCAAAACTTAGTGTACGAAAACCGTATACGGTTCTCGTGGCAGTGGTGTTAGTGATCGTGCTTGGCATCCTGTCGTTCAGCAACATGAGTACGGATCTTATGCCGGACATGGAATTTCCCTATGCCATCGTTATGACGACATATCCGGGAGCAAGTCCGGAAGAGATTGAAACGGCAGTGACAAAGCCGGTAGAACAGGCAATGGCAAGTATTACCAATATGAAACAGGTATCTTCGGTTTCCAATAGTAATATGTCCGTTGTTATCCTGGAATTTAATGAAAATACGGATATGAATTCCGCGACGATCGATATGCGTGAAAGTCTCGATACCGTGTCCGCACAATGGGATGACAGCATCGGCAATCCGACGATCATGAAGATCAATCCGGATATGATGCCGATCATGGTAGCGGCGCTGGATTATGACAATATGGACAGCGTCGGTGTTACGGAAAAAGCCGAAAATGATATTATACCGGAACTGGAAAGTGTGGAAGGTGTGGCTTCCGTCAGTGCTTCCGGCGAAGTAGATAAAAAGATTGAAATCATCATTCAGGAAGATAAGATCAAGGAAATGAACAAGAAAGTTCAGGACGCGATCGATGGAAAACTTCAGGATGCTTCCGATAAGATTGAAAATAATAAAAATAAGATCCGGGACGGAAAAGATACATTAACCGACAAACAGGATCAGGCAGCTGATAAGCTGGCCAAAGGGGAAGCAAAGTTAAATAAATCCTCGGAAAAGATGAAAAAGACACTGGAGACGATCAACGCTAATCTGAAGACGATCGAATCCAAAGAAAAAGAAATGAAAACGGCAGAAAAGCAGTTAAAGACAGGGCAGGCACAGATCAGTACGCAGAAGGCAAGTCTTCAGGCGACCATTAAGACA
Source organism: uncultured Eubacterium sp. (assembly GCA_934316845.1). Lineage (GTDB taxonomy): Bacteria > Bacillota > Clostridia > Lachnospirales > Lachnospiraceae > Eubacterium_F. Next base: position 25,747 of record CAKRDZ010000030.1, on the reverse strand, counting down.
CTGACTGCGACAAAGACCTCCCTTACTCAGTTGCAGTCAAGCCTTTCTGCGTTGACCGAGCAGAAGCAGACACTTGAGACCCAGCTTGCTGCGGTCGGTGAAAATGCAGAATTAAAGAGCCAGTTAGAAGCGGTTAATACCCAGTTAACGGTAATGCAGCAGAAATTAACCGAGCAGGGAATGACGCAGGAAGATCTGCCTGGAAAGATTACCGAAGTAGAAAGCGGTCTTTCCAAAGCGCAGGAAGGAATGCAGACGATCACAGCGCAGGAAAAGAAACTGGCTGCCAGCAAAAAACAGCTGACAACAGGGAAGAAAAAGATCGCGGCAGGCAAAAAGAAATTACTGGATGCGAAAGATAAACTGGAAAAAGGACAGATTTCTGTTGAGGAAGCCAAAAATGAGATCAGCAAACAGAAAGTGCTGGTTGCGATTAAATTAAGTGTGGCAGAAGTTCAGGTAAATACCGGAGAGAGTAAACTGGACGAAGCAGAACAACAGTTAAAAGACAGCAAAAAGACAACCAAAGAAGGGGCAGATCTGAAGAAGATCATCACCAAATCCATGGTTGAAAACATATTAAAAGCAGAAAACTTTGATATGCCGGCCGGCTATATTACGGACAATGAAGCTTCTTATCTTGTAAAAGTCGGAGAAAAAGTTGACAGTCAGAAAGATATTGAAAATCTCGTAATCTGCGATATGGGATTTGATGATCTCGATCCGATCCGTCTTTCGGATGTGGCAGATATTGCAGTAACCGATAATTCCAAAGATGTTTACACGATGGTAAATGGAAATCCGGCAGTTGCTCTTACGATGGAAAAAGCGACGGGATATTCTACCGGAGATGTTACCAAACGTCTGGAGAACCGTCTGGACCAATTGGAAAAAGACAATGAGGGATTACATACGACCGTTCTTATGAACCAGGGACTGTATATTGACCTTGTTGTCAGTTCCGTAGTGGATAACCTGCTGTATGGAGCATTGTTCTCCATCATTATCCTGCTTTTGTTCCTGAAAGATCTGCGGCCGACCTTTATCGTTGCCTGCTCAATCCCGCTCAGTGTCGTGGCAGCCGTCGTGCTGATGTATTTCAGCGGTGTGACATTGAACGTTATTTCCTTATCCGGACTCGCGCTTGGTGTCGGAATGTTAGTGGATAACTCGGTTGTTGTTATCGAAAATATATTCCGACTGCGTAATGAGGAAGGATATGATATCAAAGAAGCATCCATTGAAGGAGCAAAGCAGGTAGGAGGAGCGATCCTTGCGTCCACCCTTACGACGATCTGTGTATTTGCACCGATCGTATTTACTGAGGGAATCACAAGGCAGTTATTTACCGACCTTGCTCTGACCCTTGCGTACTCGCTGCTTGCCAGTCTTGTCGTTGCGTTGACGCTGGTACCGGCGATGTCTCAGGGAATGCTCCGCAAAGTAAAAGACAATCCGAATAAACTGATTATAAAGATTCAAAATGTATATGGAAAAGTGCTTTCCGTGCTTCTTCATAAAAAGATTTTGGTTTTGCTTGGTGCGCTGGTGCTGCTCGTTGTATTTGCACTGTTATCCGTGGCAAAAGGAACTGCCTTTATGCCGGAGATGCGCAGTACACAGATGACGGCGACGATTTCCATTCCGAAAGACGACGATACGATGAGTAAGCAGGATCTGTATGAAAAATCCAATCAGATCATGGATCGGTTTTTGAAAGTGGATGGCGTAGAGACCGTCGGAGCTATGTCCGGCGGTGGCGGAATGATGTCGGCAATGTCCGGCGGTTCCGATTCCATCTCGGTGTACGTCCTTTTAAATGAGGAGAACAAACGTTCCAATCAGGACATCAAAAAGGAAATGGAAGAAAAAGTAAAAGACATTCCATGCGATGTGTCGATCGAGGCGTCGGCAATGGATATGAGTTCCATGTTTGGCTCCGGTATTACGATGCGCATCGAGGGAAAAGATCTGGATAAGATCCAGAAGATTTCCGAAGATATCATGAAGCAGTTGGACGGTGTTAAGGGAATTACAGAAATTACCAATGGTATGGAAGATGCAAGTCAGGAGTTCCGTATTACCGTAAAGAAAGACAAAGCGATGGAGTATTCGCTGACAGTAGCCCAGGTATTCCAGCAGATCAATGCGCGGGTAAAAGATGCTTCTTCTGCGACAACCTTGTCGACGGATACCGAAGATCTGGATGTGTATGTAAGCGATGAAAAGGATGAAAAACTCAAACGAAGCGACATTGAGAAGATGAAGATTGAGTATACCGACTCGCAGACACAGAAGACTAAGAAAGTAAAATTGTCAAAGATTGCGGACTTTAGTATGGCAGATACCCCATCTTCCATTAACCGTATTGATCAGACGAGATATATGACGGTATCACTTACTCTCGGAGACGATTACAATGTCGGACTGGTAAGTAATGACGTGCATGCGGCACTGGATAAATATGAGATGCCGTCCGGATACGAACTGGAATTTACCGGAGAGGACGAAACCATCAATGAATCCATTAAACAGGTTGGCCTGATGTTTATCGTCGGTGTCATCTTCATGTATTTGATCATGGTTGCCCAGTTCCAGTCCCTGCTGTCACCATTTATCATCCTGTTTACCATCCCGCTTGCGTTTACCGGTGGATTTATGGGACTTTGGATATCCGGAAGCGAAGTCAGTGTCATCGCGATGATCGGCTTTGTCATGCTTTCCGGTATCATCGTAAACAATGGTATCGTGCTGGTAGATTACATCAATCAGCTGCGTGAACGTGGTATGACCAAATACGAGGCGATCGTAGAAGCCGGAAAGACGAGACTTCGTCCAATCCTTATGACGGCGCTGACAACAATCCTTGGTCTGCTTCCGATGATCATAAGCAGTGACAGCGGTTCGGATATGATCCGTCCAATGTCGATCGTAACCATTGGCGGTTTGATTTACGGTACGCTGCTGACCCTGTTTGTTGTGCCATGTATCTATGCGGTCTTAAATCGCAAAAAAGATCGTGCAGTGCAGGTGGAAATCGAAAAGAAATCCGAAAAATAGGTTGCAACTAAAATAGAAAAAGAATATAATAAAGAGGTCATGATATCCGTTTTTATCATGACCTTTTTGAAGATTGGAGGATGGATGATATGAACGCACCGATAGGAGTGTTTGACTCCGGCGTAGGCGGACTGACGGTTGTAAAAGAAATAATGCGCCAGCTTCCTGCGGAAAATCTGGTTTATTTTGGAGATACGGCGAGAGTGCCTTATGGAAGTAAATCCCAAAAGACCGTTTGCAAATATAGTAAACAGATCGTACGTTTTTTGCAGACCAAACAGGTAAAAGCAATTGTAGTAGCCTGCAATACCGCCAGTGCTCTTGCACTGGATGAGATCCGCGCCGATATTGATATTCCGATCATCGGAGTGGTAGAACCGGGTGCAATCATGGCAGCCAATACGACACGTACGAATAATATCGGGATCATAGGTACAGAGAGTACGATAAAAAGCGGAGTCTACAGCAAATATCTTCACAAGATCAATCCGGAGATCACGGTAGTAAGCAAGGCGTGTCCGCTTTTTGTACCGTTGGTCGAAGAAGGTCTTTGGGAAGACCGTGTGACCGAAGATATCGCGGGAAGATATCTGCATGAATTTAAGGAGTACGATATCGATTCACTCATTCTTGGCTGTACGCATTATCCATTGTTAAAACGGACGATCGGCAGGGAAGTCGGTGAAAATGTGAAACTGGTAAATCCTGCCTATGAGACAGCCAAATCGTTAAAACTGCTTTTGGCGGAAAATAATCTGCTTAACACACTTAGCATAGAAGACGAAGAACCGACATATGATTATTATGTCAGTGATGGCATGGAAAAATTTATCTCGTTTGCGGACGATGTTCTTTCCTGTCATGTCAATTCAGCTGAGGTGGTGGATATTGAGGCATATTAAGCGGAATCCGGGAAAAAGAACCGGGAGAATCAGATGGGCAGTGATACTTTTGATCCTGCTGGTTATCCCGTTAGAGACAAGGTGGATCCTGACCGGAGCGATGGCGGCGGCCAGTGTACCGCTGGAGGAAAAAGAGGAGAATTTCCGGTCATTTGAAATTCCGGTCGAGGGAGAAAATGACAATTATAGGAAATTGGCGCTGCGCCAGCTCTACTATGAACAGCGGAGATCTTATGAAAAGGTTCCCTGTTTTTTTGCCTGGCAGTTAGAGAAGGAAATTCTGTCGGAATGGGAAGATGCTTATGCGACGGTACTTAGTGATCTGAAATGTTTCCCGGTGGGATACGATGGCACATATGGAGAGACCGTATCCTATGAAAACTCCTGGAATATGGCAAGAAATTATGGGGGAAACCGAAGACACGAAGGCGTCGATCTCATGACATCCAACAATAAACCCGGATATTTTCCGGCAGTGAGCATCTGTGACGGAACAATCGAAAAGATGGGATGGCTCGAACTTGGAGGTTACCGGCTTGGCATACGGAGCACGCATGGCGCTTATATGTATTATGCGCATCTGGATTCGTATCAAAAGGGACTTGCCGTGGGAGATGCGGTAAAAGCCGGAGACATTATCGGTTATGTAGGAAATACCGGCTATGGAAAAGAAGGAACCAAAGGAAAATTTGACGTGCATCTGCACTTTGGGATCTATCTCGATATTGGAGGAAAAGAAGTAAGTGTAAATCCCTATTATATATTGAAATGGCTGGAGCAATAAAGAGAAAAGGATGGAATACATGATGGAACGATGGAAGGGAACAAAATGTGGATTTGGATATATTAACAAGCAGAAGAAATTTCAGTTTGCGATGCTTATGCTGTATGTGCTGATCGGTGTCGGATTATTTCTGATCGGTCTTGCCGTGCATAAGACGCGGGCAAATTTATTTACGGTACTGGGAATCCTTATGGTTCTTCCGGCGGCGAAAAGAGTCATCGCGCTGGTGCTTATGCTGCCCCGCAGATCCGTGAGTAAAGAGCGTTATGAAGCAATGAAAAAAGAACTGCCGGAGAATGCGGTACTTTTGACGGATTATGTGTTTACCTCTACGGAAAAGGTAATGTCGCTGGATTTTGTCATTGTTATGAAAAATCATTTATACGGGATAAAAGATGGGAAAAAGATACAGGAAGATTATGTAAAAAACTATCTTTCAGATACGATAAATGCCTCTGCAAGAGGATATCATGTACAGCTTCTGGATACGGATGAGGCGTTTTATGCAATGCTGAAACGAAATCAAAATGCAGAAGAAAAGGAGGACAACCTTTCTTTACAAGAAAAAGTGGTACATGATCTGAATATCATTGCAGTCTAAGAGAAAGGTGTGCATTCATGCGGCAGATAGAGATCAGTGGTAATCAGGGCGGGCAAAGGTTTGACAAATTTTTACAAAAATATTTAAAAGAAGCGACGAAGAGTTTTATATACAAGATGCTTCGAAAAAAGAATATTACGTTGAATGGAAAAAAGGCGCAGGGAAATGAAAAAATAAATGCCGGGGATACGGTGGTGTTTTTCTTTTCCGAGGAAACGCTGCAGAAATTCTGTGGAGATTCCCCGGAAAACACAGGAAAGCATCAGGCCGACTTTCCTATTATATATGAAGATGACCAGATCCTTTTGATCAATAAACCGGCAGGACTTTTGTCTCAGAAGGCAAAGCCGCAGGATGTGAGTCTTGTGGAACTTGTACAACAATACGTGAAAGGCGAACCGGGATTTTCACCGGGGATATGTAACCGCCTGGACCGCAATACGAGCGGCATTGTTGTGGCAGGGAAGACGCTTGCGGCATTACAGAAAATGTCGGAGCTGTTTCGGACGCGTGAGGTTGAAAAATATTATCTTGCCATTGTAAAAGGCAGGATGACAGAAAAAAAAGAAGTAGAAGGCTACCTGCTCAAAGACGAAAAAAAGAATAAGGTGACGGTAAGCAGAGAAGAGAAAAAGGGAAGCAGTTATATCAAGACCGGCTATGAACCGCTTGTTTCGACCAAGGAAATGACGTTGTTGCGGGTTCATCTGATGACGGGAAAACCACATCAGATCCGCAGTCATCTCAGCAGTCTGGGACATCCGGTGGCGGGGGATGCCAAATACGGAGGGGCACATCCCGGAATCCGGTGGCAGCTGCTGCATGCGTATGAACTGCAGTTTCCCGGACTGGAGGCTCCTTTTGAAAGGATTTCAGGAAAGACATTCTGCGCACCGGTGCCGGAATGCTTTTATGGAAAAAACATTCCGGCTGAGATTATAGAAAAATTAAAACAATATTAGAACATGGAGGAAAGCAATATGAAAAAAGCAGTAATGTTATTTGCAAATGGATTTGAAGAAGTGGAAGCGCTTATGACCGTGGATCTGTTAAAACGCGCCGGGGTAGATATCCGCCTTGTCTCGATCAATGATGATATGACCGTGACGGGAGCGCATGGGATTTCCGTTGGAATGGATACAAAATTAGCAAGAATCCAGTTAAAGGAAGAGGATGCCATCATTATTCCGGGAGGCATGCCGGGAACGATGAATCTTGGTGTTGACGTTGCCGTGACCGGAGCGTTAAAACAGATGAACCGTGATGGAAAGATTGTTGCAGCTATCTGCGCAGCACCGTCGGTACTGGGAAAATGCGGAATCCTGGAAGGAAAAAGAGCGACCTGTTATCCGGGATTTGAAGACAAGCTTACCGGGGCAGAAGTCGTCTTTGAGCCGGTTGTCACGGATGGAAATGTGATTACGAGCCGTGGCCTGGGAACTTCTATGGAATTTGGATTTGAATTGATCCGCAGACTGGTTTCCGAAGAAAAAGCAGAGGAAGTCCGCAGCCAGATCGTATTTATGTACGAAATGTAAAAATATTTAAAAGATATATTAAGAAAATTGTAAAATATGAAGGTTGAAAAAAGCAAGCACCCATGTTATACTTTGCTATGTGGGAAACCACAAATAAAAGATAAGGGGGAACTTCATTATGAGAAAGTTCACAAAGAGTTTTTTAGCTGGAACTTTGTCTTTAGCAATGGTTTTGGGAATGACAGCAGTTGTCAATCCGGAAGAAGCATCTGCTAAAAAAGTTAAAGTTAAAAAAGTGACAGTTACTGCGCCATCAGGCAAAACTGTTTATGTAGCAAAAGGAAAAAAAGTTTCACTTACTACAACGGTAAAGGTATCGCCAAATAAAAAGGCTAACAAAAAAGTACGCTTTAAATCGGCGAATAAGAAAATTGCAACCGTAAATGGAAAAGGACAGGTAAAAGGTGTAAAACCCGGAAAAACAAAGATTACTGTTATTTCTAAGAAAAACAGTAAGAAAAAAGCTACGATCAGAGTTGTAGTTAAAAAATCAGCTGTTAAAAAACTGACATTGAATAAGAAAACAGCTTCCCTTTCTGTAGGTGGAAAACTTACATTGAAAGCAAAGGTAAGCCCTAGCAAAAATGTAAGCAGCAAAGTTGTATGGTCAACAAACAACAAAAAAGTGGCTAGAGTTTCTTCTAAAGGTGTTGTTACAGCAAAAGCAGAAGGTACTGTTAAGATTACAGCAAAGACAACAGACGGAAGCAACAAAAAAGCAACTTGTACAATTAATGTAGGTGCCGGTATCGCTGATGTTAAAGTGCCACACAGAAGTATTGTTACCGTATCTCTTACGAGTCCGAAAGCCGGATTGACAGAAGAGAACTTTAACATCCAGACAAAAGATGTTGAAAAAAGAAATTATGTGAACACGGCTGAAATCCAGAAAGTCCGTACAAATGACAACGGAAAAACATACGATGTTATTTTGGACAGCGGTATCGCAGAAGATTCTTTTGTAAAAGTAACAATTAATGCACTCAAAGGTGAAAATACAAAAGAGATCTTTGTAGAAAGCATTGCCGGTTACGGTTATGCAGAAGATGAGATTGACCGTGTAAAAGGAAAACAGGGCGAAAGCTACAGTGATGAATGGTATATTGGTGGACGTGACAGTGTAGGTACTATGAAATACTCTGTTGAAAATCTTCCTGCCGGATTAAAGGCATACTTTAATAAAGACCAGACATCCGTTGAAGTTCGTGGTGTATTTGCCAATGTTGAAAACGGTACAACAGCTACATTGAAAGGTGTAGATGAAAAAGGCCAGACATTTGCAAAGAAATATGTATTCTATGTAGGTGCAAGAAAAACTTTGGTAGGTAACGTATTGAGCAGAACTGTTCTTTCTTACACACCAGACAACACAGAGACAAAAGAAGATGAAGAGAGTGGATACGATTTCATCAATAGCGATATCGTTTCTTCATGGGCATGCATCTCCGGTGGTTCCGGCAGTTATGAATACTCCGTATCCGGACTTCCGGCAGCTGTTGATACGATGACTGTAGAAGGCCGTGTACACAGTGTGAAGAAGGATCAATATAATAACGATGTGAGAGAAGCAATCCCAGCCGGAACATACAATGCAGTTCTTACAGTAAAGGATAAAAATGTAGAAAATCTTTCTGCACAGTTCCCATTCACAATCACAGTAACGGATGGTGTGACAGTAACCGGTTCGGTAAAAGATGCAGCAGGTGCAGGTATGAAACAGGCAGATGTCTCTGGTGCAACAAAATGGGATGCTTATGGATACAGAAATTATATTGAGGCTGTTACAAAGGCAGACGGAACCTATAGCGTACGTGTTATCCCAGGAGATTATTATACATCTGCAGAGGGAATGGATCTGAGTATTGGAAATAACTTTGCAGGTCCTGCAACAAAGGATTTCAATGTACCATTGTATAAAGTAACATTTAATACGTCAATTGCGTTTGCGGCAGCGTACAGAACCGTAAGTACACCGTACTTCATTGATGCAGAGGGACGTACTTATGATCTTCAGTATGACAGAGATGATTATAGTCTGTTTGCATATTTGAGAAAAGGTTCTTATGAGATGCAGCCGGCAACAGGTGTGGCAGATGCAGTAAATGGTAACTACATTTCTTACAACAACACCATTTATGCTTATACCAAAGTATCTACATCACCATATAAAGATGGTGTACAGTCTTATGTAAACTATGAAGATCGTGTTGGTGAACGTGCATGGCAGGTATCCTGTGCTCCATTTACCGTTGCAGGTGCAATGAATGTAACACTGACAGGAAATATGCTTCCAGAAGAGGCAGGTAATTATTGGTATTAATTTGGATAATGATGTCCGGATTATGGTAAAGTAAATTGAATTTGTGAGAGCCCTGGCAGAAAATCTGTCAGGGTTCTCTTTTTTTTGTGCTTTGTTATTGCCAAAAAAATAGTTCTTTGGTATCATAGAAATGATGTAACGATTCATTGATTTCCATACATTGATCCTGAATAGTTACGAAATGATAATAAAAAGAAACTTGGTGAAACTATGAAAGCATGGAAACATTTTTGTACGATAACAAGACACCGCCATCAAGTGATCCGTCACTGCTGGCAGGCGGGGATTTTGTGGCAGGGGCTTCGGCATGACTTGTCAAAATACAGTCCGACTGAATTTATTCCTGGGGCAAAGTATTATCAGGGGGATCGCAGTCCAAACGCAGAGGAACGGGAAACAAACGGATATTCGATTGCCTGGATGCACCATCAGGGGCGGAATAAACATCATTTTGAATACTGGCAGGATTATAATCCAAAGACGCGTTATAAGGAGCCGGTAAAGATGCCTCTTCGCTATGTAAAAGAGATGTTCTGTGACCGCGTGGCAGCGAGTAAGATATATTATGGAAAAGAATACACAGAAGATATGCCTTTGAAATATTTTGAAAAGGGGAAATATTGCCGAATGATCCATCCGGAGACGTCGGAATTGATTGAATCCCTTTTGAAAATGCTTGAAGAAAAAGGTGAAAAAGAAACGTTTGCATACATTCGAAACTTAAAAGAATATTAATTAATAGGAGTGACATAAGGTGAAACATTATAATAAGAGGATTGCTGCTTTTCTAATTATCGCAGTCATGATCAGTATCGTTAATATAGGTGATAGGGAACAAAGCGTCGCAGCGGCAGAATTTCCGGCTGCAACATCGGCGGTTGTATCGCCGTCTCCGACGCCGGCAAATACGTGGATGGGACCGACGATGAGACCACAGATTGAGACGGGAGGGGTAGAGACACCGCTCATAACGGTAACGCCGCCAGTAAGTCCTGTGCCAACGCCAACCCCATCGGCAACAGCAGTCCCGGCACCGGTTATCACACCGGCTCCAGTCAAGGAAGAGATGCGTGGTGTGTGGGTTGCTTTTTATGAATATGAAAAAGCAGGTTTAAAAAATAAATCCGAGAAGACATTTCGTAAAAATGCAGACAAATTATTTAAGAAGATTAAAGAAAATGGGTGCAATGCGGTATTTTTCCATGTAAGAGCGTTTGATGATGCAATCTGGCCATCGGAACATTTTAAGTTTAGTACTTATATGGGAAAAAAATGTCCGGATTACGATCCTTTGGAGATTCTGGTAACAAGTGCACATAAATATGGACTTAAATTTCACGCATGGATGAACCCATATCGTATTACGCAAAAGAAAATTTATGATCCGGCAAAGAAATCTACAACAAGCAGGATTCAATTGGCAGTACGGGAAGTGATTGACAATTACGATGTCGATGGCATCCATTTTGACGACTACTTTTATCCGGGCAGCGGACACAAACAATACAAGAAATATGCGTCCCTGTCCAATAAGAAAAAGAAAGCCAATGTAAATAAAATGGTACAGACAATCTATCGAGGCATTAAAACCAAGAACCCGGATGTTTTGTTTGGAATCAGTCCTGCCGGAAATGTGGAATACAGTGAATCACTGGGGGCAGATGTGAAGACATGGATGAAAGAGCCGGGATATCTCGATTATATAGCACCGCAGATTTACTGGTCCAATAATTATCGTGTGGGCAAAAAGACGGTTCGTATGTTTGATACAAGATTTTCCAAATGGAAACGTCTGAACAAGGCAAATATCCCAATGTACATCGGTCTGGCATTGTATCGTGGAGGAATGAAGGATGCCTCCGACCGTGGCTGGCGCAAAAATAATAAGATCATTGCGAGTCAGATCAGCAAGATCCGCCGGAGTGAAAAAGTGTATGGATATATTTTGTTTAGTTATGAAAGCCTTTATAAAAAGACGTGCCGCTATGAAGTGCAAAATATGTTAAAACGGATTGTCCGGGTAAAAGTGAAAAAGGTTACTAAAGATGGGACAACCCGCTTCAAGACGACCGTTTATCCGGCTCGTCTGGGACAAACTGTAATATGGAAAAGTTCCAATCCGGCAATCGCATCCATCAATAATAAAGGAAAAGTTTCTGTGAAAAAATCAGGTATTGTTAAATTTACGGTTCAGAAAGCCGGGAAAAAAGTTTCGGTGAAATTGAACACGGAGGATATGTAAGTGATAGAAGTGTTTGACAGAAGTGTCCTGGATTGGTTTCAGACAATACATAATGATGTGGCAACAGCGTTTCTTTCCGTTTTAACCAAATTGGGGGAAGCGGGAATTTTGTGGATCATTGTGGGACTGGTGATGGTGATCGGACTAAAAGAAAAGAAATACGGTGTTATTGTACTGTTATCGTTGCTGTTTTGCCTGATATTTGGCAACGGTCTGCTAAAAAATCTTGTTGCCAGGCAAAGACCGTGTCATAGATTTCCAATTTATGACATGCTCATTGCGATTCCCAAAGATTACTCCTTCCCATCGGGCCATACCTTTTCTTCTGTGGCGGCGGCAGTCTGCATTGGACACTGGAATCGTAAGTGCGGGATTGCAGCCGGAATTACAGCGGTGCTTATGATGTTTTCCCGCATGTATTTTTACGTGCATTATCCGACAGATATTCTGGCGGGAATCGTCCTTGGAACGGTTCTTGCACTTTTGAGTATTTATGTGGTGGAAAAGACCTTAGTCAGTGAACGATGGAAAAACTGGCGCAAAAAACGAAAAGATGAGAGGTAATGATTATGGCAGTAATTTTAATAGCACTTGGATTGATAATAACAGGTATCGATAAATGGTACGTTCTGGATGTCGCTTACCCGGTATTTCATGTGGACGGGGTAGTGGGAAGCCATGAACTCAGTCCGTCGATCCAATTGTATACGACAGGAAATATTCTCGGCGATCATGTGAAAATAGATCTTTTGCCGGATGCACTGGGATGTCTTCTTTTGCTGATCGGTGCTCTGATGCTGGTAAAAAGGAACAAAGAATTTATCGTGGGAATTCTCCTTACCATCATAGCGATGGCACTTAATATCCTTTTACCGTTTACCGGATTTATCGAGCAGGGGCCGAAACTGGTTATCTGGATTCTCGTCGTGTATTTTGGTTATGCGGCGGCAGAACTTTTGATGGAATACTTTATCTTGTATTGTACCGTCGGCGTTACGGACGATCTTGCAAATCGCGCCACTAATACGAGAATTCTATTCTGCTGGTGGATCACAGCACTTGCCAGAGTGTATATGACATTTTTGACATTTGTTGGCCACGGCGGGGTAAATCGTGTCTATAAGATCATTATGTCGGTGTTTGTGCTGTTTTACGCGATTATGCTTATGTTTACCAAGAAGTATGTAGGCCTCAGTCCGGTGGTAAGTATACGGCAGAGACGGCATCGGGATAAGAAGGAAAAGTTGTAAACCGCTGCGTTCTCATGTTTGGGCGGATGCTGGACAAGAGGGGACAGTCCCCCGACGGATTGCTGCGCTGCAAGCAGCTCCCACAATCCTGCCAACCATTCGAACTCCGCGGAAAACCGCTGCGTTCTCATGCTTGGGCGGGTAGAAAGGTGTCGAATCCTCTTTTGTGCAAGCACAAGAGGATTGACACTTTTCTACCCTGGGGACTTATGTAATAACATATAAAAAAGTAGATTGTTTTTTGTGAAGCATTGACAATTTACTTTTTTTATTTTGCGTGGTATTATGTGTTTATTCCACCAAAACAAATATAAAGGAGGTTAGAAAAAGGTGAAAATTGCTTTTTGGAGCAATTCGCCGGGTAAAGCAGGAGTTACAGGGAATCTTTCCTGTATCAGTATCTTATCGGCTATGAGTGAGCCGTCAAGGATGGTATTGTTTGAGAATCATGCAAGCATGAATAATCTGGGCAGTACATTTCTTAATCAAAATTCCTACGATGTATTACATGAAAAAGAATCTTATTTTGTTGAAAATGGATTAGGGAGAATTTTATCATTTTGTGAAATAGAACGGGAGTTGGTAAGTGCGGATATGATTTACCGGACTTGTCTATCCGTCTACGATCAAAGAGTTCTATATTTGCCGACAGAGGGGGTAAATCAGGATCTTTTGGAATACCGATTGAGCCGGCAGACGGCAAGTGTATTGGATTTATTAGAGCACTATGTTGGAAATGTCATAATAGATGTATCTTCCGCTAATCTGGAAAGTTCCAGAAAAATTTTGCAGGAAGCGGATCTGGTGGTTGTAAATTTATGTCAGAACTTTCAGCTGTTGTCTCATTTCTTCCGAAACTTCTCGGATATTCAGAAAAAAGCTTTTTATGTAATAGGAAATTATTGTGAGGATTCTGTCATTACGAAAAGTACCATTGCACAAAGTTATCACCTGCCAGGGAGCAGAGTGGGAACGATACCGCATAACCGGCGTTTTGCAGATGCATTGACAAAAGGAAATGTTGTTTCTTTCTTGCTGAGAAACCAGAATTGCACGAGCGACAATGTAAATTATCCGTTTATTCAGGCGGCTAAGGAGACGGTGGCGCTGCTGCATCAGGCAATAAAGCAGACAGCATATCGCTAAAAGGAGTGTTGCGATTTGAAATACCGTTTGGCAGCAGGAATACTGTGTGTTTGTCTGATCCCGGCAAATGTCTGCGTGGGAGCAGCAGGAAAAGGGATGTTGGATGGCGATACAAAAATAATTAGGATCAAGAAGGGAAATATGAAGATTAAGCCAAAGAAAGGCGGAATAAGAAAAACACCAAAACTACTAAAACACAAAAAAGGGATGATGAAAAAGGGAAAAAAGGTGGAATGCATCTCCGGGAAAGTACGTTTAGTGAGTGGGAAAGGAGTGGATGGAATTAAAAAAGAAGTGTATGAACGGTGGGAGAAAACAATGAATTAAAGCAACAAAGGCTGCCTGAAAGGCAGCCTTTGTATCCGTTTTAATCCTCGTCTTCCTCGTCTGGCTGAGGTTTTACAAGAAGATGAATTTTGTCAATACGATTTTTTTCGCTTTCCAGTACGGTATAAACCGCATAATCATCCTCGGCATGTTCGCCGGGATTTGGAAAGTGTTCCAGAAGATTGATGACATGACCGGAGATCGAATCATATTCCTCGGCTTCCAGCGGAAGACCGATCCGTTCTTCAATGTCATCGAGGCTGGTGGATCCGAGAACGATGTATTCGTTGTCTGTTACCTGCTGGATCTCGTCTTCTTCGTCCTCGTCGTATTCGTCGCGGATCTCACCGACGATTTCTTCGAGAAGATCCTCCATCGTGATCAGACCGGAGAGGGCGCCATATTCATCCAAAACGATCGTCATAGGGATCGAATCGCGGCGCATTTCCATGAAAAGTTCCGATACGTTTTTGTATTCATAAGTGATATGAGCTTCGCGGATCAGTTCACGGAGGTTGAATTTTTCTTTGTCGCCGCTGTAGAAGACAAAATCTTTCAGATTGATAATACCGACAATATTGTCGATCGTGTCGTCGTAAACCGGCATACGTGCAAATTTATGCTCCGTAAATTCCGAAAGAAGGTCGTCATAAGAAGTATTTACTTCTACCATACAGATGTCAAGACGCGAGATCATGACATCTTTTGCGATGGAATCACCAAAATCCACGATATTTGTGATCATCTGGCGTTCTTCGCTTTCCAGAATACCTTCTTCGTGGCTGACATCAACAAATGTACGAAGTTCGTCCTCCGTAATCTGTGATGCTTTTCCGTCGGGATCAATTCGCAAAATAAACAGGATAAAACGTGTTACCCGGTCTAACAGGAAAATGATCGGTGTGAGAAGATTTGTCAAAAACAAAATTACACCACTATAGGACAGCGCCATCTTTTCGGCTTTTAACGTAGCCATGTTTTTAGGTGTGATCTCACCGAAAATTAAGATCAATAAGGTCAAAACACCTGTTGCGATACCGGCACCAAGACTCATGTTGTCTTCCAGACCAAGACGTGTACATACCGAAAAGGCATACGATGTCGAGATTGAGGAAGCCGACAGGTTTACGATATTGTTACAGATCAAAACCGTACTCAACATTTTAGAAGGTTTTTCGATCAGTTTCAATACACGTTTCGCTGCTTTGTTTTTGTCTTCTGCCAAAGCGCGCATTTTTAATTTGCTGACTGTTGTCAGCGAGGTTTCCGCAGACGAAAAGAATGCGGACAGCAATAGTAACACAACAAGAATAATTATATTTTTCGCGTCACTGGGCCCCAAAAAAAATCACTCCATTTCATTAAAAAGTATTACATTCCATTATAGGGGATAATGGATGTTTTGTCAAATATTACAAAATTTAACTCAAAGCCTGACGTTTGCGAGCCATTTCGTCGCTGTCAAGGTATTCGTCGTAAGTAGTTACTTTGTCGATCATGCCATTTGGCGTAAGTTCAATGATACGGTTGGCAATCGTCTGAATGAACTGGTGGTCCTGGGAAGTAAACAAAACGACACCAGGGAATTTGATCAGTCCGTTGTTGACAGAAGTGATCGACTCCATGTCAAGGTGGTTGGTCGGCTCATCGAGGATGAGGGCGTTTGCACCCAGCATCATCATTTTAGAGAGCATGACGCGGACTTTTTCTCCTCCAGAAAGGACATTTACCTTTTTCAGACCGTCGTCTCCGGAAAAGAGCATACGACCAAGGAAACCACGTACATAGGTTGCGTCTTTTTCCGGTGAATAAGGCATCAGCCAGTCCACAATCGTATCGGTGCTGTCAAAGTCCTTCGTATTGTCTTTTGGAAAATAAGCCTGACTGGTGGTGATTCCCCATTTGTAATCGCCTTCGTCCGGTTCCATTTCTCCGGCAAGGATCTGGAACAATGTTGTCGCAGCAATGCCATATGAACCGACAAATGCGATCTTGTCGTCGTGTCCAACGGTAAACGAAACATTGTCGAGGACTTTTTCACCGTCGATTGTTTTGGAAAGGTTAGTTACGGTCAGTACTTCATTTCCAATCTCGCGGTTAGGCTTGAAGTCAACGTATGGGTATTTACGGCTGGAAGGACGGAGCGTATCAAGTTCAATCTTTTCCAACGCACGTTTTCGGGAAGTTGCCTGCTTGGATTTGGAAGCATTGGCGCTGAATCGCTGGATAAAGTCCTGCAATTCCTTGATCTTTTCTTCCTTCTTTTTGTTGGCTTCTTTCATCTGTTTGATCATCAGCTGGCTGGATTCATACCAGAAATCGTAGTTTCCGGCATAAAGCTGCATTTTTGCATAGTCGATGTCAACGGTATGCGTACATACTTTATTTAAGAAGTAACGGTCATGTGAAACGACGATGATCGTATTTTCAAAATTGATCAAAAATTCTTCGAGCCAGCGGATCGCATCGAGATCCAAGTGGTTGGTCGGCTCGTCGAGAAGAAGAATATCCGGATTACCAAACAAAGCACGGGCCAAAAGAACTTTGACTTTTTCACTTCCGGAAAGTTCACTCATTTTTTTGTAGTGAAGTTCGGTATCGATATTCAATCCGTTCAAAAGGGTAGCGGCATCGGACTCGGCCTCCCAGCCGTTCATGGTGGCAAATTCACCTTCCAGTTCGCTGGCACGGATTCCGTCTTCTTCGGTAAAATCTTCCTTGGCGTAAATGGCATCTTTTTCTTTCATGATGTCATAAAGACGCTGGTTTCCCATGATGACGGTGTCAAGGACGACGCAGTCATCGTATTTGAAGTGATCCTGCTCCAGCACGGAAAGACGCTGACCCGGCGTGATGCTGATATCGCCCTGTGTCGGTTCCAGCTCTCCGGAAAGAATCTTCAAAAAGGTTGATTTTCCGGCACCGTTTGCACCAATGATACCATAGCAGTTTCCTTCGGTAAATTTTATGTTTACTTCTTCAAAGAGCGCTTTTTTTCCAAAGCGCAGTGTAACATTATTTGCCTGAATCATAATTTCCTCCATTTTAAATCGTTATCTAATTACCTATTGTACTAAAAAATGGGGATTTTGCAAGTGTTTTTGAAAAATAATATTGTTAGATTTGCGATAGTTATGTATAATAGAAGTATTACATGGTAAAGGATGGCTTGATGAATGAGACAAGATGCGATAGAGCAGTTTGAGATAAAACCGGCGAAAGGGCTGACGGAGGGAGTTACCGTTTCCGAAGAAAGGACAAGTGTGGAAGTGATTTTCTTTTGCAAAGAGCACAAGGAATGCCGGCTTTTGTTATACAGAGATCAGAAACTTTTAAAGAAGATAAAAATGTTTCCACGAAAAGAAGCGGGGGCTCCGGATTTATTTGGAGTGCGTCTCTGCGGAGAGGGAATTGTCGAGGAACTGCAGGGATGTGAATATGTATTTGAAGCAGAAAAACAGATTTTTCAGGATCCGTATATGAGGGCGACCGGAGGAAGAAACCGTTTCGGAAATAAGGGAAAACTGCGTGGAAAGTTTGATTTTTCGGAATTTGACTGGTCCGGGGAACTCCGGAAGACGATCGCATTTGAGGATATGATCCTGTATCAGTGTCATCTGCGTGGATTTACAAAACATAACAGTTCCGGAGTGAAGGCGCCGGGGACTTTTTCCGGGTTTTGTGAAAAACTTGGCTATTTGGAAAAATTAGGAATTAATACGGTGATTTTTCTGCCATTATATGATTTCAATGAAAGAATGGAAAAACAAAACGGTAAGATAAATTACTGGGGATATTCGGGGGATGCCTGTTATTTTGCACCAAAGGCATCTTACGCGTCGAATCCGGACAATGCGGTTTTTGAGTGCAAAGAGATGATAAAGAAGATGCATAAAAAGGGAATGAATGTGTTATTGGATATGCATTTTGACAAATGCTCCCCGCAGTTTATGATCCGCTGCCTGCGCTATTATGTGACCGAGTATCATGTGGATGGCTTTTTACTCAATACGGCGGTGGTTTCGGAGACGTGGCTGCATGAAGATCCGGTTTTGCGGCAGGTGAAGATTCTGGGGGCAGGATTTGTGGCACCGGAAAAAGTAGCCGGCAAGAAAACGTTTGCCGTCTTTAATGAAGAATATCAGACGATCGCCAGACGTTACCTGAAAAGTGACGAGGGACAGGTGGCCGGATTTTATGAGGCTTTTTGCAAAGACGATGCGTCGTGCGCCAGAGTTCATTATATTACACAGAAAAATGGGTTTACGCTCCGGGATCTGGTTTCCTATGATGTAAAGCATAACGAGGCAAATGGGGAAAAGAATCAGGACGGCACCGAGTATAATTACAGCTGGAACTGCGGTCAGGAAGGGGCCAGCCGGAAAAAATCGGTTCTCCAGATGCGTAAAAAGCAGACGAAAAATGCCCTTGTCATGCTTCTGCTCGGACTGCCATCCCCGATGCTCCTTGCCGGGGATGAATTTGGACAGACGCAGCGTGGAAACAACAATGCGTACTGTCAGGACAATGCCACAACGTGGTTGAACTGGAATTTATTGGATAAAAATGAAGCGCTTTTTCATTTTGTACAGAAACTGATCGCGTTTCGCAAGAGCCATATTTTGTATCATCGTCAGGAAGTCATGACGGGAATGGATACAAAAGGAGTTGGTGCTCCGGCGGTGTCGGCACATGGAATTGAGCCGTGGGAAGCGGATTTTTCTTATTATAGCAGAGATCTGGGGATTTTGTTTTATGGTACATACTATGAGGGAAATTCCGTTTATATGATGTTTAACCTGCACTGGGAAAGCCACACATTTTTCTTTCCTGTCATTGAAAAGGACAAACAGTGGAAATGTATTTTTGATACGGAATGTGGGGGAAACGAAGAAAATGTTGTGCAGAAGAAATATAAAATGGCACCGAGAAGCATCGCCATATTTGAATGTGTAGATGCTTGTCCTGCCGGCAAAACACGCGGACAGGACAAGCATCCGGTTAAGCCTGAAAAGGCTTAAAAGTTGTGTTCTGCAACGATCGGGTCAAACAGATCCAGTTTGCAGTATTCCTGATCGGAAAAATGCTTGCAGGTTGTACAGGAGACATCCTCGTCTCCGGATTTGTTTGTACATTTGCAGTCCTGTTTAATGCAGTAAGCACTACAGTTTTGTGCAACATTACGATAGGTAGATTCCTTTGCTCTCATGGTATTCTCCTTTCCTGATGAAGTGTTTATTGACACGCGATTAGTATTGTCAAATTGAGAAAAAATATGCAAAAAAGAGGTTATTCGTATGAAAATGTATCAGATTGAAGAAGTGAAGCTCTTTATGGCACAACTGCTTCTTCAGGAAACATTTGACAAATTTTGTGTAAGTGTCGCAGAGATACGCACGATTGTTCCGATAACAATAAAAGGAACAATGTCACATGACTGGCTGTCGCCGGAAGATGCGGAACAATATAAAGAACGGGAATACATCCCATGGAAATTGCTGCGGCCGGTGGTTTTTGAACTGATCAAAGGCAAGCAGACACCGGATTTTTTGAAAATACAGTTTGTTCATTATAGTGCAAATGGAGACTGTGGCGGACTGCGGATCCAGTTTGAGGCAGGAACGCTGACGTGCCTGTCAACGTATACGCCGGCAGAGTTCTCATTAGACCGCAATGCGGAGACACTTTGGGATGAAAACTGCCAGGCATTTTTGAAAAAACATGATATTGTCAGCACTCAACTCTAACGAGTGCTAAAAAATCCTTGACATCTCATTTTTTCTGTATTACAATACTTTTTATAGTAAATGTAACGATTCAGTTATTACAAGATTTTATAACAGGAGAGTGACTTGACATGAAAAAAGAGCAAGGAAGTTTAGCAATTAATTCGGATAATATTTTTCCCATTATTAAAAAATGGCTGTATTCGGATCATGACATTTTCATCCGTGAACTTGTCAGCAATGGGTGCGATGCCATCACAAAATTAAAAAAACTGGAGATGATCGGCGAGACATCCCTTCCGGACGATTATAAGGAAAAAGTGGAAGTATTTGTCAATGCCGAGGACAAGACGATCCGTTTTGTGGATAACGGACTTGGTATGACGGAAGATGAGGTAAAAGAGTACATTAACCAGATCGCATTTTCCGGAGCGACGGATTTCCTTGAAAAATACAAAGATAAATCAAGTGAAGACCAGATCATCGGACATTTCGGACTTGGTTTCTATTCTGCCTTTATGGTAGCTGACCGCGTGGAGATCAATACTTGTTCGTATCTGGAGGGCGAGCAGTCCATTCACTGGGAGTCGGAGTGCGGAACCGAATTTGAGATGAGCGACAGCGACAAAGACACGGTCGGAACGGAGATCATTCTTCATTTGAACGAAGACAGTTATGAGTTCTCCAATGAATACCGCGTGCGTGAAGTGCTGGATAAATACTGTTCCTTTATGCCGGTTGAGATTTTCCTTACCAACGAAAATGCAGAACCGCAGTACGAGACGATTCCAAGTGAAGAAGTAACTGAAGAAGATACAGTTATCGAGGAGATC
The DNA here is from genome assembly GCA_934316845.1 of uncultured Eubacterium sp. GTDB lineage: Bacteria > Bacillota > Clostridia > Lachnospirales > Lachnospiraceae > Eubacterium_F. The sequence goes on along the minus strand of CAKRDZ010000030.1, from coordinate 5,018 downwards.
GTGGAAGAGCCAAAAGAGGAAAAAGAGGGCGAAAACGCGGAGAAGAAAGAACCGGTTAAGAAAACGAAGATTTTGAAACGTCCGGTTTCCATCAGCGATACAACGCCTCTTTGGACGAAGCATCCAAATGAATGCACGGAAGAAGAGTATAAAGAATTCTACCGCAAAGTGTTCCAGGATTACAAAGAGCCATTGTTCTGGATTCATTTGAATATGGATTATCCATTTAACCTGAAAGGTATTTTGTACTTCCCAAAAGTAAATCTGGAATACGAAAATGCAGAGGGCGTTATCAAACTGTACAATAATCAGGTGTTTATCGCCGACAATATCAAAGAAGTAATTCCGGAATTTTTGATGCTTCTGAAAGGTGTTATCGACTGTCCGGATCTGCCATTGAACGTATCACGCAGTGCTTTGCAGAACGATGGATTTGTGGCTAAGATCGCAGATTATATCACGAAGAAAGTGGCAGACAAGCTGACCGGAATGTGCAAGACAGACCGTGAGAATTTTGAAAAATACTGGGATGATATCAGTCCGTTTATCAAATACGGCTGCCTGAAAGATGAAAAGTTCAAGGGTAAGATGAAAGACTATATCTTATTCAAAGATCTTGATGACAAATATATGACGATGAAAGAATATCTGGAGACGGTGGATACTCCGGAAGCAGAAGTGGTTGAAAAGGGCGAAGAAGACAAAGATTCCGAACCGCAGGAGCCACCAAAAACAGTCATTTATTATGTGACGGACAGAAAACAGCAGAGTCAGTATATCAATCTGTTTCGCGAGGAAAATAAAAATGCCTTTGTATTGACACACAACATTGACCAGCCATTTATCTCCTCTCTGGAGATGGGAGACGACAATGTCAAATTCCAGCGTATTGATGCCCAGGTAACGGAAGATTTTGTGGAAGAAATGAGCGAAGACGAGATCAAGGAGAAGAAAGATGCTTTGACGGAAATCTTCAAAAAGGCTCTTGGCAAGGAAAATCTGGATGTTCGTGTCGAGAAGATGAAAAATGAAAAGATTGCTTCGATGATTACGATATCGGAAGAAACCCGCCGTATGCAGGATATGATGAAGATGTATGCGATGAACGGCATGGGTGCAATGGGCGATTTTGGTGGTGAGACACTTGTCCTCAATGTGGCAAATCCACTGGTTCAATATGTAGAAAGCCACAAAGACGGCGACAAGACAGATCTTTTCTGCAAGCAGCTGTATGATCTTGCCATGATCAGCCACAAGCCGCTTGAGCCGGAAGAAATGACAGAATTTGTTATGCGCAGCAATGAAATCATGGAATTGCTGGCAAAGGAGAAGTAACATAGACGGTTTTTCGTGCAGAAACATAAGTTTATGGTCTAACAATCGACAGAAACGGGAGCTATCTCACGATAAATCATCATTTTTATCGAAGAATAGACCAGTCTTATTGCATAAAACTCGATATTTATAAATCACACTGCTTTGCAGTGTGCGCAAACAAAAACCTCGGATTATCATGCAAGAATGTAATCCGGAGTTTTTGTCTGCTGAAATGATTTATAAATATCTCAGACAGTTATGCAATTGCGACTTATTCTTCTCTTAAAAATATCGATTTATAGCGTTCGATAGCAAGTTTCGTCGCTTGTTAGAACATAAACTCATATTATCAAAAATAAGCCCTACAAATTTTTTATATTATGTTTTTACACTTTTGCTTTATAGAAAAAATAAGCCCCTGCTTTTCCTATGAGGGATTTAGAACACCGTCGGTACATAGAGGGCGTAGTTTGCCCTCATGTACCGCTACGTGGGTTCTCTAAGCGCAAGCGGTCCCGAATGGAAAAACAGGGGCTTATTTTTCTAAAAGTTAAACTGCAAAAAGAACCCTCATGTACCGCTACGTGGGTTCTCTAAGCGCAAGCGGTCCCGAAGGGAAAAGCAGGGGCTTATTTTTCTAAAAGAAAATCTAAAAAACTATTGACATTTTGCTGTACATAGTGTATATATAACATATAAACAGTTGTAACAGGAGGCGCATATGAAGATTTTGCAAAACAGCGGAGTCCCCATATATAAGCAGATCGCGGAGCAGTTTGAGGCGGATATTCTGGCGGGAGTTTACCCGCAGGGCGAGTATCTGCCGTCGATACGTGGATTGGCAAAAGATTTGAAGATCAGCGTGATCACGACGATGAAGGCATATGAACTGTTAGAGCAGCAAGGACTTGTGACAGCAGTTCAGGGGAAAGGGTATTATGTCAATGCTCACGACAGTGAGATGCTTCGTGAACAGCATTTGCGGAAAGTGGAGGAAGCTCTGCAGGAGGCAATCCGGGCGGCGAAAAGAGCCGGAATGCCGGAAAAGGAATTGAAAGAAATGATGACCCTGCTTTTGAAGATGGAGGAGCAGGAGTAAAAGAATGGAGGATATTATGGAATTTAATTGTGCATTGGAAGGAAAAGAGATTCGCAAAAAATATAAGAAATTTGTATTGGATGTCCCGGAACTGCGGGTGCCAAAAGGATATGCGACGGCTTTGGTTGGTGAAAACGGGGCAGGAAAGACAACCTTATTGGACATCTTGGTCGGATTGCAGCTGAAGCACGAGGGAGAAGTTGTATATTTTGGAAAATACGACGAAAAAGACCGCGAAAACGGGCCGGAAGTCAAAGAAAAAATAGGGTATACCGGGACGCAGGGATATTATCTTCCTCATTGGAAGTTAAATCAGATCGGTCAAATCAGTAAGGTGTTATTTGAGACATTTGATGAAGAAAAATATATGTATTTTCGGAAAGAACTGGCAATCGGTTCGGAAGATGGAATAGAGAATAAAAAAGTATCGCAGCTGTCCGATGGAAACCGTACTAAATTAATGCTCGCCGGTGTGCTTGCCAGAGAGACGGAGATGCTTGTTTTGGATGAGCCGGCATCCCCATTGGATCCGGTTATGCGGGAAAAATTATGTGCGTTGATCTGTGATTACCTCAATGAAAAAGAGGGCGAGAGAACGGTTCTCTTTTCCACACATAACATCGCAGATATGGAACGAATCACAGACTATGTGATCATCATGGCAAAAGGAAAGATTCTGGCGCAGGGGTTTGTGGAAGAATTGAAAGGAAAGTACCGTGTAATCCGTGGCGAGAAAAAAGATGCCGAGCAGATAAAACCGTGGCTTTTGACAATGACAGAAAATTCTTATGGTTTTGAAGGACTTTGTGAGGTGGACAAAATAGATCACATAGAACCGTTTGAGGTAGCAGAGGAGATTCCGGATCTTTCTAAATTATGTGTGGAATTGATGAAATCCGCATCTGATGTGGCAAAGGAGGATGTACATGAGTAATATCATTCACAGTTTCCGGGGATATACGTCGTTTGTATACCGACTGATATTTATTGGCATATTTCCGGCGGCGCTTTTTATATTGACATGGTTTTTTACCGACCCCGCGTACCTGTCGTGGTCGTGGGTTATCGTTTTCTTCTATATTACGTATGAGAGTATAGGAGATTATATGGTGTTTGCGGGAATCTGCAATAAAGAAAATAACAATTATATTTTTTTGAAAACGTCTTATGTGGGGGAAACGATGTTTCGTCAGGTTGTTCTGGCGGATCTGATACGGCGTTTCGTAGTTGCGGCTGTTATGGGGAGTATAGCATGGTACCGGGAGCCGAGTGGATTGGTCTGCATTTCGATAGGAATGATTTATGGAGTGGCGCTGGTCATCGTCAATGCGACAAGATATTGTGAAGCACTTCTGGTCTATATGTGCGTTTGGGCGATTGCTTTAGGGGGACTTGCAAGGCTGGTTGTCCTGGTGACAGAAAAAATAGCAGTATGGAAACTAACGGAACTGACCATGTCAGCGAAAATTGTCATTATGGCAGTTATTATAGCGATCAATGTGATAACAATGCAGCACATGATGCTGCGGGAAAGAGGTGTTATAAATGAAGAATGAATGGAAGGCGATAAAAACGTTATTGCAGCAGAGCTGCTGTAAGAAAAAATGGCTTGTGAGTGCAGCATTTATCTGTCTTGGAATTGTATGGAAATTTTTTTCACTGAGCGGCAGACCGGAAGTGGCAGAAGATCTTAGCCCGCTGTTTTTTGCAGTCGCCGGGATCATGCCGATGGAAATACTGCTTGTAAATGATATCAGTGGTTTTGTAAAGGGTTCGGTGCTGCGCAAAAAGATCCAGACTACACTGGCGACAAAAAGTATGTTTGCCGGAACGATGATAGCGTATCTTATGTATTTAGCGTTTTTGATGATTCTTGGCAGCGTGCGTGAAGGGCAGCCGGAGGTGTATTTACGCACAGCATTGGTGTATGGCGTGGTCGTCTGCTTTTTCGGGATTGGTAATGTGTTTTTGTATAAATTCTTCTGGGCGGCTCTGGCAGGAATTTATGTGATCTGCTTTTGTGTCGGATTTGCCATTGGCATCTTTGAGGATCAAATTGACTTTGTAAAATATTGGAAAATGCTTTCGCCGGTTGGCTGTGCCGTTGCCGCTGTTTTTCTGATCCTTGCCGGCTGTGCCATAAATCTCGTTATGACCCGGATTTTTTATAAGCGTAATTTTTCCAAAAATGCGTTTGGGGCTTCTATGAGAAAATTGGTTTAAAAAATAGAATCATTAAAAAAGGATAGCTTCCATAATGAGGAATCTATCCTTTTATTGTTGGTTATAAGCTTCGAAAGGGACTTGAACCCTCGACCCCTTCATTACGAGTGAAGTGCTCTACCGACTGAGCTATCGAAGCAAAATTATCAACGAATGTTATTATACATGGAATGAGCATATTTGTCAATTGTTTTTTGAGGGAAAATTCATTTTGGGAGAAATGATTTAAAGGTATATTGATGGAAATGGGTAGACACAATTGGAAAAAAATGCTAAAATAGTTTTAAAATCTTGGGAGGAATAAAAGTTTGAAAAAAAGAAATTTTAGACAACCAAGAAACAAAGGACATAGCAAATAAACCACCTAAACAGCTGGTTT
>CAKRDZ010000029.1 GCA_934316845.1 uncultured Eubacterium sp. | reverse complement strand
CAACAACTGACACTGGCTGAATGCTTTGCTGGATTGGGTTTCAAGTGATAGCGGTTTGAAAAATGGGGAAACTCAAAGGGGTGGCAAATATTCCGCAAGCACTCACCATAGCAACATCCACATAATGAAGATTTGAATTTACCGATATCGGCATCATAATCCTTCCGTTTTTCTCATAATACTTTCCCCAGTCAAATAAAGGGGTTGCATTATCTCTTTTTCCGGAATTTGTATGTGAAATATGCGTAAATGTAACCCACGGCATCGGAGAACATTGAAATACATCATTTCCTAACGGCACGGTAAAGTATTCCTTTTGTTCATTTACAATACGCATTGATATCATCAATAAATGGCACATTTATCACTTTAAATAAATTCGTGGACTTATTCAGATAGGTAAATGCATGGCTCTTTCCCATGTCTTTTCCTCTATCATTTTATACATCTATTTCCACCTCCACATCTTTTCTAATTTACTTCAGGACCGCATTCATATAACTTATTAAAATATGACATGGTGCAAAGATGACTGCAAAAACCAACAGTAAAATATTACCGCTTATAATACCACTTTCGACAAATAGCAATGCAGGAATAATTGATAAATATAATGACTTTCGTATAGAATCCTCTTTCCAAAATACAATCCAGCCAAGACAATAAAATCCCACAAGCAGTGCTCCTAAAATCAAATAAACCGTTTCTCCCTGTTTAAACCAATATCCTTTACACAAAAAAGGACTTGTAACAAACATACTGATAAAGCATCCAAATCGACCAATCTGTTCAAGAATTTCAACTAACTTGTTCTGATAACGGTTTTCAAATCCATCTTTACATCTCGCCGCAAACACAATATTGGGAATCAAAATCACAATAACAAAAACCAATCCCCGGTAATTCATAAATTTATCCATAATGCAATCCTTCCTATCCAATTAATTGACTTCTGCACATCTACATACTTCGTATATGCAAAAACGCAGGCAAAAAACATTTCGTTTCTGCTCTGCGTCCGCGTCTTTGCTCTGCATACCGGACATAAAATCCATTTATCCGTTACTACTGCTTTCATCCGACGTATCACCTCCTGACAAAGACTGTAAAATATTTTCCCTAACACCCAATCCTTTCAAATACGTCATACCGGTATCATGAAGCATACGATACATATTTTCTTTGGTATCCTTAACAATACCTGATGCAATCAGGGTTCCTATTCCCTGTGTATATACCATCATCGTCATAGCAAAATCCATTGCCTGCTTCTCTGTAATTTCCAGCGTATCTGCTATTTTCTCATATACATTGATCCCACCTGAATCATCCGGGTGTAACTCGAAGCCTGTAATTAAATGCGGCCTTCTCTCGCCCATATAAAGGAAACGAAACAAATATGGTTTCTCTAACGCTAAATCTACGGTTCCTTTCCCTCTCTGTTCAAATGTGGCAAATTCATTTTCATTTAAACGATAATAGGTATTCTCCACATATTGCTCTGCAAAAGGAATTAAATCCTGCCGCAATCCATCCATTCCTCCAAACTGCCAGGAAATCGGTGCCGTGGAACATTCCAGTTTCTTTGCTACTGCTTTAATGTTAAGAGCTGCATATCCATCCTGAATAATAATCTCCAATGCAGCCTGCAGCATATCTTCTTTTTTGATTTTAGGGCTACTAGGCATATCTTAAATCTCCAATACTGCAAATCTGTTTACTATAAACTCATTTATAGTATATCACTTTTTACCCACATGTCAAGCAAAGATTGGTTTCCGCTATTTTTTCAAAACCCCTTCACATTGTTCTGATGATTGTAATTTTTCATCTTCGCCTGCCACTTATTTCCCTCATGCTCATAATAGCGGTAGGTCTTTTCATTGATCTTCCCGCTCTCCTTCATTTCCGCCATGCGTTTCCAAAACGTCTCGTAATCTGCCTTCGCCGCATCCTTATAATTGTTGGAACTGTTCATCTGTACGGAAGTCAGCAGCTGCTCCAGTTCCACAATTCTCCTTCTGCCAAACATTTACATTTCCCCTTTCCATGTCACTTTCGGCTTCGCCCCATGCTCGCCGTCTCTCTCACATAAGGCTCATAAATGGCAAGCAGTGCGGCGGCATCGCCCGGCACCGCCTCGCGGATCTGTATATTGGGTTCTGACATCGTATCGCCTCGTTTCATTTTTCTTAAGTATAGCACAAATGGAGCGAAAGGGGAATAGTCCGTGCACGACTTGGTCTTGTGGACGACGTCCTGCCGACGCGGCTTAGACGCGGGGGTAGCGGGGGCACTTTCCTGCACCACTGGAATGACTTCTTTTTCCTTCTTTCCGGGGTGCCTACCCCGCTCTTGTCAGGACAGCTCACCACTGGAGCGACTTGTTTTTCCTTCTTTCCGGGGTGCCTCACCCGCTCTTGTCAGGACAGCTCACCACTGGAATGACTTGCTTTTCCTTTTTCCGGGGTGCCTCACCCGGTCTTGACACGGCGGCTCACCACTGGAATAACTTCTTTCCCCTCTTTCAGTGGTGCCTCACCCAGTTTTGACGAGGCAACTCACCACTGGAATAACTTCTTTCCCCTCTTTCAGTGGTGCCTCACTCATTCTTGACGAGGCAGCTCACCACTGGAGCGACTTGTTTTTCCTCTTTCCGGGGTGCCTACCCCAATCTTGACGAGGCAGCTCACCACTGGAATGACTTCTTTTTCCTCTTTCCGGGGTACGCGCCCCCCACCGCCACGGCTTAGGTGCAGAAGTGCACACTACACCCCCAAACATACTTTCCCCATCAAATACCCGCGCCAAAAAAGGCGCCCCTCCGGGCGCCCTCTTATCCGGCAAACAGCTAACCATCGTCCTCGCTGCTTTTACTGCTGTACTTCAAATGTCGTGTAGACATCTTTTTTTGCTGCCATATCTTCTGTTACTTCGTCTATCCCTTCTGCTGTGGTGTCAATCCCCGCTTCTTTGCCAGTCAGAATTTCTGTTCCGACTTTTATATCGACGGATTTCTGTGAGCCATCTTTGTATGTGGCTGTGCAGGTGATTACTGTGTCTCCGATCAATTGCTGACGTGCTTTCAAATCTTCCTGCAGATTTTTTCCGACATTTTCAAACAACGCTGAAAAGCCTTTCTTTGTCAAATTGCCTTCCCCGACAAATGCGATACGGAATTTCTTTTCCGGTTTTTCTGTGCCGCTGACCGTAAAAGATGTGTATTCATTCTGGTCATAAAGGGAATCTGCTTCCGGGTCTTCGGAATCCGAAAATCCCAAAGCGACACCATACTTGTTTTCCGGCTTTTTACGCAGTTTACTCTCGGAAGCGATCAAATATTTGGAATCCTTTTTTGCAGCCACTGAGAAATAGCCTTTATTAATCGTATATGTGACACTCTTGATATTGTCGCCTGTGCAGCTAATCGGCGCAAGAATCCAATACGATACCTTTTTTCCACTTTCATCCCCACTCCAGGCACTTCCATAACTCGTACTCGCTGTCGCATATATCTTCGGCTGTGCCTTCCGAGACGCCTCTTCGCCCTGAGCCGATGCGCCGGATGTTTTGTTCTTTTTCACCTCTGCCGCACTGACTGTTACCGTAAAAGAATTCAGTACACTCTGTGGTGTTGTCTTTGTCACTGTTGCGCCCTGCTGCGACGGCTTGTTTCCAATTTCCGGAAAATGCCCGTATCCGATGCCTGCCACAAGTGCCAGACAAGCTGCTGCCGCAACCGTAGATTTTATTATTGTATGTTTTCTCATAGTATGTTCACTCTCCATTCGTGGTGCCCTGTCCCAGACTTCCAATTCTTCCTCGGAAACTTCCGGTCTAAGGGATTTCCTGAGAATTTGATCCAATTCTTTATCGTTCATAATCTGCAACCTCCAATTTCTTTTTCAAGATACTTTTTGCCTTGCGCAATCGACTCTTTACTGTATTTTCTGAGATTTTCAGACAGTCGGCAATCTCTGCAATCTTCATGTCGGCAGTATAAAACAGATAAATCGAAGTGCGGTATTTTTCCGGCAGTTCATTTACCAGGTTTCGCACCAGTTCGACCGTCTCCTTCTTCAACATCTGCTCTTCGGGCGTTTCGTCCGAAGCCGACATCGGCAGCTGATCCCCGCTCTCCAAATGTGCCTCATAACTTTCAAAAGATGCCAGCCGCTTTCGCCAGGCAAATTTTCTCCGTTTATTCTTCCACAAAAAGATTGCCACAGACAATGCATAACTCTTTATGTTTTTGTCAGCATCCAATTTATTTAATTGTTCAAGCAATGTCAGCATCGTGTCCTGATACAGTTCCTCGCCCTCGCTGTCACTTGCTGTCGTCATTTTGCAGAAGCGGAGGATATCCGGACCATGCGTAAAAACATATTGGTCAAATTCATGCTTTGTCATATCTGTTTCCTTTCCCGGCAGTCATTCCGGACTAACTGCCTTTCAATTATATATTGTAATAAACTCAAAAAAAGTTTATAATTAATTCAAACCAAAGAAAGAGGACTTACTTATGAGACAATTAAAAATAATCCGCTTATCTATCCACAAGATGCTGCGGAATATCCACACTTTCATGCGCTGGGGACTGCTCGCCGCCGCAACCGGTCTTGTCATCGGGGGATTCAGCACTCTTTTTGCCGCCTGCCTGCGTTTTGTGACCGATTTTCGCACCGAACGCCCGTGGATGATCTTTTTCCTGCCGCTTGCCGGTATTTTCATCGTATTTTTATACGGACTTTTTCAATATAAAAATGATAAGGGTACAAATATGGTCTTGTCAACCATTCACGCCGAGACGGAAGTACCTTTTAAAATGGCACCTCTGATCTTTATCTCAACCGTGATCACCCATCTTTTCGGTGGTTCTGCCGGACGTGAGGGAGCGGCGCTGCAGCTGGGTGGAAGCATCGGAAACCAGCTCGGCCGTTGGTTCCGGCTTGACGACCGCGACCGCCGTATCCTCGTTATGTGTGGCATGAGTGCCGCCTTTTCGGCGATTTTCGGCACACCGATTGCCGCCGTCGTCTTTGCAATGGAAGTCGTCAGCGTCGGAGTCATGTATTATGCTGCGCTCGTTCCGTGTGTATTTGCTTCCCTGATCTCTTTCAAAATTGCCAACCACATGGGGATCGGACCAAATGTATTTCATTTACTCGGCGTGCCATCTTTCCAATTATTTCCAACTATAAAAATAATTGCGCTCGCCATGCTGTGCGCCGGGCTGAGCGTTCTGTTTTGTATTATATTGCATTCTCTGGGGGATGTCTATCGCGCGAAATTGAAAAATCCGTATATCCGCATCATATTTTCAGCGGTTGTTATCATTTTGCTGACGCTCTGCCTGCAGACGGATGATTATATGGGAGCCGGCGTGCCGGTTATTGTGCGCGCGATACAGGGAAATGTACATCCGACTGCCTTTTTCTGGAAAATTGTATTTACCGCGCTTACGCTCGAAGCCGGTTTTAAGGGAGGCGAGATCGTGCCGTCGTTTTTTGTCGGTGCGACATTTGGCTGTCTGTTCGGGCAGATTGCCGGACTTTCGCCGTCTCTTTGCGCAGGTGTCGGCATGGTTTCCGTATTCTGCGGCGTGACAAACTGTCCAATCTCATCGCTCCTTATTGCATTCGAATTATTTGGCTACGATGCCGTCCCATATTTTATGATCGCCATCAGCGTGAGTTTTCTCCTGTCCGGCTATTATGGACTCTACCACGATCAGACGATCGTGTACTCCAAATACCGTTCCCAGTACGTAAACAGAAAGGCACGAGACTAAGCTCGTGCCCTCTGTAACAATATAGAAAGATATTCAAAATCAACCACACAGTCGTTTTTCAAATTCGGTCTGCGGCAGCGGAATAAACGAACGGTCAATCTTGATCACGATTCCATTTTCTGCCGTTTTCTGACCGACAAATGCCATAAATGCGCTCTCCATCTCTTCCTTTTTCCCCAAAATTCATACCTTTCTTTCCCAGATACAAAAAAGTGCATCCTGCTCAACCTTTTTCAAGTTTAAAAAGCAAAACGCACTGTTTTTTCACTATTTATCTTTTTTTTCAAATATCATACGGAAAATGAATCGAACCAATGGTCCACAATAAAACATCTGATATAATATCGCCATTGGAAAATTCATCGCCCATGTCTGAATCCAAGTTCCAAAATCCTTCGTGTCCTTAAAAAGAATTGTTGCGATCAAACTCATCGTTGGACACATAATACAGCAAATACAGATGGAAATGGCATAGATAATAAATTGTGGCCGGTCATCGGGACACACCACCGTAAAAGCAAGTCTGCGCGCCAGTTTTCCAACAACAAAAAATTCTAAAATAAATGCTGCCGGAACCATGATCGGCATCTCATGAAGTGCGGCCAGAAATGTCTCTCCCCGTACTCCGCCCATGTTCAGCGCAACATTATAGACAATCATTCCATAAACCATGATTGTCGCCATGATTAACGTAAATACTGCATCTTGAAATTTGTTCTTTGGCATAAAAAACCTCCTAATAAAATAATAATAAACGTTGTTTCTTCCTGTGTTGTTCGTTATCATCCCATAGGAGTGTGCGTTTCCAATTAAAACCATATTCTTTTAGAAATTTTAACACAATTTCAGCCTATATGCAAGTGTTTTTATTGACAACCAGGTGCCTGTTTTGCTATCCTTATACTAACACATGTAAGGAAAGACTTCTCGATGATCGGAACCGATAACATTATCAAACTTCGCGAACATCCTATTTATTCAATCAAATAAATGCAGCCATGTACAGCGGTAGTGTAATGATTCCATCTTTGTCCACACCAATATTACCATCTGCAAACTTATACCCGCAAGAAATGTCCCGCTTATTCTTCATAAGTGCTTTTAACGAATTTGCCCGTGTATTGCCGCTTTTAACCTCAATCGGCACTACCTTTCCGTCTTTTTGAATCATAATATCAATTTCTTTTTTGGTTGTCTCATTTTTATAAAAGTATAATGGGTAACCTTTCTTGTACAGGGCATCTGCAATTGCGCATTCATATATACCCCCTTTGGAATTCCCCTCTAACGTATTTTCTACTATACGCTGTTTTAATGAGAAGTCTTTCATCGCCATGAGCAGTGATAAATCTGTCGTATACGCTCTAAAAAAATCTTCCCTCGCATAATCATCCAGATCAAATCTCACATCTGTCACACGTTTACACAAATGCACCATGTCTGCGCGAAGCAGCCATTCAATACTGGAGAAATATTTTTGTGCTCTGCCGCCATGTTCCACTTCCTTATATTGGAATTTATGATTTTCTTTGTCTAATAATTGTTTTGCAAGCGAAAGATAACATTTTTCCGCTTTTACCTTCTCTTCAGCTGTTGCATAATGCGCTATATCATATTGATACCCCTGCAAAAGGTTTCGTTGAATTTTATCGACTTCTCTAAAATCCTTTGTATCGATATATTTCTGTACTGCTTCTGGCATACCGCCTATTGCAATATACTGTCTGTAATAATTCATCAGCCTCGAATGAATCGCCTCTGGGATAACTGTCTTGGAAGATAAATAGCCACACAAACTCTCTATCATATCTTCTGATATCCCCAGCCCCCAGAGAAATTCCTCAAAATCAATCCCGTACATTTTGAGATAATCAACATATCCAACCGGATAAGAAGATGCCCGCTTATAATCTATTCCAAGAAGAGAACCCGATACAATCACATCATACCTGTTGTCAATCGCCCAAAACTTGAGTGACGTGATTGCTTCCTGACATTCCTGAATCTCGTCCAAAAAAATCAAAGTCTTACCCGGCATGATTTTCTTCTCCGGAAAACGAAATCTCATCGCCATAACCATATTGTCTACGATAAGATCCCCATTAAAAATTTCCATTGCGGACGGCATCTGCTTAAAATTAATTTCAACAATTTCCTCATAATTCTCTTCTGCAAACCGTTCTATAATATAAGTTTTTCCCGTTTGTCTTGCCCCTTGTACAACAAGACATTTTTTATCTTTGGTATGAATCCAGTCATTGATAAAAGTTGTCATTTTCCTTTTTAGCATAAGGCACCTCTATTCTTATAATCAATTCAATATCAACATTTTATCACACTTTTATGTGTGTGTCATCAACATTTTGGAAACAAAAAAATGCGTTTTATCAACATTTTAGAATCAAATAGTATTTTGCCCCGTTTTTTAACTTCTATTCTCCATTTTTTGCCCCGTTTTTCAAAAAATCAGTCCTTCCCCTTTGCATTTACGATATAAATTCCCACGCACACCAGTCCAAGTGCCAGCACACTGCTCACGCCCAGCGCCTCGGTTTCGTTCAGCAAAAGTGCCGACAAAATCACGCCGATCACGGGATTCATAAAGCCAAATACCGTTACTTTTGACACCGGATTGTATTTGAGAAGCATTCCCCAGAGAGAATAAGCCACCGCGGAGATCATTGCCATATAAATGAGCAGCGCCGCCGCACTCACGGTAAAGGCTTTCAAATGCCCTCCCATTGCGGCCCCGCAGACGATCATAACGATGCCACCCAGTATAAACTGATACCCACTCAGCATGACAGGGTCTTCTTTTTGCGAAAACCGCTTCATGCATACGGACGAAAACGCATAGGCAACGGTCGATAGCAGAATGCACCCGTCTCCTGCCGGCGAAAAATGAAAGTCCATTCCGCTGCCTGCGACATTGACAAGCACCACACCCGCAAATCCGATCAGGCAGCCGATCATTTTGCGCGGCGTCACGGTTTCCTGATGAAACAGGTAGCCGGCGACAAGAATCGCCACAAATGTGCTGACCGCTTCGATGATCGATGCTTTTACGCCGGTCGTGTGCGCCAGTCCGATGTAGAAAAACAAATATTGCAGCACCGTCTGTAAAAGGCCCAAAAGCCCGATCTTTCCGATGGAACTCCGCTTTGGCAGCAATATTTTCCCCTGCAGGATGCTTCCTAAAACGACCGTCAGTACCCCCGCCAGCGTAAAGCGGTATCCTGCGTATAATATCTGGGATGCGGTATCTGCCGCCGCAATCTCCAACATGCGGTAGCCAATCTTGATGCACGGGAACGCACTTCCCCACAACGTACAGCAAATCATGGCTCCAACGACGATCACCCAGGTTTTGGTCATGAAATTAGATTTCGGCTTCATGGATGACCTCCTTATCATTTTTACACAATTTTGCTTTTTTTGACGAAATTTTCCCTTGACAACGCATCCTTATTTCTGTATCTTGAAATACTGGATACTGTCTGCCAGTTTCGCCGCAATCGAGCGAAGTTCTTCCGCACTGGAATTGACTTTTTCAAATGTATCCGCCACTTCATTTGTCTGTTCATACGTTTGTTTCGTACTTGCCAGATTGTTCTGTGCAAATTCCGAGAGAGCATCCATCGAAGCCAGAATTTCATTCCGCACTTCTTCGAGTTCGCCCGTACTCTGCTTCATCTGCGACATCCGCTGCATAGAATCCCCAATTTTTTCCATTACTTCCTGCAGTACCTTCTGCGTCGCTTCCATGCTGGCACTCTGGCTGTTGATCGTCTCACGCATCTGCTGCATACTCTCTACCGCGCGGTGCGAATCCTCATACAACTGTTTTGCCGTATTTTCAATCTCACCGCTGGAAGCATTGGACTGCTCCGAAAGCGTTTTGATCTGATTGGCAACGACAGCAAATCCACGACCGCTCTCACCGGCTCTCGCCGCTTCAATCGAAGCATTGAGACTGAGAAGATTGGTTTCTTCTGCCACAGATGCGATAAATGCCGTCGCTTCCTGAATTTTCTGCACCGACATATTCGTCTGATTCGTCTGCTCCTGCACATTTTTTATCATTGCTTCTACCTGTTCATTGATGCTGCACAGAGTTGCAATTGTCTCTGCCGCTTTTTCACTGGAGTCCTGCATCAAAGCCGCTGTCTCATTAAGAGATTCTACTTCGATAGAAGTCTTCGTGATCGTATCCCCCATCCGCTTCATATGAAGGGAGGTATCCCTTGAATTTTCTGCCTGTTCTTCTGAATTGTGAACGACAGTATGAACCGCTTCCCGAACGTTATCCATCGTATAACCGGTATCTTCTGCCGCCTTTTCAAGTACCTGCGAGGCTGCCACAAGGCTTTTTGCATTGTCAGAGATTTCCAGTATAATCGACTGCATCGTATCGCGTAGCGCCACGGTCGCCCGCGAAAGGTCACCGATTTCATCTTTTTGCTTCAATAATTTTTCTTTTACATCGACTTCCAGATTTCCTTCGGCGATCGTCCGTACCAAATGTACACTCGTATTGATATTCTTACTCATGGAAGATGCCAGTTTCATTGCAACACCAATACATACAAGCATAATGCACCCAACCGCAATCGCGATCGTAATGAGCATCTGATTGATGATGGCATCTTTTTGCTGTTTGTTCGTTCCTACAAACACCATTCCTACGACGTCACTGTCAGAATTTTCCTGATACACGGGCATAAAATAACCATAATTCAATGTTCCTTCGATGGATACTGCATCGCTGAAATATTCTTTCTTTCCCTGCAGCACCTGTTTTACAATTGCTTCGCCGGCTTCCGACCGAAGCACGCGGTCACCGTTTTTATCTTTCGCCGAAGTCATGATCCTCGTTTTTCCGTAGAAAAATGTCACGTCCATGCCGGTATTTTCCTTGATTCGGTCCACCAAACTGCCAGATTTCGATACATTATAATTTCCCTTCCACACGTAGCCATTTGTAGACTGTATATACTGCCCGTCGTTCTGGTCATACGCCGCAAGCGTCGCAGCCGCCGTTCCTTTCAGTGCTGCCTGAATTTCATCCAGCATCGAACCGCGCATCATTGTAAGGGTCAGTGCCATAGTCACAATTCCCAGCAGCAATACCGGTCCGATTGCCAATAACAATATCTTTTTCTTAATTTTCATTGGTTTCCCCTCCTGTTCTATTTTACAATTTCTACGGTTTTAAAATACCAGTTGATTCCACCGGTAATCGTCTTATCATCCAATGTCTTTCCTTCTTTTCCAACCGTTTTTCCGCCGTTTGTCTCGATTACGCCGTCAAACACACCATTTTCGCCGGATAAAATCTGCTGTTTTGCCTCTTCCACTTTTTCCGCCGTTCCCTCTTTACAAAAACCGGAAAGTTCTGTGATTCCCACCAGATTTTCGTTCATTCCGCCGTAATAATTCGAGCCGTCCCATGTGCCGTCGATCACGCTCTGCACTGCCGACGTATAATACACACTCCAGTCCCAGATCACACTGCAAAGGCATGCTTTCGGTGCCTCTTTGCTCATATCCGAGTTGTAACCGATACCATACACGCCCTTTTCCTGCGCCATCGTCTGCGGATAGGAAGTGTCACAATGCTGTGCAATGACGTCGCATCCCATATCCAAAAGTTTTGCCGCCGCGGCTTTTTCCGCTTTCGGATCGTACCAGCTGTTCGTCACTTTCACGTACACTTTGGCGTCCGGATTTACCGAATAAATCCCAAGTGCAAAGGCATCCACGCCGCCCGTCACTTCGGAATTTGACGAATCCATCGCCGCAACATATCCGATCTTCCCGGATTTTGTATTCATCCCTGCGACAATTCCGCTCAGATAACGTGCCTGGTAAATCCTTCCAAAATAGTTATTAAAATTCTTGCCGTTTGACAGATAGCCGGTTCCGTGTGAAAAATAGACATCCGGGTATTTTTCTGCCATTTCTGCGACTTTTTTCATGTAACCCCAGCTCGTCGCAAAAATGATCTTGCACCCTTCATCGACGCAATCTTGAATCGCTTCTTCCGTCTCCTTTTCATCGGTGTCGGACACGTTATTTTTTCGAATGATCTGTTCATCGGAAAGTCCCAGATTTCGCTGCATTCCCTGAATTCCAAGATCGTGCGTATACGTATATCCGCTGCCCTCCGCCGGATCGGTCAAATGAATGACACCAATTTTAATCTTTGCTTTTGCCTCTTCTTTTTCTGCCGCCTTTGCCGTTTTTTGTGTTCCTTCGTTAGTCGCATAGTCGTCAATTTTCTGCGCCGCACCACACCCGGTAAACAGCACACAGGACAATACGACCGCAAGCATTTTCCGTATCGTTCTTTTCATCTGTTTTCCTCCGTTTCCCATGCGAAAAATCCACAATAATTTGCATAGTTTCAGTATATCACAAATGCATTTCTAACGCAATTATAAATAATATGTAACTATTCAGGATCAATGTATGGAAATCAATGAATCGTCGTGCTTGCACGTAAGAGACTTTGATTTCCATACATTTAGATCCTAATAGGGCTCCCCTCCCCCATATGAGCATTTTTAGCCTTGTCAAAGGCGAAAAAGAACACGAAGTGTTCGAAATGCGAATGTGTGGGAGGGGGAGACTGAATAGTTACAATAATGCGTAAATTTATTTGATTTCCACGAATTCTTCGTTTATAATAATGATACATTATGATTTAAGAAAGGAACCTCATCCGATGCATCAGATAAAAAAATTTGTAAAAACAGAAACCGTTCTTTGTATTTTTTCTCTCCTTGCGCTCATTTCGGTCTTTCCGGTGCCGCCGGATGCCGCTTATTTGGATTATATCGATTTTCGAACATTGGCAATTTTATTCTGCCTCATGGCCGTTATGGCAGGTTTTCAGGAAAATGGTCTGTTTGCTGTGATCGCACAGTCTATCCTCAGCCACGTGAAAAATGTACGACAGATTTTATTTGTCTTAGTGCTTTTGTGCTTTATTTGCAGTATGTTCATTACCAACGACGTCGCACTGATCACATTTGTACCATTGACAATTATTGTATTCCACATGCTTGATGAAAAATTGAAAAAATGGCTGATTCCCGCCATCGTGCTTCAGACGATTGCAGCCAATCTGGGAAGTATGCTGACTCCGCTCGGCAATCCACAAAATTTATATCTTTATGAAAAATCCGGCAGCAATATCGGCTCTTTTCTTCTGCTTATGCTGCCTTTTACTTTCGTTTCGCTTGTCCTTCTCTGTGCATGGATTCTTATTATATGCCGCCAGGAATCGAGCGCTATTCAGGTAAATTTTGAAAAAAAGGCATCCATTCAAAGTCCGCTTTCCGTTCTCGGCTTTTCTCTCCTTTTTCTGACCTGCCTGCTTACTGTTCTTCATGTGATACCGTGGAAAATCACTTTAAATATTGTCCTTATCAGCATGATTGGCTACAGTCGGAAAACTTTTAAGAAAATTGATTATTCTCTTCTTTTCACATTTACCGCCCTTTTTATCTTTATCGGAAATATTGGACGAATTCCGTTTTTTCATGATACCATTGCTAATATTATCAATGGACATGAAACGCTTACTGCAATCATTGCCAGCCAGTTTATGAGCAATGTTCCCGCCGCAATTCTTTTGTCAGGATTTACCAGTCAATATGCTGACTTGATCATTGGAGTAAATCTTGGTGGACTAGGCACGCTGATTGCCTCCATGGCAAGCCTGATTTCATTCAAATTTTTAGCCAAAGAAATGCCTGAAAAAAAAGGTGCTTATCTTTTGTATTTCACGATAAGCAGCCTCGTATTTCTGGTACTTTTGATAAGTCTTTCTTATCTATTAAATGTGATGTAACTATTTCGTCAAACCCGGATACAAACGTCGCTGCGCCCCGTCGTATCTTTCGTCACGACAATCTGCTTGTCGATTTTTTCCTTCAATTCCGACACATGCGATATGATACCGACCAGCTTATGTCCTTCGGTAATTCCGACCAGCGCCTTGTATGCCAGTGGAAGTGTTTTTTCCGTATCGAGCGAGCCAAATCCTTCATCGACAAACATCGTGTCGATCTGGATTCCGCCTGCCGACTCCTGCACCTCATCGGAGAGCCCCAGCGCCAATGACAGCGATGCCATAAACGACTCCCCGCCGGAAAGCGACTTGACACTTCGCCGCGTGCCATTATAATGATCGATAACGCATAATTCCAATCCGCTCTGGCTCCGCTTATTCTCCGCTTCCCGCACGCGCTCTAACTCATACTGTCCATCGGACATTTTCATAAACCGTAGATTCGCGCGGTAAATGATACGATCAAAATACGTCATCTGTACATAGGTTTCGAGACTGATTTTGTCTTTCGCCGTCAATGTTCCGTTTGCCGTCGCAGAAAGTGCATTGACCCACGCATATTTTTTCTCCTGCGCCAAAAGTTCACCTGCATTTTTACTTATATTTTTCTGAATGCCCGCGTTCGTTTTCCGGCGCGTATGGATTTCTTTCATTTTTTCGTCAAATATCGTCCGCTCCCCCATCAAAGTCTTCTGGCGTTCCAAAAATTCCGGAAGATCTATGGTTTCTGCCGTTTCAATCGCTTTTTGAAGTCCCTCGATCGTTCCCTGCATCGCAGAAACCGCCTGACTTTTTTGCTGATATGCCTTGTCGGCACTGTCAAATTTTTCCTGTTTTTTCTTGACTGAGCTTCGGATTTCCTGCTCTTTCTGCGCCGCCTCCCGGTAGCCGGAAAAACGCAGATCTGCCACTATTTCCTGCTTTTGTTTCTTCGCATTTTCAAGTGTTTCCGCCGCCTTGATCTGAGATGCCACAAGTTCTTCCCTGCTTTGTTTTTCTTTCTCATAAGCAGTTTCACTTTCCGGAATTTTTTTCTCTAACCAAACTTTTCTCTGTATTTTCTTCTCTTCTTCTGACAATTCGTTCTGTCTTTTCAAAAGCTTCTCTTTTGTCTCTTTTTCCAATGCCGCGATCTGCTCGTCCGCGTCCGTCACTTTACCAAACAACTGCGAAAGTTCCTCCGTCAGATGGCTCACTGCCTCTGTTGCTTTGGTATGATAAATGTTTGCCTGTTTTGCCTTCTCATTCACATTTTCATAAGCTCGCTCGCACGACATTTTCGCCTTTTTAAGTTCCTCCTCATGTGGCACTTCACTGGAAAGTTCTGCCACTTTCGGGTGGCTCAATGAACCGCAGACCGGACATGGCATATCTTCCACCAGACGGCTTGCCAATAACCCCGCCTGTCCGTCACGATAGGCCTGATCCATCCGTTCATATACCTGTTTTTCCTTCTTATAGGCTTCGTCTGCCGCAAGGTATTGTTTCTGCGCTTCCCTTGCTTCGCTTTGCCGTTCTGTCAGATCTTTCTGTTTTGCTTTAATCTGTTTGATCTTCTGTATTTTGTCGTCTAACCGTTCTATTTCATGTCGTAATTTTTCGCGTAATTCCCCGGTATCTGCGAGCATCTGCAATTCTTGTCTGTATTTTTCCAGTTCTATTTCAAGGTCTTTTATACCTTTTCCTTTTTCTAATAATTGGGTTTTAATCTGCTCAGCAGAATGCCCCACCTTCTGAATTATCTTCTCCAGTTCTTCCACTTTTTCGTACTTTGGAAATTCCAGATGAATCTCCGTCGCCTGACGCAGAAGTTCTTCTGTCCCCTCTTGCTCTTTTTTCGCCTGCTCCCGCTGCTGTTTTGCAAGTTCTCTTTCTTCGCGCAGAGTCTGAATCTGCTCTCCGGCTTCCTGCAATTCTTTTTGCATTTTTTCTATCTGCTCTGCCTGCCCGATCTTTGCATTTACGTTTTCTAATTCTTCGTCTATTTTCGTCTCGTTTTCTCTTATTTTTCGAGCCTTTTCGACATCTTCCTGTTCTAATTCGCTCAGTATTTTCAATACTTTTTCGATTGGAAGTTCTTTCTTTTTTGCTTTTTCCACTTCCAAAAATAATACATTTTCTTCCTCACATAAAATCCCCTGAATATACTGCTCCATGCTCTTTCTAAGGTCCTGGCAGTTTCCGTACAACTGCTTTGCTTCGCCCGAAAGTTTCTTTTGCAGATTCAGATAAAGCTCCGTCTGAAATAAACGGCGAAAAATCTCCTGCCTCTCCGATGTCGGCGCGATCAAAAGTTTCAGGAAATCCCCCTGCGCGAGCATCGCGATCTGGGTAAACTGCTCCCTGTCGACGCCCAACAGTTCTTCTATCACGGCAGTTACTTCCTTTTTCCCCGATACCACAACGCCATCCGGCAGAATCAGTTCCGCATTGGCTTTTTCGGTCGTCATACCCTCTCCACGCTGTTTTTTTCTCACGTATTCCGGATTTCTTGCCACCTCGTAGGTCTGGCCGCGGTGCGAGAAAACGAGACGCACTTCCGTTTTCGTGTCACTGTCGGCGTACGTGGAACGAAGCATCCATTCCTCGCGGTTTTCTCCACTCGGTCTTCCATATAGCGCATAACAGATGGCATCAAATACCGTTGTCTTTCCCGCTCCCGTGTCTCCCGTGATCAGATAAAGACCTGTTTTTCCTAGTTTTTCCATATCCAGTTTTTTCGTGTCCGCATACGGTCCAAATGCGGTCATTGTCAAATGTAACGGTCTCATATCCTCACTCCTTCCACACGGTTTTCATCATATCCTGCACGAACGCACGCTGCTCTTCATTCATCGGCTGATTATTCTGCATCTCATACAATTCTTCAAACAATTCGATCGGCTGTTTATGCTCCACGTCTGCGCCCTTTTCCACCAGCTGATCCTGCCTGGTCCGCGTATTATCATAATTCAATTTCATTAGATTTGGGTAAATTTTTCGAAGTTTTCCCATCGCATCCGGGATATCTTCTTCATCCGTTAACGTGATGTGAAGATAATCGTCGGTTTTCTGGTCTTGATAAAAAGATTCTTTGGTTAATTCTTCAAATGTTCCATTGATTTCCCGCATATCATGTTTGGGAATCAACGGAGCCGTACGTATCGTAATAGTTTTCCCTTCGATGTCTAATATCGTCACGGATTTATGGTGACCTGCCTCAGAAAAGGAGTATTTAAGCGGAGTTCCGCTATAGCGGACCGTATCTCTTCCTACCCGCTGTGGCCCGTGAATGTGCCCAAGTGCGACATAATCAAAATCCTCAAACACTGAAACATCGACGTTATCCAGTCCCCCGATCATTTCCTCCGAATCCGAGCGGGATGCCCCAGTCACAAACTGATGCGCGATCAGAATATTGCATTTTGTTTTATCGATGTCCATATGCCGGATCGCTGCTTGACACGCATCCGAATAATTTTTTATCATCTCAGCTTCGTCCGGAAATATAGATTTTACCGTGATAGGGCGAACAAAAGGGAGCATATAAATGCAAATTTCATTTCCATTATTTTCCAATTTAAATGGCTCAATCCTGCCCTCATATACAGGCGAAAAATGGATGCCGCTGTGGTCGATCAGGTCCGAAGCAAACGCCAGCTTAACGGCAGAATCATGATTTCCGCTAATGATAAATACCTGCTGCTTCCGGCCGGCAAGGCTCGACAAAAATCCGCCAAGAAGTTTGACTGCTTCTTCATTTGGCGCAGATTTATCATAAATATCTCCTGCGATCATCACGCCATCCGGCTTTTCTTTGTCGATAATCTCCAGCACTTTCCTCAATATGTAACGCTGATCCTCTATCATCGAAAATTCATTCACACGTTTTCCGAGATGAAGATCCGACAAATGCAGCAACCGCATCGGCATCCTCCCCCTATTTATTCAATGTCCAG
Organism: uncultured Eubacterium sp.; assembly: GCA_934316845.1. GTDB lineage: Bacteria > Bacillota > Clostridia > Lachnospirales > Lachnospiraceae > Eubacterium_F. The sequence continues at coordinate 21,455 of CAKRDZ010000029.1, read as the reverse complement.
CAGTTCTTTTACCATCGCCGCTGTATATTCTACTTTTTCCACATGATTTGCTTCGATCTGGTACAACGCATGCGCCGCAAGATGTTCTGCCGCCTGCTCCAGCGGACGGATTCCCGTCGTTCCTTTGTATTTTTCCATAATCGCATCGAGGGCATCCTCGCCGACGATACATTCTTCTTTCTGCATACTCATATGTTTCAGCACTTTCGGAAGTGCAAACTGGGAAAATATGGTTTTCTTTTCTTCGATCGTATAGTCTGGTATATCGATAACTGCAAAACGTGACATCAATGGCGCACTGATATTTTCTTTGTCATTTGCCGTCGCGATCGGATACACTCCTACGGTCGGAATACGGCATTCAATGTAGTTGTCCGTAAATCCAAGATTGTCCAATAAGGTCAAAAGCACGTCCGCCGGATTTCCATTTCCCTTTCCGGAATTTGCCTTGTCCAGCTCGTTGATAATAAAGACAAGATTGGAAGATTCTGCCATCGCAAACGCTTCCATGATAATACCTGCCTTTGCATTCGCATAAATACGTGAACTTCCGGTAAGCTGCTCCGGATCGTTGATCGAACTCATATCGAGCGTCGTCCACGGCAGGCGCAAAATGCGTGCCACCGCATATGCAATCTGCGATTTTCCGGTACCCGCCGGTCCACAAAGCAAAATACCATAAGCCGGCAGTGTATGCGTACGATTGATCTGAATGATCGTCTCGATAATACGCTGTTTGACGGATTCCATGCCATACAGTTCTTCATCCAGGATCCGTCTTGCCTCATCGGGATCAATGGATTCAAAATAATTGCTCTTCCACTGAATGTTCATCATCATGGAAAGTGCTCTCTGGGCATGTCTCTTTTCTTCCGCTGTCACTTCGCTTGATCTTGCCACGGCAAGATTTCTTCTCGCCCAAAGCCGCACATTGTCCGGCAATGTTCTTCCGGCGCAATTCATAAAATCGACGATACTCTGAAGGCTCGTAAGTTTCATATTATCGCCGTCTTCATCTTCTTCCTCAAGTTCATCGATCTCCGGCGCATCGCTGGCAAGAAGCCGTCCGATCATAAACTGCAAAAATCCGTCTTCGGCAGAAAGTTTTGTCCCTCCGCCAAAGCTGACTTCACGCACTTTATAAACCGCATAGCCTTCGGCTGTATTTTCTCCGGAAAGGCGCACTTTGATATGGTTTTCCCCAAGCCACTTAAAAAGCCCGGTAAAACGTGCGTCCATGCGAAGTATGTTGGCACTTACTGTACCATTTTCTCCCTGATATTCAAATGCTGTCTTTTTGACCGGATTCGTAATGAGTCCAATCGGATGATGACAGCTTCCGTCCTCCAATGTTTCCAAGACCATAAGCGGACTATCCACCGTCGGATTTTTCTCATTGGACTGAAAAATTGTATAAGTACATTCCGGTGCTTTTCCGGCATCCGGTGTATGTGTAAAATCAAAAACAGGCATGTGATTTCTCCTCTCGACTTGTATCTTTAAAGTTTTTTCATCAATTCTCTAATTCGTTCTTCTGTCTCTTCACACTCATCTGCAATCTGTGAAAGTGATTTCCCTTTGGCAAGTTTTTTCGAAATTAATTCAAGAAGATTTGCTTCACGTCCTTCGGCAAGCGCATCTTCTTTAATTCCCTGACTTAAATTACACATGGTTTCCACTTCCTTTCCCAGCATTTGGCTTGGAATATGATATTCTTCTTCCATGATACTAAGTCGTTCTTCGCTTGTCAAGCCTTTTGAGAACAAAGCCCCCAAAAATCGGTGTAATTCATGCTGTTTATCGTATTCTGCAAGATCATTGGAAATCCCGATCATCACAAGATTGATCAAATCCAGATCACCGTCCCATTTATGTTCTCCCACCAGATCATCCTGTGTCAGATGAATGCGGCACATGCTGTTTTCCGACATATTCATACAGATCCATATGCTGTACACTTCACAGATATCTCCATAATTCTGACCTTTGAAATCGCGGTATTTCTGCGACGAGATCAGGCGGCTGACATAAAATATGCCGCGGTTTAAAATGGGATATTTGCTTGGCTCATCTTTCTGGGGTTCAATATTCAGAATTACTTTTGTAAGACCACACTTTCGATGAACATAGAAAACAATATCAAAATTCACGCTGCCTTCATTAACCACTGTATTTTCTGTGTTAAATCCAATAACTTCTTCGTCAGCCTCCGAATATTTGGCATTCGTAAGTCCCGGATCCACCGGAACAATGCCGATCATCGGTTCTCCCTCAATGTACCGTATGATTTCCTGCGGATCCATATCCTTAAAATCTTCCAGCGTATTTTTCATAATGTACGCCAAAACAATCTTTTGTGCCAGCACTTTTTTCGCCTGCGCATCATACTGCGACTCCAATGAAACCGTGTTTAAAATGTTGTGCAAATTTGAATTAACCATAGATTCCCTCCTTGTAATTGTGTCTCTATAAAAATCGTAGCATAGTTACACCTTGGAATCAATTGGCGTTTATACAAAAAAATGCTCGTTTATACGCTTTTTTTATATAGTATTACATTTTATACCTGTCAAACTCTTCCTCAATAATCTCATTTAATGAAATATCCTTTGGCGCCATATCCGATAGCGACTTACGATATAAGATCAAAAAATGATACAGTGAAATGTTCCCTTTCAAATAATCACTCAACACCTTCAGAATCCTCTCATGTTTCAGAAATGTTCCGTGATAATATTCCATATCCATATAATTACTCCGCATTAATGAATGATAATAAACCGACCCATCCGGAGCGGGAAGATAGCCATATACATACATATCCGAAGAATCTCCACTTTTCTGCAAAAATTCCGTATCGCCCCAATTTGATATTCCATCCACAACGATAATTCTTTCATCGGAATCCTGACCGCATGGATTCCACACAATATCCCCCTTCTTAAACGGTGTCGGGATATCCAGCCAAATGCCTTCAAAACTGTCATAAAGCAGCTCCTTCTCCTTCGTCGTCTGATTTCCCTTTTCAAGCACGTTCATAAATGCCCCATCTTTTCGATACGTCAGGATAACTCTGTCCTCTACATCCTGCACTGCCTGTCGTTCCAGCCAATACGTAACGACTGGCAGATCAACATAAGAAACACCCTCTCTGGCATCCTCCGCGCAGCTTCTAAAATCCGGAAAAACTTCGCGTGCTCTGTTATACTGCTCTAATTCATCACAATACGAATTCTGATAAACATATTTCCCGGGTTCCGGATCTTTTTCAAAATCTTCCCGGATCTCATCCACCAGATCCATATACTCTTGCATCATCTGATGAAGACTTTCCCACCCTGCGTGCCAGGTCTCACGTACCGACACCTCGCAGTCCGGCATCGTCTCGATCACTTCGTGCCACTTCTCCTTTTTCTCCTCAAATGTAAGATAATCGTTTTTCCAAATGAGCCACGCCGTCTCCAGCGAATTAAATTCATAGTGAATTTCCCGCAAATATTCCGCAATGTCTTTTGAATTGATCAAAGAATAAACATCCATAACAAAGCCCCTTTCTATACCACAAAAAATATCATTATATAATAAATTTTACCAAATATAGATGACATTATATGTCATGGATGTCATTTTACAACGTCCCGCAACCATCTATCGCAGGATCCTTGCAATCTCCATTACACCAATTTTCAAAAGCGCCCCTCCGGACATAACATAAAACCAGACTTCCCTTGCCAGCTGGGATTTTGCAATCGGCGTCGCAATGGCTGCGATTACAATGATTGCTGCGCCAATGCAGCCGATGAGATTAGGAAAACTTATAAGCGGAAATACCCCCGGTGCACAGCTTCCGTCTACTGCATTTTGTATCGTTTTATCCAAACCGTCCCTCGCCGCGGCAAAACAGCATATCATCAGTCCAAACGCCAGTAAAAACAGGCTTCTGCGTCCCCAGTAAGTTATATTTTCCCGGTGAACGACCGTATATCCCATAAATCCCAAAAGACACAAGATCATAATCGTCGTTGCCGTTGTCGTCGCGTTTCCAAAATAAAGTTTCATCGCACTTCCTCCTTGCATAAAGTAACCGGTCGGTCACTTTATATTATAGTTACCGAGTGGTTACTTGTCAAGAGGAATGAGCACGAATTATACTAAATCATTCCAGCACATCTTCCCCCATCTCATAAAGCAATTCATTGATATCAATAAAAGACAGGCCACGTTCGATGCCAAAAATCAATATTGCATCCCGACGGTTTTTGCTATATAAAATACCGGCTTTTGCTATTGTAAGAAGCCGGTTACATTCCGGCAGTGTCAAATGCATTGCCACGGAAAGTGCGATCAATTTATCACGGCTGGCAAGACGTTCTCCCTGAAAAATCTGATATCCATATGTGCGGGCAATATTTGCCTCACGAATCACATCCGCTTTATTTAACCCTTTTCTTTCCAATAATTCTTCTAAATAACATTTTAATGTCAACCGTTCTTTTTCCGGTAATTCCGTCAACGCGGATTCAAGATGTGACAACGTAGTACACGACTTTAAAATATGATTTAATTCACTGGTCGTTTTTTCATCCATTTTCAAAATTTCCTTTCTCTTTTTTGTCAATTTATGTATAATTATAGTTAAGACATTACTTTTTTTCAAGCATAAAGCAGATTGGAGACCACAATGACGGAAGAATTACGAACCGAATATATCTTAGATATGTACGAAGAACTCACTACATTAAATGACTGTGAGCATATTATTTTGGTACAGGAAAAAGCAACCGGACTTCTTTTTGTAAAGAAGATTTTAGAGCATTATGAAAAATCCGTTTATGAAACATTAAAGGAATCATCCCTTCCCGGCATTCCCAAAATTTTCCATATATTAATGCTGGATTCTTCCCTGATTCTGATTGAAGAATTTATCAATGGTCGAACTCTTCAGTCTGTTTTACAAAATGGCCCGCTGTCCGAATCCGATGCTTTCACAATATTTGATGCAGTTTCCCATACCTTAACGATCCTTCATTCCTTAAATCCGCCTATCATTCACCGCGATATTAAAGCGGGAAACGTCCTGATCACCGCGGACAAAAAATGTTATCTGATTGATTTCAATGCTGCCAGAAATTATAGCGCAAATAAATCGAATGACACTATAATTCTTGGAACGGAAGGATATGCGCCGCCAGAACAGTATGGTTTTGCACAGACCGACTGTCGAAGTGATATCTACTCTTTTGCCGTCCTTCTTCATGTAATGCTGACAGGAAAATATCCAAAAGACGGCCTTTCCTGCCAAAATAAAATAAATATGGTATTAAAAAAGGCACTCAGCCTTTCTCCGGAAGAACGTTTTCGCAGTATCGTGGAATTTACCAATGCTGTTCACCGTACCAGATCTCTTTCTACCAAAGATTACGCAGGGATAGTGAAACATTATTTTCTCGCACTTCCCGGCATCCGAAGCCGATCACTTGTAAAAATCTGGGGATTCCTGTTTGGCTGTTTTGTTATTATATGGATCAGCACCACATCAACTCTGTCTCCGTTGCACCCCATTAGTAACCAGATTTCTAAATTTTTTGTCGGCATCAGTCTATTTTGTATGTATTTTTTATGCACAAATTATTGCCATATGAGAAAATATTTTCCGGGAACAACACATCAAAATCGTGCCATAAGATATTGTATATTATCATTCTATTGTTTCTTATTTTTATTATCCGCCGCTCTCATAAGCGGTTTATTTGACATTCTGTTTCCATAAATACAATTGTTTTAAATTGTATGCTCACAGCAGACCACGCGGTCTATTTTTTCATGTATACTCTTCTCATCATTAACTCATGAGAGGAGAGAAATAGAAACATGAAAAACAAAAAATGGATCATTATTATGGTCGCCGTTATCATTGTATTTGCCATTATTGGTGTCAGCGGCGGCAACGATGAAAAAGACAGCAAACAAGCAGATAACTCTGTAACAAAGGTTGAGAGCACCGTTCCTCCTGCCACCGATTCCTCAAATACATCAGGTGAAGATTCGACGACTTCCGAAACCGAAAGCGACGCTCCCCTGGTATTCAAAGAAGGGGAAACCGCCTCGAAAAACGGCATTGAAATCACCATGACGAAAGTAACCGAATCCAAAGGCAAAGGTTATAACAAACCAGCAAAAGGCAAGATTTTTGTCATTTGTAATTTCCTTGTGGAAAATAAATCCGACGATGATTTTACCATGAGTATGCTGGATTATAACGCCTACGCAGATGGTTATTCTCTTTCCGAAACGTATTATTCGGAAGACGATTTCGGCTCTATGAGTGGCACGATTGCTCCCGGCAAAAAAATGAAAGGCGCTCTTGCCTTTGAAGTCAAAAAGAATTATAAAAAATTGGAATTAGACTTTGCATTGGGTGATCTTTTTGGAGATGAGAAAGTTAAATTCGTAAATAAAAAGTAAGGCATTTCCCCGCTAAGCGATTTGAGCCAAGCGGGGAGTTTACTTTTCTACACTTTTTTCAAATTCCTTTCTTGCACCTCTGTTTTAAACATGCTATACTGTTTTCAAATATTTTGTAAGGGAGTGTTTCTGTGACTGACCGAGAAAAAATTCAAAAAGATTATCCTTATTTATACGAAACCCATCTGCACACGAGCGAAGCCAGTGCCTGTGCCCGCTCCACCGGAAAAGAAATGGCGCAGGCGTGCAAGGACGCAGGTTACACCGGAATCATTGTGACCAATCACAACTGGCATGGAAACCATTGTATTGACCGGTCTTTGCCGTGGGAAAAATGGATCCGTGAATATTACTGCGCTTATGAGGAAACCAGGAAATGGGGTGAAAAAATAGGACTCGACGTTTTCTTTGGCTACGAAGCCGGTTACCGGGGCACCGAATTTTTAGTATATGGCATTACTCTTGAATGGCTCATTTCCCACCCTGAAATTGAAAACGCCACGATCGAGGAACAATATGAATGGATACATGAAGCCGGTGGAATGGTTATCCACGCCCATCCGTTTCGTGAAGAACCATATATCCCGGAAATCCGTTTATTTCCAAAATATGTCGATGGCGTAGAGGGCATCAATGCCACCCACTCCCATCCGAAAAGCCTCAGCCACAACAACCCGGAATATGACGAAAAAGCAATCGCTTATGCCGCAAAATATCATCTTCCGATGACCGCCGGCTCCGACATTCACAATACGTCTTTATTTGGTGGCGGCGTAGCATTCCGCCGAAAATTAAAGGACATCCGGGATTACTGCGATGCGATCCGCGGTGGAGAAGATTACATTTTGACAAATGGTGTAAATTGGTATACGAAAGAGGGCAAGCCGCTGTATTGATTTTATTGTATTTTGAACTTGCTTAATGCATCAACATCTCCGGCTTGTATTGCCCCAATGTTCTGCCTGATCTGTTCTTCGCTCCAATCCCACCATCCAATTTTTTCTAGTTTCTCTATCGTCTGCTCATCAAAACGTTTACGGATCGGCTTTTCCGGAACTCCTCCAACAATTGTATATGGTTCAACATCTTTTGTGACAACTGCCCTGCTGCCGATCACTGCGCCATCTCCAATCGTTACACCGGAAAGAATGACCGCTTCATAACCGATCCACACATCATTGCCGATGACAATATCCCCTTTATTATCCCACGCATCGCAAATATCCTTTCCATCCAATCCCCATTCTTCAAAAAAGATCGGAAATGGATAGGTTGACAACGATTTCATTGTATGATTGCCACTTGTAAATAAGAACTTTGCTCCACACGCAATCGAGCAGAATTTCCCTATTTTCAGTTTATCCTGATTAACCGGATAATGGTACAAAACATTGTTCTTCTGAAAGTCTATTGGATCCCGTGCAAAATCGTTGTACATTGTATAATCTCCAACCTCTATGTTGGGATTATTTACAACATTTTTCAGATAAACCGTCTGCTTATCTGAGGTTCTTGGATAAATCTTGTCTTTCATTTTCTGCCTCCTGCAAATAACTGTCTTTATACCAGTCAATGACTGCCTTCAGATTCTGCTTTGTCACACGTTTTCCGCCATTTAACATCATGTCCAGCATATCATTTTCCTCCGGAGTACGATCTGCTTTTTCCGCTAATGCTTTCCCGGCAGTTTTAACCATAATACTCATCATAAAACGATATGCTCCATGAAGTTTTTTCACATCAAAATTCCCCTGCAATGTGAAAAGAGGTATCGTCTGCGGAATTGCGTTTTTCTCCCGCACTTCCTTTCCCTGCGTACCCGTCTGCCCCATGCCGACACCACAAACTGCCCCTATTTTATAACGTTTGGCTGCCTCTTTGTATCCTTTGATCCCACCTGCCATAATCCACCCAAGATAAATAATCTCTGCGCCGGAAGATACTTTGCTTTTTGCCTGCTGCAAACTAAATACGGGCAGATTCCATTCTTTCCCTAATAACTCTGCATACTCCGCTGTACTTCCGCTATTTGTCGTATATATAACTGCTTTCATTCTATTCTATTCTTACCTCCTGAAAATGCTGCCCTGTACAATGGATTTATAGCAATCCACTCTGTACGCAGGCGTGTAAAATTATAGGTTACCGTTTGGTTACCTTATATTATAGTTACCGAATAGTAACTTGTCAAGAGAAACCATTAGATCTTCTCTTTCGCGTACGATCCTTTTATGTACAAAAACCCTTTGAAAAGAAAGAAAAGAAATGCCAGCGCCGTCGCATAACTTTCTCTTGCCAGCGCCAAAAAAATAACCGTTAAAATACTTATTAACATCGAAACAGTCAGTATTATTTTGTATGTTTTTGCCGCCTTCAAATGCGTAATTACAATCTCAATAAATCCAATTAAAATGCACGAAAGAAACATTCCCCAGTAAACCATTTGATTTAATGCAGCCGCCCCTGTATAAGCAAATAAGTTTACCGCCGAAATATACCCATTCATAAATCTCGGGTAAAGCGGCAGTATAATCAGAAGAAAATGCAAAACATCAATCATTCCTATGAGCATATTGCAAAGGTTCTGCATTCTTGCTCTGTTCTCTTTTTCCGCAATGGAAAGCAGTTTTTCCCCGGACAGCAGTTCATCTATTGTTACCGTAAAATAGTTTGATATTACTTTAAGGGAATCTATACTGGGATATCCTCTGCCGGATTCCCATTTTGAGACAGCGGTTCTTGAAACATATAAAGCCTCCGCAAGTTCTTCTTGTGTAAGTCCTCTGCTTTTTCTTAACTCCTGAAGTTTTTCACTAAATTCCATTCCAAGGCCTCCCTTGTATTTTTACCATTTATTTCCAGTTTCGTCACAGGACAACATCACAGCCGCTTTATATAAGATAAATAACCCTGCACTTAAAATAACTGCCCCCATAATATCAGTGAACCAGTGTACACCGGCGACCAGTCTTCCTATTACCATAAAGGCAGAAAACGCAATTGTCAAAAAACATATTATTTTTTTCGCTGCCCGGTTCTCAATTCTCCGTTTCACTTGAAAAATCAATGTCGGCATGACACTTAATACAAGCAGTGTTGTGGACGATGGATAAGATGCTTCCAGAATTCCTTCGATCAAAATAGGCCGATAATTAATCGGAAACATTTCAAAAAATAAATAGCCAAATATTACAATAATATAATACATTCCAAGCAGGATCAGATCTCTGTCTACTTTAAAAAGGCTTTTTCTTTTAAGCAGCTGACCTAGACCCATTCCACCAAATACAATACATACAAACAATGGCACAAGACCTAACCAGTCTGTAATTGTATAGAGCCACATGTGCACTCCTGTCATGTCATGAAACCAGCAGTTAAATGCAGCAAATCCAATTTCCGTTCCGCTCTGTCCCGCCGGGCGCACGTCGATACATTGTATCAGCCATGTCCAAATCACAAATATTGCAATTAGTCTGCCTCCCAAAATCAATTGTTTCTTTTCATTTTTCTTCATGTCTTTTACCTTCCTTTTTGTTCTTGCCAAATGGCTGATCAGAAGGTAACATATTTTCTGAAAAATTGTAAGAAACGCCTAGTTACATCGGCGATACGAATCGTGTCACCCAGTTAAATAATCGACAAACCCAGTTGATAAGCCTCCTCTAATCCCCCTGTATTTTTCACATCTCCCTTATCTTTTGCCCCTCTCACAAGTACTGTTCCCGCATCTTCAAGTTTAAAATAATTTAGCACCAGCTGATACTGTATCTTAATCGAATCAAACAGCTCCGGCAACGTAGCTGCACCCACTAATATCAGCGCCAGTTTTTTAATCTTAAATTCACTCCGCATAGGCGTATGCAGCCTGTCAATAATTGCCTTTAGCTGTGCACTCACGCCATAAAAATATACAGGCGAAGCAATAACGAGCACATCTGCCGCTTTCAGTTTTCCATAAATTTCCTGCATATCATCTTCCTGAAAGCACCTGTTTCCCTCTCTTTCAAAACAGGTATTACATCCAATACAAGGATTCACTTTGGAATCGGCTGCGGAAATTATTTCAACCGTATTATTTTTCTCTGCACCTTCCGCAAATGCCTGCACAAGCAGATCCGTATTGCCGCCCTTTCGCACACTTCCCATTAAAATAACAATATTGCTCATTCTCACTCAGTCCTTCCCTTAATGTATATTTCTGTCAATCCTGCTCTGCCAATTTCATTCGAAACAGCTGCACTCCCAGCACGGCATTAAACCCCGTCGCTGCAAATACGCTGAACCGTTCGACAACACCAAAGTATTCTTTTGGCACTATATTCATGCCCATCGCGCCTACCATCATCATTCCGAGAGCAATTGCTGCAAATATACCGTAAGAACGGCAGTTTTTATCCTTCGCCCCTGCAATAATTATCATAACAAGCGATCCGATAGACAGTAAAACAACTACCACCGTCGAGAAAATATGCATCTGATCCTGAAATGTCCCGGCATATCCGCTGTCGCTCAACGGAAAACAGCCATAGCCAACCGCTGAAACCCATTCCATAATAGTAAACAGATAAATCCCCACTCGCAAAAGCCGGGTCTTTTTTCCCTGAATGCCAACACATACCATCATCGCGCACACCAGCGTGCATACGTTATATACACTGCTAAGCTGGTTCCATAACCGAAGCGACGGTGCATTTGCCGCACTCAGATCACTTACCGCCTGCGCCATCCAGTTATATCCCGGATACGCAAGAGGCGAAAACACAACGGCCGCCGTATACGACAAAAACGCAGCAATTCCGAGTAACCCGCAATAATTCAACAAATTCTTTTTCTCCCTCATACGGCATTCTCCTCGCAAAACCATTTTAGATACTCTTCTAAAAGATTGATCTTCTCATCTTGACACTCACCATACCTTTGATCCAATTCATAATCCATAAGTCCGTGAATCGTCATGGCAAAACTGACAGCGCTCATATCTGCATTGTTAAAATGAAGCACCTTATGTACTTCCATCGCATAAAATAGCTGCTTCGTCGCTAAGATCATCGTTTCCGTTTCCTCGGCAACAATTTTTGCCGCCATGGGATTCAGCGGTCTTTCCGAATAAATCACCTTATAAAAATTCAGCATTTGTTCCTGATGATTCATTTGAATATAACCATGAACCGCTGACTGCAACACCTCATATGCCGTTTTCCCCACAAAAAATGTACTGTAATCCATCGGTTTTATATTGGCTTTTTCTTTTGCCTGCTGCCTGAGAAACTGATACATCGACTCCACGATCTCATCCTTGGATTGAAAATGTTTATAAAGCGAAGGCTTTTTTATCCCTATTTTGTCAGCAATCATACTCATGGAAACATTGGCAAGCCCTTTCTGCGCCGCAAGTTCAAGTGTTGTAAGAACAATTTCTTCTTTTCGGTTATTACTCATCCTGTCCTCCTTGCATTATTACTTTTTTCTGCTATGTACTAATTTCTTCCTCCCCGGCATCCCACAATTTTACAGGAAAATGTGCATTGGCATACTCCCCATTTACAAGATCACATATATGATGCCCGCCTGTTTTCAGTGCTCTTGACACAACATCAAATATCTTAAGATTTTCCTCATCTGTTTCCAGAGAATGCCTGCCATATCCACATGCCAGATCCAAAATCCGTTCGCTTCCATTCAGTTTGCACATGTCAATAATAAAATCCACCTCGTTTGGCGTATTTTCCACCCATGACATATTTTTAATATCCAGACTCCAATTCTTCTTGTACCAATCGGCTGCTTTTGCTTTCATATTTTTGTCTCTCCTTTTGGCAACGCCTTGTAGCATGTTAGCTATCGTTCGTTAGCCATATGATAGCACGAATGGTTGTAAATTGCAAGTGGAATGTGGTTGGTTTTTAAAACTATATACTATTTTTGCAAATTAATCATTAAAATACCTCCGTCTGTAAGATTTGAAAAATCTTATTACTTTTTGGAGCTGCAAATGCGTAATCCTGAATTTTCTGTATATCCAGTTGTGGTAGCAGTTTTCTATAATTCAAAATAATTTCTTTATAGTAATCAAAAGGAAGTTTGCTTTTATATCGCACAAGTTCAATAAGCATACGTTCCTTATTATAAATTCGTATATCGTATCCTTTATAATCCGCAATTTCAATTCCTTCCTCAAAAAAATCATCTGAAACAAAATATTGCTTTACTCTTGTATCCTTAATTTTTGCTGCATCGCGTGTTGTTGCAAGGTCGCATTCATCTGGTATAACATCGGTTAAACCATAAAAAGAAAATGCACTCTTCATCGTTACAACTGCATTGGGATATTTATAAACGAGCATGGCAATCTCTGGAACACATTGCTTTTCAGAATATATTCCCTTTTCAATTTTGAACAGCTCACCCTCTTCTAATTTTTTTTCAATAAAATAATACGATCCATATTTTTCCAAACATTCTGCACGTGTTTTCATAACTTGCGCCCCCTTTCAAAAATAATCCGCATTTTTAATACTTTTGCGGATGTTTTGTAATGCATTTATCATTTCTTTATCGGCAATCCACTCTTTTCAATCCATTGCTTCAATTCCAGTATATATTTGAACTTATGTCACACAGATTTTTTTACCCCTATCCTATTATTGATTTTTTCGGCTTCATTCAGAATATTTAGTTGATAGTCTGCTATTTCCTTCAAAACTGCAAATCTATCTGTCTTATCTTTTCCTTCACGAATCATTTGTGCATTATGCGATTCAAGGTTTGATAATACCGCAAGTTCATTTATAGTTGCGTAATCCCTAACATTACTCTTTTTAGCAAGTTCCGGGTTTGCTTCTCTCCACGCTTTCGCAGTAAAGCCAAACAATGCAACATTTAACAAATCTGCCTCTTCTGCATAAGGAAGCCACTGTAACTCCTCTCGATAATTACATGCTGGGATTAAATAATTTTTCACCGCATCCGTCTGAATCAAGTAATTATTCTTGGAAAGAAACCGCTTCGCATTCCATTCTAATTTCTGTAAATCATTCTCTTTTTCTTTCAATCTTTGAAATTCTTTAATAAGATACAACTTAAATACCGGGCTAATGGCAGATGCAAATTCAAATGCAATATCCTTGTGTGCAAAAGTTCCACCATAGCGTCCCTTTTTTACAAACAGCCCAATTGCATCTGTCTGTACTACCCATTCAGATACACTAGGCGTAAACGTCAACAATCCAGCTTGTTTTTTAAAGTGTTCAGATTCGAACACTTTAAAATCAGGATTATAAATTTCTTCCCATGTCGCCAAAAACTCCAAAGTACTTCTGTTTCTAAGCCAATTCCGTACTACATCCGCAGCTCTGGAATTTTCTGCTTTAGCCGATGCCATATCTGTAATACAAATGTAATCATCCAAATCTGCCTCAGATACGGTAATCGGAATGTTCTGAACTGTAATAATTCTATTTTTCGCCATCTTCTTTCTGCCCCCCTTTCTTATTCATTTTTTCTGTTTCCACGTAGTATTTCAATAAACGCAGAAGATATTTAGGAACACGTTTCTTGCCATGCTCCCAGTCACTTACTGTCATATAAGGAATTTCAAAATACTCACAAAACTGATTTCTGTTCATACCAATACTTTCCCTTAATTCCACTAAAATATCTTTTGCCTCTCTATTTTCATCAATGATAAAATCTTCCATTACAACTTCTCCTTTTCACGCCATGCGTTAAATTTACTTTATCACGCAAAGCGTGAACTGTCAAGATGTTTTTCCCCATTTCTCCATTATTTATCTTTTCTCTTCATCCCCAGCACGCACCAGCGTACTACCGGCACACGACGGATGATTTCATATAACAACACCGCACCCACAAAAGCACTGACTCCCACTATTACATAGACGGCTGCCGCCGAAAGTCCCGGCGCAAATTCTTTCAGATAATAGGCGCTCACCGCAAGCGGCAGATAATGGAACACGTAGATTCCCCACGACTTTTCTGCCATCCATTTTGACACTTTGTTTTCTCGATTACCATATTTTGCCATAAATGCAAGAATGGCAAGGATGGCAGCCCAGCAGTACACACAGGCCGGAAGGTTGTTCAGCACCGGCTCAACGGCATAATTTTCACCAAAATAAGTTACGGTATAAAACACTCCCAGCGCGATCGCAGCAATCATTAAAATCTTCCACCATCTGCTCAGCCGCTCGATCACTTCATCATGCGAAAAAATAAAATATCCCACAAAATAACAAAATCCATAAATGCCAAAGCGGTAAACGGTTATCATTGGCGTATTGAGAACCTGCGCCGCTCCATATACAAAAATTGTAAATACGAGTAGCAGCCATACCGGTGTTTTTGCGCCAAGTTTCCAGATCCGGTCTTTCTCTATTTTTCTTACCAAAAGCAATAGCATAGAGAGGATCCAGAGTACCTGTATGTACCATAATACGCCGATTCCGGATATTGCCATTATGATATACAATGCCGGGCCCGGAATCTCTCCCATCGTATTAAATGCGCCTCCGATCTTCATATTATAATAGCCAAGGATCCATTGAAATACAAAAAGTCCGATGGTCGAAGGAACCAGCAGTTTACGCGTTTTGTCCCGCAAATATTCTTTCGTATTATGCCGTTCCAGATAGGATCTCACCGTCATACCGGATACGGCAAACAGCAGCGCCATAAACCACGGATACACCAGATACTGAAAACCATCCTGTAACTGATGTTCCCGGAATGCTCCAATCACACCATATGGCTGAACTCCGTTAAACATATAGATTACATGATAAATTACAACAATACACACTGTAATCCAACGGATATTATCAAGATATATTTTTCTCGTTGTATTTGTATTATTCATATCATTTTCTCCTTTGGATTTATTAAATTATTTACCTTATAAAGCCATTTCCCACTCCGTCTGTCCAGCCTTTTGAACCGTCAGGCAATGTCACTAACACGTTTGCCGTGCTTGCATCTCCATTTAACACGGGATAATATTTTCCTGTTTTCTCATCAAATTTGAAAGCATAATCTGACGAATGTTTATTAACGTCTTTAAAATAGATAATCATAAAAAATATCATAATACACACAAAGACAGCTAAGCCTATTAGAACATATCTCATTTCGTCTTCACTCTCCTTCCCAGATAGCGAAACACCTGACTTTTGTATTCCAGATAGTCTTCGCCGAACTCCTGCGCCAGATATCGTTCTTCCTGCAAAATCTGCAAATGCAGCATCGTCATTGCAAAAACAGAACTGACCACCGTCAACGGATTACAATACATAAAAAGTACGCCTGTGTATTGCAGATCAAATCCCAGAAACGCGGGATTTCTACTACATTGGTAAATTCCGCTCGTCACCAGCTTTGTTTTATCCTTTTCCGGTATCCCCGCCCGCCAGCTGTCTTTCATGCAAAGAATAGAAATCAAAAAGACTGCATTTCCCAGCATTGCAATAAGAAATCCGGTGAACCGTGCATTTGCAGGCATATAATTCCAGCCGGATATAATAGAAATAAGCTGGACAATAGGGACACAAAGAGTTGCAATTCCCATAGCCACTTCTACTATGTGAATGGATTTTTCTTTCCTTCGTCCGATTTGTCTGGTTTGTATTCCGTGCCGTTTCTGCACTAGCTGTTTTGTAAAATAAATGCCATAAAATATGATCAAAACTACAACCGCCAGCAGCCAATACGGCAGGCTTGTTTCTAAAGAATTTTTCATAAAATACCATCCTTTCCTTTTCCCAGGAGCCTTCCCCTCCATTGTGTATTTATCGTTCTATTTCACTGCAATAATTACCGAAAATTTATGATACGAATATAAGCACTTAACTTCCGAAAAAGAACATTGACGCAGCATCGACATTTCCTCTTCCACCGAACATTCCCGATCCAATTTTCTCCGTTCTTTCCAGAGTTCGATATCCTTAGTGGTTAATTCACTTTGAACTAACTGGTTCTCCCAATAGAAATCAAACCACTCGTTCATCATTGGACTTCCCGCACAAAACTGATCGTAATTTATAAATATTCCGCCCGTGGGAAGCGTTTCATATATTCTTTCAAATAACTCCATTTTACGCATATCATCTAAATGATGGATGGACAATGCCGATATGACCGCGTCAAATTTCCCCTCCGGCAGCTGTTTTGTATAATCAAGAATCCGGTGATGGACATTTTTCAATCCGGCAAAACGCTTTCGGGAAATGTCGAGCATTTCATCTGCAATATCCACCAAAACATATTCCGCTGTTTTACATTCCTGAAACCAATAATACGTCAGCAGTCCCGTCCCGGCGCCTAGATCAAGCACGCATTGAGGTGTATTTATATTTGCTAATATAAACTTGGTTGTCTGCTCATAATAATCATCAAAACAAGGAATAAATTTTCTTCTATTTTGATCGTATTCTTTTGCTATTAAATTAAATTGTTTTTCAATATCATTCATAACTTTTTTCTGCTCCATACTGACAAATCAACGACACAATAATAAACGTTATTCCAAGCCCTATCGAGCCGGATTGATCCAGTCGAAGCGGTGCAGCATCCTGAAATATCTGGTTCATCACCACATAGACAATCTCTGCTGCAATTTGCGTACCGACAGGAATACAAATCGTCAGGATTCCCAGGCGTTTCAGTTCCTCTGCCCCACTAAAAGTGAACGGTGTGCCGTCGGCAAGTTCATGCTTAAAATAGCACTCTGCAAATTTGGCAAGTACGGCCTCTCCGGCGCACAGAATTACCCCAACCGCCATAGCTGTATATATGGTGCCGATGGTAGTTTCTGCTTCTGTATTTATGATGCCTTTCAGCGTTATGCTGCCAAGTTTAAGCGCCGTAGCACCAAGCCCCATGCTGACAAAGCCAGCAATACAAAGGCAAAAACCGACAATGCAGCAGATAAACATAATCTTGCTCAAAATTTCCCCCACTTTTGATAATTTCTGAATGGTTTTTAATGTTTTCATTTTACGTTCTCCTCATAGCTTTCTTAAATTCTCTTCCTCTTTCAAAATCCAAGCATCCAAAAACCGCATCTGTTCCTCCGTATGAAACCAATGCTCTCCACCAGGCATTACAGTCAATTCCGCATCGGCGTTCTTCGCAAAAGCCGATATGGTTTCCAAAGAAGTCAGATTGTCATGCTCTCCATACAAAATGCAGGTGGGAACTTGCCAGGAAACCGGATGCTCCCGCACATAGCTAAAATACTTCCATGAGAGAGTCTCTCCAAACTCCGTGGCGATTTCCATTTTTTCCGCAAGCTCTTGTTCGGTCACATTTGCCCACATCATCATGTTGCAGATCAACTTCTCCATATTCACGACAGGGGAAATAAAATAAGCCTTGTCGATTCGCGCTTCATCCAATGAGGACATGCAGAAAAATGCGCCGATGCTGTTTGCCACGAGAGTGAGAGTATCACAGTTTTTTCGCTGTGTAGTAAAAAACTGCGAAAATTCTTCTCTAGCTTCCCACGGTGTCTGTACATGGTAATCAAATCCTACTACCCTGCTATCAGGAAACAGCGATTCATAATGCCCGGCTTCCTCTGCCGAACCACCTTTCCCGCGAACATAAATTACAATATTTTCCATAATAACTACCCTCCTTAAACCGAAACGATACGAACTATTTTTCTAACTGTATTGGCTGTTCTTATCGTTAGCTTTGAGCCAATATTCACACTGGCCGTTTTTGACCACCAGTTTGTTTTCTGATAATTCTTCCGACTGAATGACCAAAATACCGCCGACTTATATTCCTGTATTTTTTCCAAGCCTTCTTTGGGTTCGCCGATCTCGTCATAAACATCTTGAAAATTGGCAGGCGGCATGATAAAAATAAGATTGTCATAAATTTCCTTACCTGCTGTCCCCCACCAATCGGGGGCATGTTGCAAGATGTCTACGAAATCTTCCCGCAATATAACAAAAACGGGAATATGTAAGTTAAACTGACTCTGTATCATGCGCTCATTTTTCCTTACTGACTAATGCTTGAAAAACTGCATCCCGGTCATAATTTCCTGCCGCAAATCCTGGAATCTCCTTAATGGATTTGCAAATACTAATACTGAATCCCGTTAAAATCTCTCCTATTTGCTGATCCGAGTAAGGGCAGTCTCCCGTCACGATCAAAGTTGCCAGACTATGTACTACAAACCACAGATTGCGGAAATAAAGGTCTGCTTCTTCCGCAGTAATGTGGTAAATACGGATCAGCGTCGGGCGGACAAGCTCCTGCAAATGCTGCATTGACTTCACCGCACTGTATTCATTTTCCTGTGTCTGGCTCAAAAACAGTAAGCGATACAGTTCCGGCTCCTGCCGCGCAAACCGTATATACTGCATTCCCACGCCTAAAAATGGAATCTTCTCTTTCAAGCCCAGCTCTGTGTATCCATCATACACACTCACTGCGGCTGCATAAACTTCCCTCTTCACTTCATCCATAGATCCAAAAGCTGTAAAAACCGGCTGCGTGGAGATGCCAAGTTCATCTGCCATCGTCTTTGCCGTCAAGCCGTCGATTCCTCTGTCGCGCGCAACCCGCACCGCAGCTTTTACCATTTGTTCTTTTGTAAACTTATTTTTCGGGGCCATAATACACACCTATTGTAACCATTCAACTCATCTATCGTTCGAAGCGCAGCTGAATCGTTAACAGCCTTTCATATAATATTTAATATATATCGTGCGATATATATTGTGCATTATATATCATTTTTATGTCTTTGTCAATAAGGGATTACATAAATAGAATGAAAATAAAAGAGCTCCTATCTTTAAAAGTTTATTTTTCTATCAAATCTTCCATCGTACAGCCAAGTGTTTTGGAAAGACGATATACTATATCCACGCTTGCTTTATTTATATCTTTATTGCGTTGCTCGTACATCTAAGGCTGACATTGGATTTCTGTGCAAGTTCCGCTTGTGTACAGCCAACCCAGTATTCTTTTGAACGTCCGAAATGTTCCTCTGGTTCGTCAGTTATTTCTTTTCTCGTTGTTTCAAAAATGATTTCACGCACAATTTCTATTCCGCTTTTTCCTGCAAGATAGGTCGGCTCGCCATTTTCCCGCCCTGCCTATTTTGCAGTTTTCACAATGATATAAATATTATCAGGAAGCAATGTTCCGGTCTCCCATACATCTTCAAAATCTACCGTCGTCAGAACCCTATTGTATTGTGTATCCGATGCATTGGCATTTTCTGCAAGGGAGTCCACCAAATAGATGTATTGCTCGTCATAGCCAACGACGACAGCGTAGTGCGTATCTCCCGGAATGCGGATAAAAACGATGATCGGATACCCCTCTGTCAGCCGCTGCTTCAATATGTCAATGTTTCCGTGACAGGCTTTTGCCTGATACCCATGCTGCTCAAAAACATCTGTGATACTGTTTGCCGAAACGAAACCAAATGGCCGTTTCAATTCCGGAAACAGTTCTTCACCATCCGCCGCCTCCCCAAAGTGCCGCAGAAGATAAGCGGCAGCATAGGCCGCACATTTTCCATCTGTCTGGTAGTCGATACGGTTTCCCGCACTTTCGCAAAAGAACTCCGGCGGATAATTATAGGATTCCACCTCGTCCTTCGGCGGGCTTATGTATACAAGAAAACTTATCGCCGCAGCAATGCACAAAATGATTACAAGCATTACGACGATCCGACATTTTTTCCACAATTTTTGCCTAACTCGCGGCATTTACACAGCATTTCCGCTTTCATCCTCAGTTGGCAAAGCATCCTTATTTAATTGATAAACGCGCTCAACCATCTCTTGATATCACTCCTTTGGTTATTTTGTATACATTTATGTCGCTCCGCTTCAAAAACAAATTTGTTCAGAACTGAGGTGCTCCCCTTTTTGTCTACCCATCCCAAAATCAACACCTGGATCTAGCCAAATATATAAGCAGCCTCTATACCGTTCACAAAACACAAAATTTCCGAAAATCTGTATTTTACACTTCATGCAATCAGAAAATCCTATATTTCAAGCATCTGCCACATCACTATTAAATGGTAAGTACATATTCTTATCTCCAATTACTTCTGCTCGTGTTACTGCAACCTTCATAATATTAGGATTTTCCAATATCCTACTTCATTTTTTTCTCTTTACTTCCTTAGAAACTTCTTTAATACTTTCAAGATACGCTTTTTCAACCATAATGGATTTTATTCTGAACGATTTTAAAGAATCTAATAGACTCCTCACTGCGTGGATCGTAATCTACACTTGTAGCATATAAATCAAGCACCTTACGATACAAAACCTTTTCTGAAGACCTAATATCCCTGATTCTATCAATTAGTTCTTTCCAATAGTTTCCTCCCCCATTCCCCTTCAATCGCTCATCATCCAATATAAATCCTTTAATCATATATTCTTTTAGTCGCTGTGTTGCCCACTGTCTGAACCTCGTGGCAATTACTGATTTTATACGATATCCGAGCGATATAATCATATCAAGATTGTAATACGTAACATTATACTTTTTTCCATCATCTGCAGTTGTTCGGAATTTCCGAACAACTGCATCTTTATAGAGTTCACCCTCTTCAAATATATGCTTAATGTGTTCACTAATATTTGATTTGCTACATTGGTATAATTCTGTAAGTTGCTGTTGTGTCAACCATACTGTATCATCTTCTACCTTAACTTCTATATTTGTCTGTCCATCGTCTGTCTGATATATGAGAATTTCTCCATATTCATCTCTTCCTATTTTATCTGTCATATCCCCACTCCAATCCATATTTTTTATAACTACATCTTATCATTATCCTAATCTTTGTTCAACAATTTTTTCTAAGCCAAGTATGTAGTATATGCGTTCTTCCATTGTCTTACAAGCTGAGGTGCTATAATATAGTTGTAACAGGGATGGCTAATAAGATATAATATAATAAAGAAAGAAAAGAGGTACTTATT
>CAKRDZ010000028.1 GCA_934316845.1 uncultured Eubacterium sp. | reverse complement strand
AGCAAGAATTGACGTGTGCGGAGCCGTCTCTACGGGAACGCAGATACACGCTAAAAAGAAAAAAGCGAGAATTGGCGTGTGCGGAGCCGTCTCTAAGGGAACGCAGGTACACGCCAAAAAGAAAAAAGCAAGAATTGGCGTGTGCGGAGCCGTCTCCAAGGGAACGCAGGTACACGCCAAAAAGAAAAAAGCAAGAATTGACGTGTGCGGAGCCGCCTCCAAGGGAACGCAAGTACACGCCAAAAAGAAAAAAGCGAGAATTGACGTGTGCGGAGCCGTCTCTAAGGGAACGCAGATACACGCCAAAAAGAAAAAAGCAAGAATTGGCGTGTGCGGAGCCGTCTCTAAGGGAACGGAGTCACCTCCACGGGAACATCCACACGCCATCAAAAGACAAATTTTGCACTAAAAACGGAGAAGATTCCTTATTTTTTTGCAATTTTTTCAAATCTGTGGATAAGTTAAGTGAGCTTGCGGGAAGAAATGCGGAAACTCACGAAAGTTAGCGTAAAAAAACTTTCGGAAAAATAAATATTGAAAAAGGCAGCTCCTTTGTATAAAGTTTTAAGTGACGAAACAAAAAACGCAAAGGAGAACTGCCTTATGTATAACAGTATAATCGATTTTATCGAAAATGACACTACCAAAATTAAAAAAATTCTAGAAAAATATCTTTTTGCCGGAAATACGCTTCGGTTTGAGGAAGATTTGATGCATGCAATGATTGAGTTTGGCCGAAAAATCTATCAGGAATGCCTGAAAGAAATCGAGGAAAACATCCGTCAAAGTGAGTTTAGAAAGAAAAACTACTATGTCGAACACAAAGCGGACCGGAGAACACTTCTTACAACATTTGGAAACTTGGAAATCGAAAGAGCTTATTATAAGCCTAAAAATGGCGGGAAATCTGTATATCTTCTTGACAAATATGTAGGACTTGCCCCACATGACAAGGTGAGTCTTGCCGTAAAAACAAAGTTTGTGGAAGAAGCCGTTGAAACCAGTTACCAAAAAGGCGGTGAAAAGGCATGTATGACAGAAGATGTCGTTTCAAAACAAACCGTAAAAAACACGATCCATGAGCTGGAAGTCGAATTAGAGGAAGAAATCCCGGTTCAAAAGAAAAAGATAAAAAATCTTCATATTCAGGCAGACGAGGATCACGTTGCCCTTCAGTTCAGTAAAAAGAAAGGGGACCTGACTGTAAATGAAATGGGTAGAAAAAGCAATACCGCCATGCCCAAATTGATCTTATTGTATGAGGATATTGTGCGCGATGGAGCGGAAGGCTGCAAACGTCATAAACTTGTAGGAAAGAAATACTTTGGCGGATTGTACGAAGGAAGTGAAAGAAACGAGAATCTGTGGCTGGAAGTGCAGCAGTACATTTACGACAACTATGATACAGAGTATCTGGAAAACGTATATATTGCCGGAGATGGGGCACCATGGATCGCTGCAGGATGCAGGGTATTGGAAAAGAGTAAGTTTGTATTGGACAAATATCATTTGGGAAAATATATTCACAAGGCAACCACACATTTAGACGACAGTCAGCAGGCGGCAAAAGAATTCATATATGGTGCGATCAACGAAAGAGATTTTGATGGAGTAATGAGACTGCTACAAAAATGCTATGCCTCGACAGATCAGGAATACAAGAAAAAGGAAGTAACGGAATGCGCACGGTATATTAAAAATAACTGGCTTGGGATCATGGTAAGGATTGATGACGGAGGAGCTGTCTGGGGATGCAGTGCAGAAGGTCATATCAGCCATGTTTTATCGGCAAGAGAGTCCAGCCGTCCAATGGGATGGAGCAAAAAAGGCGTAGATCGGATAAGCCGTCTGCGAGTATTAACGAGGAACGAGCAAAAAATAATCGATCTGATGGAATATCAGGATAAAAAACAGAGAAAGAAAAACCGAATAGAATGTGAAGATCAATTGATACAGGATGTACAAAAAAGGAAAAGCAGCAGAAATGAAGAAGTGTTAAGAAAAGCAATCCCGGGATTGGAGAAAAAGCAATTCTCATGGATGAGATCTATTATTAATGCCGGTGGAACTATCGCATAAGCATAGCGTGTAGAACAAAGGAATGAAAAAGTATAGAAATATAAGGAAAGATGTAGTATAATAAACTGAGTTGAAAATCTTGAAATTATCAAAGGGCTGGTCTGCTTACATTTTTCCGAAAAACAATTTACGCTATCCTCACGAAATTTTTCCCTTGACATTTTTCCTGAAAACCCCTATTATAAAAGGGTAGTGAAATGCGTGGAAGAAGAGGAGTACACAAAGAAACGCCAGCAGAGAGGATTTTCACCGGCTGAAAGAAATCCGGCAAGTGGTTTGTGGAAGGTAGCTTTGGAGCATGATCTTTGAAGCAGATATTGTGTGTAGAAGATCACGGTTCGCCCCGTTATCGGCAGAATGAGGAATAAAACGCAGGAAAGAGGAAACCTGCATTTATTTGAAATAAGGTGGTACCGCGGCAATGCCGCCCTTATAGAGGGAAGGTGCCTGATTGAAGCGAATGACTCCGGAAGGTATTCTTCCAGAGTTTTTTTATTATTATCGGAGGTAATCATGAGAAAAGAATTGGAAAAAAATTATGATCCAAAAGACATTGAAGACCGTCTTTATTCCAAATGGATCAGCAAGAAGTATTTTCATGCGGAAGTAAATCCGGATAAGAAGCCGTATACGATCGTAATTCCGCCACCAAACATCACAGGTCAGCTTCATATGGGACATGCCCTTGACAATACGTTGCAGGACATTCTCATTCGTTTTAAGAGAATGCAGGGTTATGAAGCACTTTGGCTTCCGGGAACCGACCATGCGTCGATTGCGACCGAGGCGAAGATCGTAGAGGCAATGCGGAACGAGGGAATCACGAAAGAAGACATCGGACGTGAAAAATTCCTGGAGCGTGCCTGGGACTGGAAAAAACAGTACGGTGGACGCATCGTATCTCAGCTTAAGAAAATGGGATCTTCCTGTGATTGGGACAGAGAACGTTTTACGATGGACGAGGGCTGCAATAAAGCCGTTAAGGAAGTATTTGTAAAACTTTATAATAAAGGACTGATTTACCGCGGTGAGCGTATCATCAACTGGTGTCCTCACTGTCTGACATCCATTTCCGATGCCGAGGTAGAGTACGAAGATCAGAAGGGACATTTCTGGCATCTGCGCTATCCATTTGCGGATGGAAGCGGTTACATCAATCTGGCGACAACCCGTCCGGAAACGCTTTTGGGAGATACGGCGGTGGCTGTCAATCCGAACGATGAACGATACAAAGATATGGTTGGAAAAATGCTCGTCCTTCCGTTGGTTCACCGTGAGATTCCGTTGATCGCGGATGATTACGTAGATATGGAATTTGGAACCGGTGTTGTAAAGATCACGCCGGCACACGATCCGAACGACTTTGAAGTAGGACTTCGCCATGATCTGCCAATTATCAATGTAATGACAGACGATGCGAAGATCGTAGATGAATACGAGAAATACGCCGGAATGGACCGCTACGAAGCACGTGAAGCCATTGTAAAAGATCTGGAAGCAGAAGGCGCATTGGTAAAAGTAGAAGATCACGATCATAACGTAGGAACCTGCTACCGCTGTGGTACGACGGTAGAGCCTCGTGTCAGCAAACAATGGTTCGTAAAGATGAAACCACTTGCAGGCCCGGCCATTGATGCGGTTAAAAACGGCGAGACAAAATTTGTGCCGGATCATTTTAATAAGACGTATTTCCACTGGCTTGAAAATATCCGTGACTGGTGTATCTCCCGTCAGCTTTGGTGGGGACATCAGATTCCGGCATTTTACTGTGACGACTGTGGAGAACTTGTCGTAACGAAGGAAAAGACGTGTAACTGTCCAAAATGCGGCAAAGAGATGCGTCAGGATCCGGACACGCTGGATACCTGGTTCAGTTCCGCACTGTGGCCATTTTCGACACTTGGCTGGCCGGATGATACCGAAGAAATGAAATATTTCTATCCGACCAACACGCTTGTTACCGGTTATGATATCATCCCATTCTGGGTTATGCGAATGATGTTCAGCGGAATCGAGCAGACCGGTCAGGTGCCGTTTGACACGGTATTGATTCACGGTCTGGTACGTGATTCCCAGGGACGCAAGATGAGTAAATCCCTTGGAAATGGTATCGACCCATTGGAAGTAATTGACAAATACGGTGCCGATGCGCTGCGTCTGACACTGGTAACCGGAAATGCACCGGGAAATGACATGCGTTTTTATTGGGAGCGTGTCGAGGCAAGCCGTAACTTTGCCAACAAAGTATGGAATGCGTCCCGTTTTATCATGATGAATTTTGCGCAAAATGAAGAGCTTGCGAACAAAGAAGTGTCGGCAGACGAACTTACGCAGGCAGATAAATGGATTCTTGCAAAATGCAACCAGCTGGCAAAAGATGTAACGTCGCTGATGGAAACTTACGATCTTGGTATCGCGGTTCAGAAGATTTATGACTTCATTTGGGAAGAATTCTGCGACTGGTATATTGAGATGGTAAAACCTCGTCTTTATAATGAAGAGGATGAGACAAAGGCAACAGCACTTTACACCTTGAAAAAGGTATTGATCGATGCCTTGAAACTGCTTCATCCATATATGCCATTTATTACGGAAGAAATTTACTGCACATTGATGGACAATGACGACGATTCGATCATGATCTCGGCTTGGCCGGAATACACGGAAAGCATGAATTTTGCAAAAGACATGGATGCCGTAGAGCGCATCAAAGAAGCGGTAAAAGGAATCCGAAATGTCCGTGGCGAGATGAATGTACCACCGAGCAAGAAAGCAAAAGTGATCGTTGTGACAGAAGATGCCGAAGTAAAAGACATTTTCGAAACTAACAAAGTATTCTTTGCAACACTTGGTTATGCCAGCGAAGTAACGATTCAGGCTGACAAAACCGGCATTGAGAAAGATGCGGTTTCGGTAGTGATCGATAAAGGTACGATCTATATGCCGTTTGCGGAACTTGTCGATGTGGCAAAAGAAATCGAGCGTCTGAAGAAAGAAGAAAAACGTCTGACCGGCGAATTGAAACGTTCCGAAGGAATGCTTGGAAATCCAAATTTTGTCAATAAAGCACCGGCAAAGAAAATCGAAGAAGAGAAGGCAAAACTGGAAAAATATCAGAGCATGATGGCTCAGGTAAAAGAACGTCTGGCTCAGCTTCAGTAATTTCGAACATTGCATTAGAATAACAGAAAGCCCGATGATGGAAAAGGATCCACCGTCGGGCTTCTTTTAGTTTCCTTTGCTGCTCAGAGGATTGGAGGCATCTTCCCAAAACAGATTATTGTCCGGCGCCGGCTGATCCTTTTCATTGTAGTGTGAGTTCTCGCGGATGCGGCGCTTGCGGGCATCGTTGGATTCTCCGCCCTCCGGTGTGGCGAGGTTCTTTGTATTGTTGTGTGTGTGATTCATTTTGAGGTCCTTTCGTAGGTTCTGGTGGTATTAGTATGGACGGTGAGAGGAAAAATATGCGGGGATGGAAATCTATTCTCCGGGAGGAATGCCGGATGGTTCTATGATTCAAGACAGAGATCCGCTTACAGTTCCTTCAACCAGAAGAAATCCGGTTCTTGCAGATGTGTTTAATCGACTTGGATTTATGGAACGTAAAGGTAGTGGATTTGGAAAAATTATTAGTGGATATAAGTTTCAAATCAATTACAGTGAGAGCAAAAGCCCAACATTTCGTTCAGATAGGTATCAGTTTACTGTTGTGATGCCAAATCTGAACTACGATGTCTCTCAAGATGTCCCTCAAGACAAATTGAATTGTCAAATTATGGATTTGATTTGTAAGGATAGTAAAGTTAGTACGGAAAAAATGGCGATTGCGATAGGAGTAATTATTTACCGCCTATCCGATTCAACTGCTGGTAGAATATCCAATGAAAATGAAACGAACCGGTTATTGTTTTTGTAGTGGATGTGCATTAAAATACTAACCATAAGGAGGACGAGAAAATGGATATTGGTAAAATTATTATGAGTAAAAGAAAGTCACTCGGTCTTACACAGCAGGCATTGGCAAAGGAAGTAAATGTTTCTTCCCAGGCAGTTTCGAAATGGGAAAATGGCACATCCTGCCCGGAAATTGATTTGCTGCCGATGATTGCCAAAACATTGGATACCAGTGTGGATTCACTGCTTGGATACGAAGCGGTGATCAACGCAGATTATGAAAACAGATACCAAAAGGACGATTATTATTGGGGGGTAGTGCCCAATCAACTCTGCTATGAAATTATGAAATTAAAGCCACCGGTCAAACCATTAAAAGTATTGGATATCGGATGCGGAGAGGGAAAAGATGCAGTTTTTCTGGCAAAAAATGGGTATTTTGTGTCGGCGTTTGATGCTACAGATACGGGCATAGAAAAGGCAAAACAATTGGCGGATAAAGCTGGTGTTTATGTGGATTTTTTCAAAGCGAATATTGAGGATTTCCGTTTGACAAAAAACTACGATATTATCCTGTGCAGTGGCGTGATGCACTTTGTCAGACCAGAATTTCGTGCAGGTATATTTGAAAATCTGAAGCAATATACCAATTCCAATGGAGTGCACGCGATGAATGTTTTTGTGGAAAAGCCGTTTATTGAAGTCCGGGAGAACAGGAAAAATGGTGTGGATCGTTTCCGGTGGAAATCCGGAGAAATATTTATGCAGTATCATGACTGGCTGCTTCACAAAACCCAAGAGATTATTTTTGATTGCAACAGTGGAGGCATTCCGCATAAGCATTGTTCAAACATTGTTGTGGCAGAGAAAATGTGAGGCGGCCAATGAAATATTGTTATAATAATACATACCTCGAATTGGGAGAAGATCCATACATTGGAACCGAGTTAAGATATCTTATCCTTAAGAGACAGGGGTATAAAGTGCTTATTTTAGAAAAAGACTTAGTATTTTATAAAATTGATGAGGAAAATAAACAAAACAAGTGATTGTATATGCTGTTGTAGATCAACGCCGGGATTATTTGAATATTATTCGTGGATTGTAGAGAAGATCATTGAGACCGTTTCAAGTTTTGTGTTTACACAAAAAATTGAAACGGTCTCGATATTTGTAATCAAATCACGGATCAATATATTTTCCTTCTGTATAAAAAATTCCATCAATTAGAGGCTTATCCATATCCGGTTTTCGGAGAGTTCCACGCCGAATAAGTTCCTCTATTACATAACCGATAATTTGGAATAAATACCCTGAAACCCATTGATTGATTTGGTCATCAAGGTGTTTAGGAACAAATTTTGCAAAACTTTTCCTAACACTAACAATCCATTTTGTAAGCATATTATCAAGATTCTCATCTTCCATATCAAACAAAGTAATGAATTCATCAAATTGTTTCTCTGAAAAGCAAGGAAAATTCAATCGATAACCATTTTTTGCTTTTACAATAAGATTATTTTGAATAAGTTTTACAGCATCGTCGTCAGATAAGGCATTTGTATTAAGCATGCCGTCCCTGCTATTCTGAGGAATACTGTTTGCACACAGCCAGAGTGTTCCTCTGTTATGATAAATATTGTAATCAAAATATTTTGAAATCCAATAATAATAGATATGAGCCATTTGTTCATGCTTGCTTCCGCTATCAATACCGGCTACATTGCATCCGGTATTATATTCTGCACAGAATTCATTTTCATCGACAGTTTCTTCTACAATAAACCAACCATGTCCACCATCTTTGCGAATTGGATATGGACCATTTTCTAATTTGAGTCTTGTGTTTTTAAGTGTTCCTATTTTTCGTCTTAAGATATATGGAATTACCAAAAAGCCAAGTCTATCCATGCCGAAATCATGCCCGTAAAATCGGAGGCTGCTCACTTTCGAAGCGTTATCATGTAATAATTGTTCCATCTTATTTGAAATAGCTTTTACCAAAGATTCTGAAGCCGATTCGGTATATTTTCTGTTTTCTAAGCTAAACACTATAAAATTAGTAACATATTTGTTGCCGATTTTACATATGGCATCTCCGTATTTAAGGCGTGGGAGTTCATCCTCTATATACATTGCAGGAATCCCCGTTGCAATACTTATTTCCTCCGTTGTTAGAGGCTTTTCATACGCTGCTTTGCATATGGCTCGAGCCAGTTGCGTATTTAAATATTTGTTCGAATCTACAGAACCGTTACAAC
The DNA here is from genome assembly GCA_934316845.1 of uncultured Eubacterium sp. Classification (GTDB taxonomy): domain Bacteria; phylum Bacillota; class Clostridia; order Lachnospirales; family Lachnospiraceae; genus Eubacterium_F. The sequence continues at coordinate 30,813 of CAKRDZ010000028.1, read as the reverse complement.
AACCCGTATTCCAGTTGATTCTGCTATACACTTTATCCATTTTTCCATCTCCTATTCGATTTCTGATTTTTTGACGTCCTACATTCAAACGCCACTTAATTGTTGTTTCCGGGAGCGAATATTTCTTTGACAACATTTTGATTGACATCTCACCGATATAATAGTCAACAAAAATATTCCTATACTCGAAAGAAAGAGTATGCAAATACCTAAAAACAGTTTCATATTCCTGCACAGTTGATACTTCTTCAACTGGACAACAGTCATATTCTACCATTTCAAAAACAGCATTATCTTCTGTAAGTATCATATTGTTTTTGCTTTGAGCATCTATAAATCTCGCATAACGATTATGTGCAACTCTCCAAATCCAAGAGTCCAGAGACTCAATTTGGTATTTTTTTATTCCCTCAAGAATATGACAGAAGATTTCACTTGCTAAATCTTCTGCATCAAAGCGATTGTCTAATCTTTTATAACAAAAGCGGAAGATTGCTTCGATATATGGAATGATTCTGTTCTCGTCCAAATTGCTCCCTCCTTTCCAACAGGATATAATCGCGATTACATATATTAAGTGTAAAAAAAACGAAAATGGATAGGTGTTTTTTGAAAATTTCTAGGGCTATTGTAACAAAAGATGAATGAAATGAATCTTCCTCATTATATTGCAGAACAGGTAATTGTAAACAAGGATGATAGCAAGTTTTGCAATTACCTGATTTTGTCAAGTGATATTATGCTGACAACTACCTTAAAAGTGTAGTTAAATCGTCTTATTAACGCCAAGTGCAGTTTTTAATGCTTCCTGTAGAAGTCGTGAAACATTAATCCCTGCGTGCTCAGCTTCGTAGTTCAGCCAGCTTGGCAAAGTTACATTTCGTCTTACGGTTTTGGTATCAATTTTTCGTCGATATTCCGCAGAATCAATATCGACAAGAGAAATAACAGTTTGACCGTCGTTTGCAAAAGTCCCTTGATTTATATCTAATTGTTGCACAGAAGATGGCTGTGGTATCGTTGCGTTAGCATCCTCTAAAGATACGCATTTTAGTTCAATGGCATCTCGTGCCATTTCAATTGCATTCGACATATCCTTTCCCTCAGTTAATATTTCCAAATCAGGAACTTCTACTAAGATTATATCATCTGTTTTTGTGAAAAATACAGGATACACAGCTTTCATTTTAATCAACCTCCAGTCTCTCGTTTATTTCTTTATGTCTAGGAATTTCTTCTCTTTCTGTTCCTCTCACATATATGTCATGATTGCTTCCATGTCGCTCAAAAATAAATCCTGCATTTTCAAGCTGTTTTATTAATTCCCTTTGTTTCAATAAGTAGTGTCTCCCTTCAGTGAAATTTTATTTCTCTATTTATATTATACACATTAAATACACACTTGTCAAAATAAAAATTTCCATTTTTGTGATAGACTAAAAAAGCTCAAAAATTAAATACAAAAAACGAAAGCAAGACATTAAATGTCACCTGTCCACTGTCAGACGGATGGGTACATTTGATGTCTTTTTTTGTTGGAAAGGATGAACGAAATATGATAATTACAATTAGCAGAGAGACCGGAAGTGGCGGGCACACAGTTGGAAAAATGCTTGCGGAACGATTGGGGTATGATTTTTATGACAAAGAATTGATCTCGCTTGTAGCCAAGAAAATGGAGCTTGATGAGGAACGATAGCGGAAAACGGAGAAAATATGTCGGATAATACTTACATTGATATGGCAAGTGGCTTCATCCCGTTTTCGAGAAAAGCAAAAGTGCCTGTTGATAAAATTCAGGAAACGCAAACGACAGAAATCATTCTTGATGCTATGAAAAAATACAATGGAGGAAAAAACAATGCCTAGAACTAGAGGAGAATCAATATTTTTTACAGTGATTACAGCGTGGATGATGGTCTATGTAATGACCTTATATAATACCGTGCTTGCCATGGGAAGTTTCATTATATTTACCATACAGACATTTACTGTAATATGGCAGGTCGCATTTGCAAGTATACTGGGAGTGTACCACAGTTATGGATTTACCGGAAATTTTATACCGGATTATCTGATAACATATTGTAGAAATTTTGTTATGGCATTTCCGCTGCAGCTTATTATCGTAGGTCCACTTGCAAGACTGATATTCCGGAAAATATTTATGAAGCGCACAAGGGCAAAATGCACCAATGACATTCAAAATGAAGATGAGCAGATTGTGGAGAAAACAATGTAATTCCCCCTTGACGTTCTCACGACATTTTGTTAAAATAACTTTTGCTTAAAACTAAATACGATAGGGCGCAGATGTTACACATTTCAATGTGTGTCTGTGCTACGGTTCGGACATCCATAATCCTAGTATAACAATCAGGAATGTGGATGTTTTTGATTGAAAGGAGAATAACAATGCAAAATGAATTATTTGAGTCGGCTTCTGTGCCGAAGGCTTATATGAAACTTGCGCTGCCGGTTGTGATGAGCATGATGGTTTCTCTCGTATATAATATGGTAGATACGTATTTTATCGCGCTGACGGGAAAGCAGGAACTGGTGGCAGGTGTGTCATTGGCGGCTCCGATCTTTACGCTGATGATCGCATTTGGAGATATCTTTGGACTGGGAGGAAGTTCCCTGATCTCCCGGCTTTTTGGAGAAAAAAGAGAGGAAGAGGCAAAGCGGGCGAGCGCGTTTTGTCTGTGGGCGGCGATCGGATTTGGGATCTTTGTGACTGTTGTGCTGCTTGTATTTCGCACGCCGATTTTGAAACTGCTTGGTACGGATGCAGCGACATTTCGGTATGCGGGAGAGTATTATACGTGGATCGCGGTCGGAGCAGCTTCTATTATATTGGGGCTTGTGCCGAGCAATATTCTGCGGACGGAAGGTCTTGCCACACAGGCGATGGCCGGTTCGATTCTTGGTTCCATCGTCAATATTATTCTGGATCCGGTTTTTATCTTTGGACTGGGACAGGGAGCTGCAGGAGCGGCGATGGCGACGGTTATCGGAAATGTGATCGCGGATGTATATTATATTTATGTAATGAGTAAAAAGGCAAAACGTCTTTCCGTTTCGCTAAAGGAAATAAAAATTCCGGGGACAATGATCCGCGATATACTTGTTATCGGGATCCCGGCGTCGATTACCAATCTGATGCAGAGTATCATGATCATGATAACAAACCATTATCTGATCGCGTATGGGACGGACAAAGTGGCAGCGATGGGAATTGCGTTAAAAGCCAATATGATCTCAGCGTTTATCTTAGTCGGTTTTGCCTTTGGCGGACAGCCGCTTGTCGGTTACAATTATGGAGCAAAAAATAAAAAGAGATTAAAAGAAATTTTACGGTTTGCGTATTTGTTTGAGGCAGGACTAGCGCTGGTATTTACGATTTTGATCAGTGTATTTGCGCCGGCAATTATAAAGATATTTATGAATCAATCCGATATTATAACGAATGGAGCGATGATGCTGCGGTTTCAGCAGCTTGGCATGGTATTTATGGCAGTTACACTCGTATCGACTTGTGTATGCCAGTCTGTCGGAAGCGCCGCAGGGGCATTTGTTCTGTCAATCAGCCGGCAGGGAGTGCTGTATGCCATTTTGTTTATTGTATTAAATGCGATATTTGGTTATACTGGTATTATCGCGACGCAGGCATGCGCCGATGTGCTGACGGCGGTACTTGCCCTTGCCATCATCCGAAAAGTGCTAGGAGGAATGAAAAATGAGATACAATACGATCATATTTGATCTGGATGGAACCTTATTAAATACATTGGAGGATTTGTGTGACAGCGTTAATGTCATCATGGAGCGTTTTGGATGGAAGACGCACAGTCTCGAAGAGATCCGCCGGTTTGTCGGCAATGGCATCGGAAAACTGATGGAGCGTGCGACGCCGGATGGCAAGGAAAATCCGCAGTTTGAAGAGGCATTTGAAGCCTTTCGTGCGTATTATACGGATCACTGCCAGATCAAGACGAGAGCCTATGACGGAGTCGTGGATCTGATGAATGAATTAAAGGAAAATGGTGCGAAACTGGCAATTGTTTCCAATAAAAATGACGCGGCAGTGAAGGAATTGAATCAAATTTACTTTTCCGGATGTGTCCGTGCGGCGATCGGAGAAGCGGATGGGAGACAGAGAAAGCCGGCACCGGATGAGGTTTATGCGGCACTGGAAGAACTGGGATCGACCAAAGATGAGGCTGTTTACATCGGAGATTCCGAAGTGGATTATGCGACAGCGTGTGCCAGCGGACTTCCGTGTGTACTAGTAAGTTGGGGATTCCGTGATAAAGAACTTTTGGAGAGTTTTGAGGCGGAGAAAGTTGTCGATAATGTAAAAGATTTACGTGAATTTCTCTTCAATTTTACACAAAAATGATTATGAATTTTACATTTACATCGTATGATGAAATCAGAGTGAAAAGAAAGATTTATCGATGTGAATGGAGGAATTCATTATGAGTGAGAAACAAAGAAAACCGTGGTATCTCAATAATCCCGAATTATTTATGACAATGTTATTATTAGGTTGCTTTCTGGTAGGCGGCAGTATTGCCTATACCGTAAGCAGCCTTTTTTGCACCCATGCAGCACAGGCGAGAGAGCTGGCACTTACCGCTTCCTGTCTGATCACAGTAGCCGTCGGAGGTGTCGGCGGCTACCTGTGGCTCATCAAAAAAAGTGAGGAATATTGATTACTTACATTTTTCAAAGATTTTACATAAAAGTGATTTTACATTTTACAAATGACACGTAAGATGTGAAACATGATCACGGCAGAGACCGGATCAGAAAAATGAGACGAATATGCCGGCGAGAAGTCCGGGATAGAAATGGAGGAAAACAGATTATGAAGATGAAGAAAGTATTGGCGACAGTTTTGAGCGCAGTAATGATTGCAGGATGCCTGACAGGCTGTGGCAGCAGTTCAGGAGATTCCGCAGGAACAAGTACGGGAGATAACGCAGGTTCAGCATTTGACAACAGCAAAGCAATCACCGTTGTATCCAGAGAAGATGGATCCGGTACAAGAGGTGCATTTATCGAGTTGTTCGGTATTGAAGAAAAAGATGCTGACGGTAATAAAGTTGACAACACAACCGAAGATGCCAGTGTAACAAATAACACATCCGTTATGATGAGTACCGTAGCAGGAAATGAATATGCGATCGGTTACATTTCCCTCGGATCTTTGAATGATTCGGTAAAAGCAGTAAAAATCGACGGAAACGAAGCAACCGTTGACAATATCAAGAGTGGTACATACAAAATTTCCCGTCCGTTTAATATTGTGACAAAAGACGGTTTGAGCGATGTGGCACAAGACTTTATCGACTATATCCTGAGTTCTGACGGCCAGGGCGTTATCGAGAAAAACGGTTACATCAAAAACTCCGATAATGGTGCTTATGCAGGAAGCAAACCAAAAGGAAAAGTTGTTGTAGCAGGTTCTTCTTCCGTATCTCCAGTTATGGAAAAATTAAAAGAAGCTTATACAGCAGTAAACCCGGATGCAGAAATTGAAATCCAGACATCTGACTCAACTACAGGTGTAGAATCAGCGATCAGCGGCATTTGTGATATCGGTATGGCTTCCCGTGAACTGAAAGATACCGAGACTTCTGAAGGCGTTAAAGCGACAGCAATCGCACTTGACGGAATCGCAGTGGTAGTAAACAAAGCAAATACTAGGGATGACATTAGCACAGATACAGTAAAAGGTATTTATACCGGTGATATTACAAGCTGGGCAGACGTAAAATAATCTGCCCCGGAATGGAGAGTTAGTATGAAGCAGTGGAAAGAAAAGGGAATGGAAATCTTATTTTTGCTGGCAGCATGTGTATCTATCTTAGCAGTAATTCTGATCTGTGTATTCCTGTTTGCAAACGGAATACCGGGGATGGCAAAAATTGGTATTTTCAAATTCCTTGCCGGGGAGAGGTGGAAACCGGGCAATGATATTTACGGAATCCTTCCAATGATCTTGGGAAGTATATATGTTACCGTGGGAGCGATCATCATCGGTGTATCGGTGGGAATCTTTACCGCCGTATTTATGGCAAAGTTTTGCCCGAAGAAGATATATCCATATCTGAAGCAGGCGATTGATCTGCTTGCCGGCATTCCTTCTGTTGTTTATGGTTTCTTTGGCTTAGTCGTGATTGTACCGATGGTTCGCGAGTTGACAGACGCACTTCATGCAGTAGGAGATGGAACCGGTATTTTGACCGCTTCCATTCTTCTGGGTCTGATGATCCTTCCGACGATCATCGGAGTGTCCGAATCCGCGATCCGGGCAGTGCCGGAAAGTTATTATGAAGGCTCTCTGGCACTTGGAGCGGATCCGATACGAAGTGTATTTTTTGCCACGCTGCCGGCAGCAAAATCCGGTATTACAGCAGGTGTGATTCTCGGTATTGGACGAGCAATCGGTGAGACGATGGCGGTTATCATGATTGCAGGAAACCAGCCACGTATGCCGAAAGGAATTTTGCAGGGAGTCCGGACATTGACAACAAATATCGCGATTGAGATGGGATATGCACAGGATCTTCATCGAGAGGCGTTGATCGCGACCGGCGTGGTTTTGTTTGTCTTTGTTTTAATCATAAACTTACTATTTTCAGTGATGAAACGGAGGAGTAAATGATGCAGAAAGCAGGAGAAAATATCAATATTCAATCCGCCTCGCAGAAATTAAAAAACAGCATAAAGCATCCGGTTTCCTTCGTATTCTTTGTGCTGATCGCAATTTCCGTAATATTTACGATAGTGTCGCTGGGATTTTTGATCGGATATATCCTTATCAATGGAATCCCGAACCTGACACCACAATTATTTGCCTGGCATTATACGACCGAAAATGCGTCGATGCTGCCGGCGCTGATTAACACGATATTGATGACGATACTTGCCCTTGTGATTGCGATTCCATTTGGAATCGGCGCGGCTATTTACATGGTTGAATACGCGAAAAAAGGCAATAAGATCGTAGAAATTGTTCGTATTACGGCAGAGACATTGACAGGAATCCCATCCATCGTTTATGGATTGTTTGGTATGTTGTTTTTCGTGACAACGTGCAAGATGGGATTGTCGTTGTTAGCAGGAGCATTGACATTATCGATTATGGTCTTGCCGGTCATTATGCGAACGACAGAAGAGGCACTTCTGGCAGTGCCGGATTCCTTCCGTGAAGGAAGTTTTGGACTTGGGGCAGGAAAATTACGAACCGTATTCCGCATCGTTCTTCCACCGGCGATACCGGGTATTTCTTCCGGAATCATCCTGGCGATGGGACGAATCGTAGGAGAGACTGCAGCACTGATCTATACCGCAGGAACGGTGGCAGAGATGCCAAAAAATATATTTTCATCCACACGAACACTGGCGGTACATATGTATTCACTTTCCAGTGAGGGATTGTATATGGATCAAGCCTATGCTACAGCTGTAGTGTTGCTTGTTATCGTAATGTTGATTAACTTAGGATCCACCTTTGTGGCGAAAAAAATAAATAAGTATTAGGAGAGAAGACAATGAATAAATTTGAAATTGATCATCTTGATCTATATTATCAGGATTTTCATGCATTAAAAGAAATCGCACTTGATATCCCAGAGCATGAAATTACCGCATTTATCGGGCCAAGTGGATGTGGAAAATCGACATTTTTGAAATGCTTAAACCGTATGAATGATCTGGTTGAGGGATGCCGTATTACCGGAAGTGTGAGACTGGATCAGGAAGATATTTATGGAAATATGGACATCAATGTGCTGAGAAAGCGGGTGGGCATGGTATTTCAGAAACCAAACCCATTTCCGATGAGTGTATATGATAATATCGCGTATGGACCACGTACGCATGGAATCCGAAGTAAGGCGAAACTGGATGAGATCGTGGAGACATCCCTTCGTCAGGCGGCGATCTGGGACGAACTCAAAGACCGCTTGAAAAAGAGTGCCCTGGGACTTTCCGGTGGACAGCAGCAGCGTCTCTGCATCGCAAGAGCACTTGCCGTAGATCCGGAAGTCATCCTGATGGATGAACCGACATCGGCGCTGGATCCGATCTCTACCTCGAAGATCGAAGATCTTGCGATCGAATTAAAGGACAAATATACGATCGTTATGGTGACACATAACATGCAGCAGGCGACTCGTATTTCGGACCGCACCGTATTTTTCCTTTTAGGGGAGATCATAGAAAGTGGAAAGACAGAGCAGCTCTTTTCCATGCCAAAAGACCAAAGAACAGAAGATTATATCACAGGGAGGTTTGGATGATATGAGAAACCGATTTGACCGACAGTTAGAGACGTTAAACGATGAAATGATCGAGATGGGAAGTTTGATCTGCCGTGCGATAGAGATGGCGGTAGATGCGCTTCTAAACAAAAATCTGAAGACGGCGAAAGAGACGATCGCCTTCGATCTTGAGATCGATCACAAAGAACGTGACATTGAAAGCATCTGTATGAAACTTCTGCTCCAGCAGCAGCCGGTAGCGCGCGATCTCCGACTGATCAGCTCGGCGCTTAAAATGATTACAGATATGGAAAGAATTGGTGATCAGGCAGCCGACATCGCCGAGATTACAGTATCCATGGCAGAAGTGGGTGGAACGATTGACCTTGCGCCAATCCAGGAAATGTCAGCGATCACGATGCAGATGGTAGAAAAGAGTATCGGCGCATTTGTCAACAAAGACGATGAACTGGCAACGAAAGTCATCTACATGGACGATCAGGTCGATGATTGTTTTGACAGTATCAAAAAGCAGATTATCAAACTTATTAACAAAAATACTGAAATTGGCGAGAAAGCAGCAGATATCCTGATGATCGCCAAATATCTTGAGAGGATTGGAGATCATGCAACGAATATTGCAGACTGGGTGGTATATTCGATCCGTGGAAAGCATGAAAAAGGAAATGAGTAGGTTCTGTATAATTACAAAAGCATAGAGGATGAAAGCGGCGGCCGGATATCAAAAAATGTCTGACCGCTGCTTTTGCCGTTTGTCACAAGTTGTGATTGCATAAGTGAAGGGGGAATGTTATAATAAAAATTACTTAATTTGCGGTAGTTTTGTAAAGGGGTGATTGTGTGAAAACATTACGCGAAGCATTAGAAATAGGAGAATCTATAGATACAGAATTCAAATCATGGATAAAGATACCGAATATGAAAGAGCGAATTTCATTGACGGTTGACGAGTTGATTGCTTTTGCAAATTGTAAAGGTGGAACAGTATACTGGGGAGTGGAAGATGATTGCAAAGTTACTGGCTGTACCGGTAACTATGATTTACAGACAATTAGTGAATCCATATATGATAAAACAAGACCGCCAATGTTTACGGACATTGAGGAGATAGAGTATAACGGAAAGAAAGTTATAGCAATAACAGTAGAAGCGGATGGTAAGACATATGCAACAACAGATGGACGTTGTTTGAAGCGTTTAGGCAGAAACTCTAAACCGTTTTTTTCTGATGAAATGAGTCACACTTACTCTGTACTTCATTCCTATGATTTTTCGTCACAGATAATAAAAGAAAGTTCAGTGGACGATATTAATCGGATGGTTGTATACGCTTTAAAAGAAAAATTAAAAATTCATGATTCTTCATCTACACTGCCGGACTTGAATGATATGGCATTTTTACGAGATCTTAAATTGATTGCAGAAGAAAACGGACAGGTCAGACTTACTGTAGCGGGGCTGTTATTTGTTGGAAAAGAGCAGTCTATCCAGAGATTATTGCCGCAGGCAGAGGTTATTTATCTGCATTATGGAAAAGATAATCTGGAAGAATATAATGCAAGACTTGATATGAAGCAGCCAATTATTACCATTTTGGACAGGCTTACAGAGAAGATTCAGAATGAAAATAAAATTGAAAATGTGCAGATTGGTTTATTTCGACTGGAAGTGGCAGATTTTTCAGAAAAAGTATTTCAGGAAGCCTTGTTAAATGCACTTTCGCATCGGGATTACCAGCAGATGGGAGCAGTGTATGTGAAGCATTATCCGGATAAAATAGTGATTGAGAATCCGGGAGGATTTTTAGATGGGATAACGGCGGATAATATTATTACGCATCCGTCAGCACCGCGTAACAAACTGATCGCAGAGACATTACAGAACTTGAAGTATGTACAGAGAACAGGCCAAGGGGTTGATATCATATACAAAGAAATGATATCAATGGGCAAACCATATCCGGTGTATCGGGTGTTTAGTGACGCTGTACAGTTGACGATTGGAAGTGTAATGGAAGATCCGGAGTTTGTAAGATTTATTGTGAAAGAACAGGATTCAAAGCAGATAAGTTTGTCATTATCTCAGCTGATGATTTTGCGATACATTGTTGAAAATAGAAAGGTTAAACTTGCGGATATGCAGCATGTGGCGCAGATATCGACAGAGGATGCAAGAAAATGTTGTGCTGAATTGATGAAATTTGGCTTGATAGAAATTATCGGAAAAGAATATATGCTCACTGCAAGGGTGTATGAGGCGGTGAAGTCAGATATCGAGTATACTAGAGATAAAACCGTGCAGTATATTAAGGCGAAAGAAATGATTATAGAGTATATCGAAACTCAAGGCGATATTAATCGAAGAACAGTGCAGGAATTATGTGGTTTTACGGAACAGCAGGCAAGAAGAACCATTGAAAAAATGCAAAAAGAAGGTATTATCGAAATGAGTAATGGTGGAAGATATGCAAAATATATTTTTAAAGTACTTGAATTTGAGTTGTAATTTGGCAATGCCGAGTTGGAAAGCGAGTTAGAGTAAACGGATAGAGCAAACTACAAAAGTAAAGCAGTTTATCTTGTTGGTTTAACTCGGCATACCGGATTAGATGCCGAATTGGAGACCGAGTTAAAAAGCGGCGGCCAGATATCAAAAAATGTCTGACCGCTGCTTTTTGCCGTTTGTCACAAATTTTTACCGCTTATCACAAAACTCTTTTTTAGTGCCACAAAAGTATGTTATACTAAAGGGCAAACAAAAGAAATGCAGAGGAGAATAGGTATGTTTAAAAACGGCAATTTGATGAAAAAAATGGTGGTATTGGGTGTCTGCGTATGTGTATTTGCGACAGGCTGCCAGGGTGTACAAAAGGAATCGCAGAACGGGGGAAATGTGACCGGGCAGGAAACACAAAAACCGGAAACGCCAAAACCGGAAGCAAGTGACAAGAAAGCAGAAGTTTATTATGAAACGAAAGTTGATCTTGGACAGAAAACAGCATCGGATATCCGCCTGACAGCAGAGAGTGACGCCGTCTCCGGGAAGAAATTCTATGTGGATGGAGAGGAGATCGATCTGTCTGCAAAAGAAAATTTGAAAACGGAAAACTGCCAGCATGTCAATGTTTTTACCGAAGACATCGATCAAGATGGCACAAAGGAAATTATTGTTGCGTTTTACGGCGGTGCAGGCGGAACATTTCAGCAATTCTGCATGATGAAAAAGATTGACAAAAAATGGAAATTAGTAGAAGAAGAGGATGCTCCGTTAGATTCTTCGCTGATACAGATCAAGAAAAAATCTTCCCAAAAGATCGCGGTAAAAGTGACGAACTGTGACTTTGAAAAGGAGATCTCGTTATCGGAAAAAGACAAGATTCAAGATGTTTCGGATATCTATGTCGAAGGTGCTTTGTTTAACGTGACAAAGGAAGGGATCGTGATTGACACGCTGTTTCTTAACCAGGCACAGGAAGGAAAAAAACTGGGAAAGATTGAGCAGAAGATTTGTTATGATGAAAAGACAAAGCAGCTAAAAATAACAGAAACAAAATTGGTATCCTGAGAGGAAAGGAGAATATGCACATGAAAATCAGTTTAAATCAGAAAGTGCTGGTAATGCTTCTGGGTTTCTGCCTGCTGATCCCGGCTGTCTGTCATGCAGAAGAGACGCAGTACCATACTTCCGGTATTTATACGTATTATGTGCTGGATGAACAGAAAAAAGAAATTTCAATCTGCGCGGTTTCTTCCACAGAAAAGAAACTAGTCATTCCGTCTGAACTGGATGGTTACCGGGTGAGCCGCATCGGATATCCGGAAGGCGATCATTATGAAGAGGCAAAAAAAATCGGCGGCGGTATTGACCAATATCTGGAAGAAGTTGTAATTCCGGATACCGTACAGAGAATACAGGCGCTTACCTTTTATGAGTGTAAACAGTTGTCGGGGGTAACCCTGCCGGAAAATATTACATTGGGATATGCGTGCTTTTCCGGGTGCGACAGATGGAAAACTATCGTACTGCCACACAATACCTCCTGCGAGGACAGTGCACTTCCGTGGAATGCAGATACACTGCAGATCAGCAATTCGATCTTCGGAGAGGGGGTAGTCGGTGGAAATGTTAATCGGATCATGCTGTCAGCAAAGCAAAATATCGTGTTTGATATGGGAGTATCCTGGGTGTCTGCCAAGGTAAAAGAATTAGTTTCTACGAAGCAGGTTACGAAGCTGCTGTTTAACGGTGCGGATGGCGAAAATGTCGTCGAAAAATTGTATGTAAATGGCAGGGGGACGAAGGTGGAGGCCAATGAATCCCATGGAAATGCGGTTTTGGGAAAGGTCACATTTGGTGAGATCTTTACCGTGAAAAATGCGAAAGCAATTACATTTGCCAAAAAACAAAAAATTACCTATCATGTAAAAGAAGCGGATAAAGTGAAAAAGATCGTCTGCAAAAAGAAAGCGAAAGCATATCGTTATACCTGGAATAAAACCAAAACGACGGTCTACACCTGCAAATTTGACAAAAAATGGAAGAAGTCTGCAAAAGAAATGCCGACAGTCTACAACGTGTATGGAAAGAAGACGAAAAAGGGAGCATATAAGTTTCTTGCTGCAACCAAGGCGAAGAAATTTACTACAGCGTGTAAATATGTGAAGGTTATGCCGGCGGAAGAATGGTGATTTGCATTTTTTTCATAAATATGTTATAATATAAAAGCGTACGGTCGCGTTTTCAAGTGGCTTGTACGCTTTTACACGTCTTAGGATGGCGAAAGAACAAAAGAAACCAAAAGGAGGCGCAGATTATGGACAATAAATCAATGATGCAGTTAGACGGGGACTTAGATACACAATTTGATGATCTTGTAAATTATTGTATGTTATCCGGTAAGATCAGTCAGCATTTATATGAAGAATACGACGTCAAACGTGGACTTCGTGATTCCAATGGAAAAGGGGTATTGACCGGACTGACCGAGATCGCGGATGTCGTTTCGTATCAATACGATGAGGATGGCAATAAAGTTCCGGGACCGGGAAAACTTTATTATCAGGGATATGATGTGGAAGATCTTGTAAAAAGTTACCAGAACAAACGATATGCATTTGAAGAGACGACTTATCTGCTTCTCTTTGGAGAGCTGCCGACACCGGAGCAGTTTGAGAGTTTTAAAAATATATTATCGAGTCTCCGGGAATTGTCTGCTCATTTTGTCCGTGATGTCATTATGAAAGCGCCGAGTGAAAACCTGATGAATGCACTGCAGAAAAGTGTGCTGACCTTGTATTCGTACGATGAAAGCCCGGATGATATTTCCGTGCCGAATGTACTGCGCCAGTCGTTGCAGCTGATCAGTAAGCTGCCGGTTATTTCCGTATATGCGTACCATTCCTATCGTCATTTCAAATTTGACGATACCCTTGTGATCCGCACGCCCGATAAGTCGATGTCTACGGCAGAAAATATCCTGCAGATGATCCGTCCGGACGGAAAATTTACGCCGTTGGAAGCGAAAGTTCTCGATGTGGCACTCGTGCTTCATGCTGAGCACGGCGGCGGTAATAACTCGACCTTTACAAACCACGTAGTAACATCTTCCGGAACCGATACGTATTCGGCCATCTCCGCGTCAATCGGTTCATTGAAGGGGCCTCGCCACGGAGGAGCCAATCTGAAAGTGTTACAGATGTTTGATGATATCAAAGAGCATTGTCCGGATTGGAAAGATAAAGCAGCGATCACCGAGTATCTGTCAAAGATTCTTGACAAAAAAGCATTTGACGGCAGCGGCCTGATCTACGGGATGGGACATGCGGTATACACCGAATCCGATCCGCGTGAGGTCGTATTGAAAAAGTATGCGAAAAAACTTTCCGATGTCAAAGGACTTCGTGATGAGTTTAAATTATATGAGACGGTGGAAAAAGTGGCAGCAAGACTTTTGATGAAGAAACGTCATCTTTACAAACCGGTCTGCGCCAATGTTGACTTTTACAGTGGATTTGTATATACTATGCTTGGAATTCCGAGAGAATTGTTTACACCAATTTTTGCGATTTCACGTATTTCCGGCTGGTGCGCGCATCGACTGGAAGAACGTGTCAACGATGGAAAGATCATTCGTCCTGCGTATAAATTTGTCGGAAAGCACAAAGAATATCAGGATATAGAAGAAAGGAACTAACAGACGATGAAACAGAAAATCTTATTTTTTGACATTGATGGAACCCTGATTGACGAAGAAACGGATGTTGTGCCGGAAAGTGCAAAAAAGGCGCTGGCGGCGGCAAAAGAGAAGGGACATCTGCTTTTTATCTGCTCCGGGCGATGTCGGGCGATCATTCCGCAAAATGTCGTGGATCTGGGATTTGATGGATTGATCGGGGGCTGTGGAACCTATATTGAGATGGACGGCAAAGAAGTGTATCATCATACACTGCCGGTGGAACTGCAAAAAGAGATTATAAAAGATCTGGAAAAATATCATATTGACGGCGTGCTGGAAGGAAAAGACTGTTCGGCGTTCCGCCACGATTACTGGATGCCGAAAGTGGTTTCAATATTTACAGAAAATGGAAGTTTTACCGCGCGCACACAATGTTACTGGGACGAAGAATTTTCGTTTGATAAGATGGCATTGTGGTTTGATGAATCGTCGGATATGGCGGCTTTCCGCAAAAAATATGAGACGCAGTTTGATTTTATCGAACGCGATCCGACGTTTTATGAGGTGATCCCGAAAGGAATTTCAAAGGCAACGGGGATCGAAAAAGTGTGTGAAATGCTTTTGATCGATAAAAAAGACACGATCGGTTTTGGCGACAGTGCCAATGACGTTTCGATGCTTGGCTGTGTGGAGACGTCCGTAGCGATGGGAAGCGGCAATCCGATCCTGTTTGATAAGGTAACGCTTGTTACAAATGGTGTGATGGAAGATGGAATCGCTCATGCGATTGAAAAACTTGGGTTATTAGAGTAACCCCAAAATAGTTACGATAAAAAAACAATGAGGAAAAGATACGATGAATAAAAGAATTTTTGCATGGTCTGGGGTGATGGTGCTATTAGCAGCTATATTTGTATGGGGAATGACAACGAATCATCCGAAAGCAGCCGGAGAAAATTCTGGAGAAACGGTATCGGCTGTGAGCGATGCCGGAGTGAGTGGAGGCGCAGTAAGCGGTTCCGGAGTAAGTGGCGGCGCAGTAAGCGGTTCCGGAGTGAGCGGAGGTGCGGTGACCGGTACAACGATTACGGCAACACCTGCGCCGGATGTGAATCTTGAAAATTCAAAATATGTCAAGGTAAAACAGGGAGA
Source organism: uncultured Eubacterium sp. (assembly GCA_934316845.1). Lineage (GTDB taxonomy): Bacteria > Bacillota > Clostridia > Lachnospirales > Lachnospiraceae > Eubacterium_F. The sequence continues at coordinate 15,189 of CAKRDZ010000028.1, read as the reverse complement.
GATCGTCGGAGTGCGGGGAAAAAATGCATTCCGCTATATGGGAATCCCGTACGGCACGGCAAAGCGCTGGAGTGCACCGGTAGAGGCCGCATCCTGGCAGGGGATAAAAAAATGTATCAATGCCAGAAAAGCAAAAGGCGACAATGCGTTATTTTTAAATGTATACCGCCCGAAAAAACTTACGCAGGCGGTTCCGGTTATGGTATTTTTACATGGCGGCGGAAATGTAGGCGGAACCCCGAATCTTAACTTTTCTACATTTGTAGATGAAACGGACGTGATTGTCGTTTCCATTGAATTTCGCCAGGGAGCTTTTGGCTGGCTTCAGTCAGAGGGACTGCAAACCGGAAATAAATATACCGACAGCGGAAATTTTGCGATGCTGGATATCAAACTGGCGCTGGAATGGGTGCGTGACAATATCGGATCCTTTGGCGGGGATGCCGGAAATGTGACACTTTCCGGGTTTTCCGCAGGGGCAAGAGACAGTCTTAATGCGATGATTTCTCCGATTATGAGCGGCTTATTTCATAAAGTGATCAGTTTCAGCGGAGGCATGACAACATGCAGTAAGCGCGAGGGAAGAAAATGGACCGATGAAAAACTGGCGAAAATTCTGGTGCGCCGCGGACGTTTTTCCAAGAAGAAACGGGCACTCCGCTATGTAAAACGGATGTCTGCGGCAAAGAAGAAAAAACTTTTGTACTCGCTCAGCGATAGGGAAATAAAGAAAATGGCGGGAAGTTCCGGACTTCGTCTGACGAATTTTCCACAATGTTTCCGCGACGGGACGGTAATCCCGAAAGACGGTTTTGACTGCCTGGAGTATGGGGGATATGAGCGCGTTCCGATGATCATTGCGTCGAACCGCTCCGAATTTGCCAATATATCGTATAAAACGATGCAGCGTATCCTGACAAAGCGGCCGGATACATTCCGCAACCGCAGACAGTTTTACCGACTGTTAAAAATTGCCAAAACGTATGGAAGTGAGCTGCAAAGTTCCTTCTATCTGGAGAAACTGGCTGCAAAGATTTCCATCGATCCGTATCATTCAGACATTTATACATACCGTTTCCAATGGGGCGAATCGGCGAGTGTAACGTCTGAAAATTATGCCAAATACGTTGGCGCGATCCACGGGATGGATCTGGACTTTTTGCTGAACCGTTATAAACGCGGCGAGAAAGATACGAGTGATTCCATTTATAATAAGAAAAACAAACAGGGAAGAGAAGAACTATCACAGGCAATGCGTGGGTATGTAAAGAGGTTTTTATATACCGGAAATCCGAACACGACCAAAGCGGATGCGGTACAGCAGCCGGTTTGGAAAAAGTGGAGCCGGCAGAAACACGCACAACGGATTATGACATTTTCGGCGACCTGTACGAGAGCACAGGTGAAAATGACAGATCAATATATCGATCGGGCAAAAGTAAAACGTCAGATGCGGAGAAGATTATCAAAATGGGCATACAAATTTTTGAAAAACCGTATATTGAACAATAGATTCTTCGCATAAGGCAGTCACATCGGCACAGACGTGTCAGACAGGAGGCAGATTATGAAACTGGAACAGATTCTTGCAGAGGTAAACTACGAAGTGCTTCAAGGTTCACTCGACAAAGAGGTGGCAGACATCGCTTACGATTCGCGGAAAGTGAAAAAAGATGTGATGTTTGTCGCGATCGAAGGTACGGTTGTAGATGGACACAAATTTATCGATGGCGCCGTTGTACAGGGAGCGGGCGTTGTCGTTGTTGAAAAACGTGTGGAAGTGGCCGACCCGGATGTTACCGTGATTTTGGTAAAAAATGGAAGGGAAGCATTGAGCTTGATGTCCGCGGCTTATTTTGGCTATCCGGCAAAGAAAATGACCACCATTGGAATTACCGGTACGAAGGGAAAATCAACAACCGAAAATATGATCCGTGATATCATCGAAAAATCCGGTAAGACGGTCGGTATCATCGGAACGATCGGCGCGTTTATGAATGGAAAAACGGTGGTGACGGAAAATACCACACCCGAATCCTACGAACTCCAGAAATTGTTTGCGATGATGGTTGAAAACGGCTGTGAATATATGGCGATGGAGGTTTCTTCGCAGGGGATCAAGATGGACCGTGTCGCCGGGATTGAATTTGATTACGGCGTATTTACCAATATTTCCCCGGATCACATCGGACCGGGCGAGCACAAGGATTTTGCGGAATATCTTTCCTGCAAAGCAAAACTGTTTGAACACTGCAAAGTGGGAATCATCAACAAAGATGACCCACATTACGAGGATATTGTTAAAAATGCAACCTGTAAAATTCTTACATTTGGTGTCGAAAAAGATGCCGACGTAAAGGGAAGCGATATTGAACATGTGACACAGGGCGGCGACCTGTCGATGAAATTCCATGCCACAGGACTTTTGGAAGGAGATGTCGTAGTCGGACTTCCGGGGCGTTTTAACATTTACAATGCACTGTGTGCTGCCTGTACCGGAGTGGCATTGGAGATGCCAAAAGAAGTCATCCTGCATGCCCTGGAGCACGTCAAAGTGCGCGGCCGCGTAGAGGCCATGCCGGTATCCGACGAATTTTCCGTATTGATCGATTTTGCCCACAACGGGGTAAGCTCGGAAAGTGTGCTTTCTACACTTAGAGAATACAAACCAAACCGTATCATCGCTGTGTTTGGCTGTGGCGGAAACCGAAGCAAAGTACGCCGCTATGAGATGGGAGAAGTCATCGGAAAGATGTCAGAACTCGCCGTTATCACAAGCGACAACCCACGCCGCGAAGATGTGATGGATATTATCGAAGATATCAAAGTGGGAATGGCAAAAAGTGATGGAAATTATGTTGTGATCCCGGATCGGGAAGAAGCGGTGGCATATGCGCTCGAACATGCGGAAAAAGGAGATATGATCGTGCTTCTCGGAAAAGGACACGAGGAATATCAGGAGATCAACGGAGTGAAGCATCATTACAGTGAACGCGAAGCCATTGTCCACGGAATGAAAAAAATATATGGAAAAGACTTTACATATCTGTTATAATAGACGATAATAGGTATAGAAGGAACGATGTATGAAATCGAAAGGAGTCGATCGTTATGAATGTTAGTATGAATTCGATGATAGCAAATACATTATTCGGTTCGAAGTCAAGCATTTCTGCCGGCAGTTTTTTATCTGCCTCAAACTTTGGAGATCTTAGTCTGATGCGGAACGGCGTCTACACAAAGATGCTGAAAGCGTATTATGCAAAACAGACATCTTCTACGGACAAGACGAGCAGTTCCGGTAAGAACAGTTCATCCGAAGATTATCTGAATACGATCAATGATAAACTCAGCAAGCTGAAGACTACGACAAGTGATGAAGCATTGTCAAGCATCAAAAGCGGAGCGGATCAGATGAAAAAAGCAGCGGGTGCTGTGGCTGGGATAGACTATGATAAGACATCCGGAGATGCGGTTTACAGCAAAGTGAAAGATCTGGTAAATACTTACAATTCACTTGTGACACAGACCGGAAAGAGTGACCTTGTGAGCATTTCACAGAGCCGGACCTGGATGGTAAATGATACGAAAGCACGCGAAGCACAGTGGAATAAGATCGGTATTACGATCGGAGACGATCAGACACTTACCATTGATGAAAAGAAGTTTAAGGAAGCTTCTACCAGCGATATCAAGAACTTCCTCAGCGGAGCGTCGGGATACGCTTCCCGTTTATCGACGAAAGCAAACGGATTTTACCAGCTGGCATCCAACCAGCTCACATTAAACTCCGGATCTTCGTTGTATAATAAGTATGGGGTATTAGGGTAAATTATCTTTTTAGAGGACAACATTCATTTTCATGAAGAGTTATGAGCACAGGCATGAATAATGCTTGTGCTCTTTGCGGTAAATATGGAGGAAATAACGTGTATCATTTTTTTGTGCCACTTGAGCAGATCGGGGAAAGACATGCACAGATCACCGGGGACGATGTGAACCACATCGCCAACGTACTGCGCATGAAAGAGGGCGAAAAACTTGTCATATCGGCAGGACGCGGCGTGGATTATCTCTGTGCCATCGAATCCTTTCAGCCGGAGAGCATCGAGCTTGTAATTGAAGAAGAACGGCCGGTACAGACGGAACTGCCGGCGAAACTGGTATTATTTCAAGCGCTTCCCAAAGCGGACAAGATGGAATGGATCATACAAAAAGCGGTAGAACTCGGAGCGTATGAGATCGTGCCGGTGCGGACAAAGCGCGCCGTGGTAAAATTGGATGAAAAAAAGGCGGCAAAAAAAGTGAGCCGCTGGCAGGCGATTGCAGAGGCGGCGGCAAAGCAGAGCGGAAGGGGAATTATCCCGGAAGTACACGAAGTGGTAGATTTTGGAAAAGCCTTGGAAATGGCAGGAGAATTGGGAAAAAATGTAATTCCCTATGAGCTGTTTGATGATATGGAAACGACGAAAAAGGTGTTGGAAGATATCACGGAAGCTGCGGAGATCGGCATATTTATCGGACCGGAAGGCGGCTTTGAGCGCGGAGAAGTCGAACGCGCGATGCAGCAGGGAATTGAGCCGATTTCTCTTGGAAAGCGGATTTTACGAACCGAGACGGCAGGACTGGCATTGTTGTCGGTGATGATGTTTCGCATGGAAGAAAGTAAGTGAGGAAATAGAAAATGGAAGCATATTTAGATAATGCGGCTACGACGAAAGCATTTCCGGAAGTGGCAGAGTTAGTGGCAAAAGTGATGTGTGAGGATTACGGAAATCCATCTTCCCTGCACGGAAAAGGCGTGGAGGCAGAAAAATATATCCGCGAAGCGGCAGATGCGATTGCGGCGACCTTAAAATGCAAACGAAAAAATATTATATTTACGTCCGGCGGCACGGAAAGCAACAATCAGGCATTGATCGGATGTGCACTTGCCAACAAACGGCGCGGCAAACATATTATTACGACTTGTTTTGAACACGCGGCAGTGTATGAACCGTGTCTGTATCTGGAGCAGCAGTTTGGTTTCGAAGTTACCTACCTTTCTGTGGATGCGATGGGACATATCTCGCCGGAGGATCTGAAAGCGGCACTTCGCCCGGATACGATCCTCGTTTCGACGATGATGGTAAACAATGAAATTGGTTCCGTTCTCGACATTGAGGGGATCGGAAAGACGATAAAAGAATACGATCCGGCCATTCTTTTTCATGTGGATGCGATCCAGGCATACGGAAAAATGAAGATCGCACCGGCAAAGTTAAAAATTGACCTTCTTTCGGTCAGCGGACACAAAATCCACGGGCCAAAAGGAACCGGATTTTTATATGTGGCAGATGGCGTAAAAATGCATCCGATCATTCACGGGGGCGGCCAGCAGAACGGACGGCGTTCCGGAACCCAGAATGTACCGGGGATTGCCGGACTGGGACTGGCGGCAAAGAGGATGTACGAAGACCATCCTGCCAAAGTGGAAAAGATGTACGAATTGAAACGGCATCTGATTCAAAAACTGGAAGAAATTGAAAAAGTGACGGTTCATGCGGTTACACCGGAATTACAAGAGTGTGCGCCCCATGTTGTCAGTGCAAGTTTTGAAGGAGTTGGAAGTGAGGTGCTGCTTCACGCGCTGGAAGACCGCGGTGTCTATGTGTCGTCTGGTTCTGCCTGTTCTTCCAATCATCCGGGCATCAGTTCGACGCTGCAGGCGATCGGCGTGCCGGACAAGTTGTTGGAATCGACGATACGATTTAGTTTTTCGGTTTATACTACAATTGAAGAATTAGATTATGCAGTGGAACAATTAAAAGAACTATTGCCGGTGTTACGGCGTTATGTTAGAAGATAAGAAAAGAGGTAATCATGGTAAAAGCATTTTTGATCAAATATTCCGAGATTGGAATTAAAGGAAAAAACCGTTACATTTTTGAGGATGCCCTGCGCGACCGCGTGATAGAAAAACTGGCACGCTGCGAAGGTGAGTTTTTAGTGGAAAAAGAAAACGGACGTATTTATGTGGAAGCAAAAAGCGAGTTTGATTTTGACGAAGTGATCGAGAATTTAACCAAATGTTTTGGTATCGCGCATATCTGCCCGGTTGTTCTCGTGGAAGATAAGACCTTTGACACGGTCTGCAAAGAACTTCTGGAACACATGAAAGAGGAACTCGGAGACAAGCCGTTTACATTTAAAGTCTTTGCCAAAAGAAGTGACAAGAGCTACGCAATGACAAGTCCGGAGATCTGCCGTGCGGCGGGAGAATATATCCTTGACCACATGCCAAATGCGTCGGTGGATGTGCATCATCCGGAAGTTTCTGTCAACGTAGAGATCCGCCACCGCGCGTATGTGTATGTGAGCAGTATTAAGGGACCGGGCGGAATGCCGGTCGGAACCAGCGGTAAATCCATGCTCCTTCTTTCCGGCGGAATCGACAGTCCGGTAGCCGGTTATATGATGGCAAAACGCGGAGTCAAGATCGAAGCCGTGTATTTTCATGCGCCGCCATACACAAGTGAGCGCGCAAAGCAGAAAGTAGTTGATCTGGCAAAATTAGTCAGTGAATATGCCGGAGAGATCACGCTTCATGTGGTGAATTTTACGGATATTCAGATGTATATTTATGACAAATGTCCACACGATGAATTGACGATCATTATGCGCCGTTATATGATGAAAATTGCAGAATATATCGGAAAAGAGACAGGATGTCTGTCGCTCATCACGGGAGAGAGCGTAGGCCAGGTGGCAAGCCAGACGATGCAGAGTCTGGTGGCAACCAATGCGGTCTGCACGATGCCGGTATTCCGTCCGGTCATTGCCTTTGATAAGCAGGATATCATTGATATTGCAGAAAAGATCAATACGTTTGAGACGTCGATCCTGCCATACGAAGACTGCTGTACTACATTTGTAGCAAAGCATCCGGTTACCAAGCCGGAGCTGGAGCGCATCGAAAAATCCGAGACACATCTTTCCGAAAAAATTGACGAAATGTTTGAGACAGCGGTGTCAACACGCGAGATCATAAAGGTTTCCCCGGATTCGGAAGAATAAAGAAAAAGAAAAGGGTGGGAGATTTTAAAGATGAGAAAAAAGGCAAGAAAAAAGGACTGTATCTTAAGATAAGATTCACAGTCCCCACATTGTACTTTTTGTTCCCCATAGACAGTCTCGGCGAATTACCGAGACGATGTAACCTGATGTCGGATTAGACGATAAATGGCTGTAATTTTTCCAAGATCGCATCTACGTCATTTTCGCTATGGATGTTCAAGTCGATTGGCTTAGACAAGTCCAGACTGAAAATACCCATAATGGATTTTGCGTCGATCACATATCTTCCGGAAACCAAGTCAAATTCAGCATCAAACTTTGTTACTTCGTTTACAAATGCCTTTACTTTGTCAATGGAGTTTAAAGAAATTTTTACTGTTTTCATAATTTGTTCCTCCTTTTTGAGATTTTTTTCTGGAAAGGAATTTCTTCCTTCATGTATTATAGTATTATGCCGCGCAAATTATGTCAATAGAAAAAATGAACCACAAGTATAGAAAATTATTCAAAAAATTGTGCAAAATGTAGAATGGAGGAAAACAACGACGATGAAAGTGGCGTTTTTGACCCTGGGATGTAAAGTGAATTTTTATGAGACAGAAAAAATGGAGGCGGATTTTGAGAAAAATCATGTAAAGGTCGTTCCGTTTAAGGAAAAAGCGGACGTCTATATCGTGAATACCTGCACTGTTACCAATATCGCAGACCGCAAATCCCGCCAGATGCTTCACCGCGCCAGACGTCTGAATCCGGAAAGTATCGTCGTTGCGACAGGATGTTATGCCGAAAGCGGCAAGGCGCAGCTGGAAGACGACGACATGATCGATGTGGTATTTGCCAATCGTGACAAAGCCTCTATCGCTTCGCAGGTTTTAGACTATGTAAAAGGACACCGCCCGGCATGGCGATTGGAAGAAATTAGAAATGACGATGCTGCGGAACCGGAGAATGGTGTTCACGAGGGAAACCCGGTCGAAGAACGCACGAGAAAATACATCAAGATCCAGGACGGCTGCAACCAGTTCTGCACGTACTGCCTGATCCCGTATGTGCGTGGCGGCGGAGAATTGAAAAGCCGCGGGGAAGACGAGGTCATTGAAGAGGTCCGCCGATATGCTGCGCAGGGGTTTAAAGAAGTAGTACTTACCGGGATTCATCTGTCCTCCTATGGCGTAGACCGTTCTCCGTACAAACAGTTTGTGGAGCTGAAAGGACAGCCGCTGGTAGAATTGATGAAAAAAATCGATAAGATTGACGGAATCGAGCGAATCCGCTTAGGATCGCTGGAACCGCGCATCATCTGCGACGAATTTTTGAATGAGTTGAGAAAAATAACCAAATTTTGCCCACATTTTCATTTATCCTTACAGAGTGGATGTGATACTACGTTAAAACGGATGAACCGGCATTATACAGCTGTAGAATACTTGGAGAAATGTGAGCAGATCCGTAGATTTTATGAACATCCGGCGATTACAACAGACGTCATTGTGGGATTTCCGGGTGAAACAATCGAAGATTTTGAGACGACGAGAGCATTTGTAAAAAAGGCGAAACTGGCAGATATCCATGTGTTTCCGTACAGCGAGCGGACGGGTACGAGAGCGGCAAAGATGGAAGGTCAGGTGGCTGCGCAAGAAAAACACCGCCGCAGCGAGATCCTGATTGCAGATGTCGAAGAACTGAACCGGGAGTACCGTCAGTATTTCATCGGAAAAGAAGTAACCGTGCTTTTTGAGGAAATCCAGCAGATTGAAGGAAAATCCTATCTGACCGGGCACAACGAGCGCTATGTGCGTTTTGGCGTACCGGCAGATCAAACGGAACATGAAGAAAACCAGATGGCAGCGTTTGTAGCGCAGAAAGAAAATATTTTGTGAGACGGAAATTCACATAAATATGAAAAAAGGTATTGCGATTTTTCCGTAAGTATATTAAAATAAAAGTAATGTTTTGATGAGTACGGTCGTAAAAATATCGGGAGTCTGAAAGGAGTAAGAAGAGAGAATGCAGCAAGAGAATGGCAACACACAATTATTTAAAGTAGACTTGGAAAAAGATTATGATGTACGTGAGATCATCGCTTCTGTATACGAGGCATTGACAGAAAAAGGATACAATCCGGTAAACCAGATCGTTGGGTATCTGATGAGTGGAGATCCGACTTATATTACGAGTCATAAAGGAGCACGTAGTCTGATCATGCGTGCAGAGCGGGATGAGATCATCGAACTGTTTTTGGAAGATTATATCGAGAATAATTTAAGGAAATAAGTATATTGAGAATTATGGGACTTGACTATGGTTCTGTGACTGTAGGAGTTGCCGTCAGCGACGGACTTCTGCTTACGGCGCAGCCCGTAGAAGTGATAAAGAGAAAAAGTGAGACAAAACTGCGTCAGACACTGGCTCGCATCGAGGCACTGATCGCAGAATATGAAGTAGAAAAAATCGTGCTTGGACTGCCGAAAAATATGAACAATACGTCGGGCGAGCGCGTTCAGAAAACAGAGGAATTCAAGGAAAAACTGGAAAAAAGAACCGGTTTGGAAGTGATCTTTTGGGATGAAAGGTTGTCAACCGTATCTGCGATGGAAGTGCTGAAAGAGGGCAATGTACGCCGCGAAAACCGCAAACAATTCGTAGATAAGATTGCTGCAACGTTTATCCTGCAGGGATATCTGGATTCTTTACAAAAGTAAACAAGGAGGAAACCATGGTAAACGATGGTACAATTATGCTCACCGCTGAGGATGGCAGTGAGGATGCTTTTTTTGTGTGGGAAAAAGCGGATATCGCCGGAAGACAATATCTGCTCGTATCCAATGTGGATCCGTCACAGGAGGAAAGTGAAGAAGCAGAGGACGAAGAGATTTCATTGATCTTACGCGCGGCAGAGGAAGAAAATGACAGTGTACTGTATGATATTGTAGAAGACGAGGAAGAACTACGTATTATATCAAAATATTTTGAAGAGTTATTAGAAGATGTAGAATTATCATAAAGAGAACAGAGAGGTGTAATTTTGAGTAAAAAAGTAAAGACAGGAAATGAGAGAGTACGTATCGTACCTTTGGGTGGCTTGGAACAGATCGGTATGAACATTACGGCTTTTGAGACAGAGGAAAGTATTATTGTAGTGGACTGCGGACTGGCATTCCCGGAAGACGATATGTTAGGCGTTGATCTGGTTATCCCGGATATTACGTATCTGCAGGACAACCGAGACAAAGTAAAAGGATTTGTCATTACACATGGACACGAGGATCATATCGGGGCACTGCCATATGTTCTGAAGGAGTTAAATGTTCCGATCTATGCGACAAACCTGACAATGGCGATCATTGAAAATAAATTAAAAGAACACAACTTGATGGGTGTGACGAGAAGAAAAGTAGTATCGTACGGACAGTATATCAATCTGGGAGATTTCCGCATTGAATTTATCCGTACCAACCACAGTATTGCGGATTCTGCCGCCCTTGCCATCTATACGCCGGCAGGTGTGATCGTCCACACCGGTGACTTTAAAGTGGATTATACACCGGTATATGGCGACAGCATTGACCTTGCCCGCTTTGGTGAACTTGGCAAAAAAGGTGTGCTTGCCCTGATGGCAGACAGTACCAACGTATTAAAACCGGGCTTTACGATGTCCGAGAGAACCGTTGGAAAGACATTTGACACGATTTTTGATGAAAATGAAAAGAGCCGTATTATCGTGGCTACGTTTGCTTCAAACGTAGACCGTGTCCAGCAGATCATTAATTCGGCGAGAAAGCATGGCCGTAAGGTGATCGTTGAAGGACGAAGCATGGTAAATATTATCAATACGGCGGTAGAACTTGGTTATATACAGGCACCGGACAATATTATCATCAGTATTGAAGAGATGAAAAATTATCCCGACGACCAGATCGTACTCGTAACGACAGGAAGTCAGGGAGAGGCGATGGCAGCGCTGTCACGTATCGCGGCTTCGATCCACCGTAAAGTTACGATCAAACCGGGAGATACTGTTATCTTTAGTTCCAATCCGATCCCTGGCAACGAAAAGAGTGTATCCAAGGTAATCAATGAACTGTCCATGAAGGGCGCAAAAGTCATTTTCCAGGATGCGCACGTATCCGGACATGCATGTCAGGAAGAATTGAAATTGATCTATTCGCTGGTACGTCCGAAATTTGCCATCCCGGTTCATGGAGAATACCGTCATCTCTTACGTCACGGAGAACTGGCACAGGAGATGGGCATTCCAAAAGAAAATGTTGTCATCATGAAATCCGGAAATGTGCTGGAATTAAAAGAAGACAGTGCAAAGATCGTCGGCGAAGTGCAGGCACAGGGAATCATGGTAGACGGACTTGGTGTCGGCGACGTCGGAAATATCGTGCTTCGCGACCGCCAGCATTTGTCAGAAAACGGACTGCTTGTTGTCGTACTGACGATGGAACATGGTTCCGGACAGGTTCTTGCCGGACCGGATATCGTTTCGCGTGGATTCGTCTATGTGCGTGAGGCAGAAAATCTGATGGACGAGTGTCTGGAAATTGTAAATATTGCGCTGGAGCGTCTGTTTGACCGTGGAATTACCGATTGGGGCAAGATTAAATCTGAGATCAAAGACTCCCTCAATGACTTCCTTTGGAAGAAGACGAAGAGAAATCCGATGATCCTTCCGATCATTATGGAAGTGTAAGAATAGGTAAAAATTGGAAACATTTTCCTCTTGGGGAAAGAAGATAGACAATGGCAGAAAGGAGGCGCGGCAGTATGACAGAGAAGTCAGAACGAAGAGGAACGACGGCATTATTTTTAATCCGGGGAATCCTTATCTTTGTACTGAACCTTGTTTTGTACAGTATTGTCTTGTTTTTGGCAGTCAATGCCTGCCGTGGCACCTATTCATTTGCCAATGAAGTATTTGGTGACGTGATCGCAGAGGCACCGCCCGGCCATGACAAAAATTTTGAGGTGGCAGAATCGGACGACCTCTTTACCGTAGCCAAAAATCTCGAATCCGAAGGACTTGTGGCAAACGCCTACTCCTTCTATATACGCCTGAAACTGTCAATGGGAAAAAAGAGCATTGTTCAGGCGAAAACGTATACATTAAATACGAGTATGACCTATGATGAGATTTTAGATGAGATCGTAAAGGAAGTAAAATAATGGATGAACAGAGAGTAGAAGTGTATTTTGATTCACTTCGGCCGGATTATCCGGAGTATTTAAATGCGTTGGAAAAAGAGGCACTTCGTACAGAGGTGCCTATTATTCGTCGTGCCACACGCGATGTCCTGCGGTATCTCTTAAAGACGAGAAAGCCTGCGAGAGTGCTTGAAGTGGGGGCGGCGATCGGGTATTCAGCTCTGTTTATGCGGCATTGTCTGCCGGAGACGTCGAAGATCACGACGATAGAAAAAGTGGAAATGCGCCTTGTCGAGGCAAGGAAAAACCTGGGAAAATTTGACAAGACCGGTCAGATTGAACTTCTCGAAGGGGATGCCGTCGAGGTGTTGCAGCAGTTATGCAGCGGGGGAAGCACATATGATTTTATCTTTATGGATGCCGCCAAAGGGCAGTATCTCAATTTTCTTCCGAATGTAATCACACTGCTTGAACCGGGCGGTGTATTGATCTCGGACAATGTGCTGCATGACCGGGATGTACTGGAATCCCGCTATGCCGTCACGCGGCGCGACCGCACGATCCATGCGAGAATGCGGGAATATTTATATACGTTGATGCATCATGACAAACTGGAAACCATCTGCCTGTCTGAAGGAGACGGCATGACGATCAGTACAAGAATGGAGGACGATGAAAATGAGAAGTAAACCGGAAGTTCTGGCACCGGCCAACAGTCTGGAAGTGCTTAAGACAGCTGTAGAATACGGAGCTGACGCTGTTTATATCGGTGGAGAAATGTATGGCCTGCGCGCCAAAGCAAAAAACTTTTCCGCGGAAGATATGAAAAAAGGAATTGCCTATGCTCACGAGCGCGGCAAAAAAGTGTACGTCACTGCCAATATTACCGCCCACAACCGTGATCTGGAAGGGGTACGTGCTTATTTTCATGAATTAAAAGAGATTCGTCCGGACGCCTTGATCATTTCCGATCCCGGCGTGTTTACGATCGCGAAGGAAGTGTGCCCGGAGATCGATATTCATATCAGTACGCAGAGCAACAATGTAAATTATATGACATTCCGCTTCTGGAAGGAGCAGGGAGCAACCCGTGTCGTGACGGCCAGAGAATTGTCATTGGAAGAAATTGGGGATATCCGGAAAAATATCCCGGAGGATTTTGAGATTGAAACGTTTGTGCATGGAGCGATGTGCATCTCGTATTCGGGAAGATGCCTTCTCAGCCATTATTTTACAGGGAGAGATGCGAATCTCGGAGCCTGTACGCACCCATGCCGCTGGAAATATTATATTATGGAAGAAAAGCGACCGGGAGAATTTCTGCCGGTAGAGGAAAATGAGCGCGGAACGTATATATTTAACTCCAAAGATCTGTGCATGATCGAGCATATTCCGGAGCTGGTAAAGGCAGGGATTGACAGCTTTAAGATCGAAGGCCGCATGAAGACGGCACTTTATGTGGCGGTCGTTTCACGGACGTACCGGCAGGCGATTGACGATTATTTCGAGGATCCGCAAAAATATATCGACAACATTCCGTATTATAAAAAAGAAATCGCAAAATGTACGTATCGTCAGTTTACCACAGGATTTTTCTTTGGGCCGACGACGCATGACAGCCAGATCTACGACAATAATACGTATGTGAAAGGGTATGAGTATCTCGGTACGATCCACGAAAGTCTGGAAGACGGCAGAGGGGTCTTTGAACAGAAAAACAAATTCTGCGTCGGTGACGAAGTGGAGATTATGAAACCGAATGGCGAAAACATTGTGACAAAAGTGATTGCGATGCAGGATGAAAAGGGCGAAAAGGTGGACAGCTGCCCGCATCCGGGACAGCAGATCACATTACAGACCGAATGTACATTGCAGGAATATGACATTATCCGAAAGGAAAAAGAGGTGAGCGGCGATGAGTGTGAAGGCGGAAGTGCTTGCCATTCTTGAGGCAAATAGAGAAGAACACATTTCCGGGGAAGAACTGGCAGCCAGACTGCAGGTTTCGCGGACTTCCATCTGGAAGGCGATCAAGGCTCTCCGCGAGGAAGGCTACGAGATTGAGGCGGCAAATAACCGTGGATACTGTCTGCCACAGACAAATGACCTGTTAAATGAAGAGGGGATTTCCTTATACTTAAATGAACGGGCGGCCGGTTATCCGCTGGAAGTATATAAAATACTGGATTCTACAAACACAGAATGTAAACGGCGTGTGATCGACGGGGCGCCGCATGGACTGACTATTCTTGCCGAAGAACAGACCGGTGGAAAAGGCCGTATGGGGCGCAATTTTTACTCCCCTGCGAAGACCGGCATTTACATGAGTATCCTTGTGCATCCATCGTTTGATGGAAACGATGCCATGCTGCTTACGACGGCAGCTTCGGTTGCGGTCTGCCGCGGGATCAAAGAGGTGCTTCACAAGGAAACCCAGATCAAATGGGTCAATGACATTTATCTCGATGGCAGAAAAATCTGTGGGATCTTGACCGAAGCCATTTCCAATTTTGAGATGGGAAAGATTGATTCGGCGATTGTCGGAATCGGCATCAATTACCGCACCGAGGATTTTCCGGAAGAAATCAGGGATCGTGCCGGCTCACTGGAAAAAAATGGAGAACACATTCCGAGAAACCAGTTGGTGGCGGCGATTTTGAATTCGTTCTGGGAAATTTATGATACGTTAAGTTCGCGGGAATTTATCAAAGAATACCGGGAGAGATCGATGGTGATCGGGCAGCAGGTGCGGCTTCAGGAAAATGGAGAATGGAAAGAAGCGGCGGCACTGGATATCGATGATAACGGCGGCTTGATCGTGCAGATGGAAGAGACCGACGGGACGACGAGTAAGAGAGTGCTTCAAACCGGAGAAATTACATTACGAATAAAAACGGGACTGCTGTAAAAGCAGTCCCGTTCAGACTGTAGACAAAGTGGTGCTAGGACTGTTGTCCTAGCACCATTTTTCTCTGTTTGCAG
>CAKRDZ010000027.1 GCA_934316845.1 uncultured Eubacterium sp. | reverse complement strand
GTAGGTTCGTCCTTCCTCTGCGTGGAGGCGGACAATCTTCTTTTTAAATTCTGGTGCGTAACTCTGTGGCATAATAACTACCTCTTTTCTTTCTTTATTATATTATATCTTATTAGCCATCCCTGTTACAACTATATTATAGCACCTCAGTGAAAGTCCGGAAAACAAAAGTTGCGACAGAGAAGCTGAAGCTGACGAATATTGAAAACTATAAGTTGACACTTAAAAAAGGAAAAACCTTTACGATAAAGACGGAACTGACACCGTTGACTTCGCAGGAGAAGATAACATATAAATCTTCGGACAAAAAAGTGGCGAAGGTGAGTAAAACCGGAAAGATCAAAGCCGTGAAAGCAGGAAAGACCGTAATCACGGTAAAGAGTGGAGATGTAATGGTAAAAGTAAAGGTGTCGGTAAAGAAGAAATAAAAAAAAGACACATATAACTAAAATATGGACCTATTCAAAAGGATCAATATCATGTAAAATGAGAAGCAAAGGAGGAAGAACCGGATGCTTCGAATGGAAATTGCATTGATATTGATCCTTGCGTTTGTAGCCTATATGTATTTCTCGGCAGAGCGTAAAGATTCCCAATTACATAAAGTATTTTCCCTGTTATTGGTGGTGGTTTTGGTACATCTTATGCTGGACGCGGCGACGATTTATACCGTGAATCATCTGGAGGAAGTGCCGGCAGTGCTGAATCAGATACTGCACCGCCTGTTTATCGGAAGTATGGTAGTCGTTTTGTATTTGTTTTATCAATATATTGCGATACTGGTAGAGGAAGAAACAGGGAAACGGAGAAAACTGGATGTGTCAGCCAAGGCATTTCTGCTGCTTGGCGTGGCCGGGGCAGCAGCACTTCCAATCTATTATCATCAGACCCCGGCAGGAAATTATTCCGGAGGGCTTTATGTAGTAGTGAGTTATGTAAGTGTCGGCTTCTATCTGGTTTTGTGTGGTCTGCTCTTTATTATGAATTGGAAACACATTTACCGGAAGAAGAAGTTCGCGATCGGGACGGCGATGCTGGTAGAATTTACCATATGTGCTCTTCAGGGGCTTCGCCATGAATGGCTGATCAGTGGGATGGGCATTGCCCTGATGACACTTTCGTTTTATCTTACCCTGGAAAACCCGGATGCTTTGCGTGCGGAACTGAATGAACAGAAAATGTCAATGCTGTATCTGAAAAGCCAGGTAAATCCGCATTTTTTGTACAATACATTGGATACGATACGGATTCAGGCGCAGCTCAATGGAGATAAGAAAGTGGCGGATCTGTTAATGAAACTGGTTGATTTTTTCCGTATCAGTGTGAAAGTTGACAGACAGATGGTAACGCTGGATGATGAACTTGACCTCTTGGAAGCTTATATGGAGTTAATGTGTTACCGTTATCCAAAACTCAACTGCCGGTATGATATCGACCCCGATCTTGGCGGTGCGGAGGTGCCTAATTTTATCCTTCAGCCAATCGTGGAAAATGCGCTGCTTCATGGATTGAAAAACAAAGGCTATGTTGGGAATATATGGATATCAGCGAAAAAGACCATACAGGGAATGGAAATATCTGTAAAAGACAACGGAAGTGGATTTGAGCAGGGGAAAGGGACAGACATTGAGCAGATGCTTCTGCATTATGCAAAAGAAGAACAAAAGCTAGAGGGAAACAGCATCGGCATTTTGAATGTACAAAAGCGTATCAAATTGCTCTGCGGTAAAGAATATGGGTTAAATTATACCGAAAACCCGGAAGGGGGCGTCACGGCCCATATAGAACTGCCATGGAAAGAGGTGAGACAATGAAAAAATTTCGAGTACTGCTGGTAGACGACGAGATCATGATTCGGGAAGGATTTAAAAAACTGTTTGACTGGGAGGCACATGACTGCGAGATCATAGGAGAAGCGGGAGATGGGATGGAAGCCATGACCCAGATCGATCTGAACAAACCGGATATCGTGATCATGGATATCAACATTCCTATCATGAATGGCTTGAAAGTGATACAGATGAGCCGGCTTAAATATCCGGATATGGCATTTGTGATCGTGTCCGGATACGATGACTTCGAATATTGCAGGGAAGCATTGCGGTTACGGATCACAGATTATATATTAAAACCGGTAAATTATGAGGAATTTGGATCGTGTCTCGATCATTTGAAAATTTCCTTATATGAAAAAAAGACATCCAAGGACTCGGGACAAGAGGATGACCGGGTGATCACCGGAATCATCCGGTATATGCAGGAACATCTGGAAGAAGAGATATCGTTGAACGTGTTAGCAGAAAACTTCCATCTTAGCAGCGCCTACATCAGCCAGTTATTTAAGAGTGAGATCGGTGTGAATTTTTTATCCTACCTTACCAATATCCGGATGGAGCAGGCAAAGAAACTGCTTGTTACGACAGCTGCTTCCGTGGCCGAGATCTCGCAGCGGTCTGGATATGGGGATTACCGTGTATTTACCAAAGCCTTTAAGAAAAAAGAAGGTATGACACCGTCACAATACCGGCGGGAGTTTTTAAATGAATAAGAGGAGAGTGAGAAAATGTTAAAAATAGAACATTTAACAAAACAGTACGGAGAAAAAAAGGCAGTCGATGATCTGTCTCTGCATATTAAAAAAGGAGAGATCTATGGCTTCATCGGACATAATGGAGCAGGAAAAACGACGACATTGAAGTCCATTGTCGGAATTTTACAATTTGACGCGGGAGAGATCCGGATCGATGGTGAATCCATCGAAAAAGCACCGTTAGAATGCAAAAAAAAGATTGCGTACATTCCGGATAACCCGGATTTGTACGAATTTATGACGGGAATCAAATATCTGCATTTTATAGCGGATGTTTTCGAAGTAGACGAGAAAACAAGACAGGAACGCATCCGTAAATATGCCGATCTTTTTGAGATTACTTCCGATCTTGCCCAGCCGATTGCATCGTATTCGCATGGTATGAAACAAAAACTTGCGATAATTTCAGCATGGATCCATAAACCGCAGCTGATCCTGATGGATGAACCGTTTGTCGGACTGGATCCGAAAGCCTCCCATCTGTTAAAGGGGCTGATGCGGGAAGTTTGTGATGAGGGTGGAGCCATCTTCTTCTCGACGCATGTGCTGGAAGTGGCAGAGAAACTTTGTGATAAAGTAGCGATTATCAAAAATGGAAAATTGATCCGTTCCGGTACGATGGAAGAAGTAAAAGGCGATGACAGCCTGGAAGAGGTATTTTTGGAATTGGAGGGAGAATAATGTTTGGAATTTTAGTAAAAAAACAGATGACAGAGATTTTCCGCGTTTATTTTTATGATGCAAAAAAGAACAAAAAGCGTTCCAGAATCTCGACAATTCTCTTTTTCCTGATGTATGCCGCGATCATGGCCGGTATTTTGGGCGGTATGTTTTCTTTTTTATCCGTGCAGTTGTGTAAACCATTTGCACAGGTACATATGAGCTGGCTGTATTTTTTGATCATGAGCATGATCGCGGTCGCTTTGGGAGCATTTGGCAGTGTATTTAACACGTTTTCCGGACTGTACCTTTCAAAGGACAACGATCTGCTTTTATCCATGCCGATCCCGGTGCGGAGCATACTGGCGGCAAGACTCATGGGCGTTTATCTTATGGGATTGATGTATTCCGCTGTTGTAATCGTGCCGGCAGCCGTTGTGTACTGGGTAGTGGCAGATGTTACACCGTCAGGCGTGTTTGGATCGATCCTTCTCATCGCACTTATTTCCGTTATCGTCCTTATATTGTCTTGTGCATTGGGATGGTGCGTGGCAAAAATAAGTTTGAAATTGAAAAATAAGAGTATTATTACGGTGATACTTTCGCTGGCATTTTTTGCCCTGTATTACTTTATCTATTTTAAAGCGCAGAAAGTCATCCAGTATTTGCTGCAAAATGCTTTGATCTACGGCGGTAAAGTAAAAGACAGTGCTTATCCACTCTATCTGTTTGGACGGATTGGCGAGGGCGATGTTGTGGCAATGCTTCTTTTTACAATTGCGATAGCCGTCCTTGCCCTGTTGACATTTTATCTTCTTTCCAGAAGTTTTATCCATATCGCGACGGCGACCGGAAAGACGGAAAAAGTTGTTTACCGTGAAAAGAAGGAAAAGAGAAAGAGCGAGTTTGGGGCACTTCTTACAAAAGAATTCCGGCGGTTTACTTCCAGTCCGAATTATATGCTGAACTGTGGACTCGGTACGGTTTTAATGCCGATACTGGCAATCGTGGTTTTAGTCAAAGGACGTTCTCTATTACAAAACATTTTACAATTTTTGGAAAGAGAACAGATGGGGGGAATTATCGTTATTATTGCTGTCGCAGCGGTATGTCTGCTGGCTTCGATGAATGATATGGTAGTACCGTCGGTATCTCTGGAAGGGAAAAATCTCTGGATCCTTCAGTCGCTGCCGGTAAAACCGTGGAATATTCTTCGTGCAAAATTGTCGATGCAGCTTTTATTAACGGGAATTCCGGTATTTTTGTGTGAAGTGTGTATCGTTGTATGTGTGCGCGCTGATGTTGTCCAGAGCCTGTTTATCCTGATTCTTCCGCTCATATTTACAGTAATGCTGACGGTATTTGGACTGTTTCTCGGAATCAATATGCCGAACCTTACGTGGACAAATGAACTTGCACCGATCAAACAGAGCCTCAGCGTTGTCATTTCCATGTTTGGCGGGTGGGCTGTTGCAGTTGGGATGGTTGGACTGTATTTTGCCGGTGGAAAGAAACTGGGAGAAATTGGATATCTGTCTCTGGTGACACTTGTATTTGTACTGATTTCTGCCGGATTGTATCTCTGGCTGAAACGAAAAGGTACAGAAAAATTTATAGGTTTATAAGTCGCAGTTTAAGAAATGAAACACATAAAAAAGCACCTTTGTGGTGCTTTTTTGCGTGAAAAAAATCTTGTAATTTACCAATGATATTTCGACAATAATTGGTAAAATGGGAAAGAAAGGAGGAGAGAAGGTATGAGAAGAAAACTAGGTATAGCCGCTGTATGTATGGCGGTTTCTTTGACTTTAGCCGGATGCAGTGCTTCTTCGGTTGAAAAAAATGTTACCGATGCCGCAAATGAAATAAACGATCAAGTGTCCGATGTGACGGACAGGCAGGATGAACATGTACTGTTTGTAAAAAACGGACACCCGGTAAGTTATCCGAAAGTGCCTTATGGAAAGGCATTGGATGAATTTTTTGAGGATGCCAAATGGAAGTATTTCAAGGCAGAATCCGGGGAAGAGGTAGTTGAATTTACCGGTTATTGTTTGTATCAGGATACGAAAGTAAAAGCCAGACTTCAATTTATACTTGATATGGATGAGGGAACATTTACCCAAGGGGCATTGAGTTTTAATGATGTTCCGCAAAATAACCTGATCACCGGTACGATGCTTGTAAAAGCATTTGACCAATATGCAGAAAAGCACAATATCATCGACGAAGGCGATGTAGATGAAAGTGCTTTTGAAGCAGGTACCGTTGCGCAGACCGACAGCACGCAGACAGGCAGTACGCAGGAGGAGACGGAACCAACTCCGGTTATAACGGAGGAACCAACCCCGGAGCCGGAAGAGAATACGGACTATGCGTATGAAGAAGACGATACCGATGATGAGGACGACAGTGAATATATCTTACCGTACTCCGACACCGAATCGGTGACAAAAGCTGATCTGGAGTATTTAACCAAAGAGCAGTGCCGGATCGCCCGCAATGAGATCTATGCCCGCCACGGCAGACGCTTTAACGACAAAAAACTGCAGGCTTATTTTGACAAACAATCCTGGTACTTTGGTTCGGTAGAAGCAGATGAATTTGATGAGAGCGTATTAAATTCAGTGGAAAAAGCCAATGCGAAATTCATTCTCAAATACGAGAATAAATTAAAATAAAAATGGAGGGAATACCTTATGAAAAAAAGGATAGCAAGTATAGTATTAGCAATTGTTATGGTGTTGTCTGTTGTGAGTGGATATACACCAAAGAAAGTGACGGCAATGTCAACCAATGTGGTTCCGGAAGGATATACGGCGATCAACTCGTTAGATGATCTGGCACTGATTCGAAGTAATCCCAAGGGAAATTACATTTTGATGAATGACATTGATATGACAGATGCTACCAAACCGGGCGGATCCATTGATACCGGAAACGGATGGGTACCGATTAAGAATTTTAGTGGTACATTTGATGGAAACGGACATTATATCAAGGGTATGCATATTTACGGAACGCTAGGTGATGATGATAATTCTGCTGAAATAGGTCTCTTTGGTAAGGCGTCAGATGCGAATGTGGAAAATTTGGGATTGATTGATGTCGATATTGATGTACAATGTGTGAAACCATCCAGTGTTACAGCAGGATATACAATAATTGGTGCGATTGCTGCGGAAGGGGCTACTGTGGAGGAATGTTTTGTAAGTGGAAGCATTAAAGTGAAAAGTAATGACGTAACAATGGTTGCAGGAATTGTTGGATATCAAGGAGAAGTTTCGAATAGTTATAATCTTGCTGAAATAAGTGCTGTTAAGAATGATGGAACTTCCAAAGTGTCCTCATGTAGTGGGATTACTAATGCGAAGGTATTTGATAGATGGACTAGTTATGGAACGGCCAATTATTGTTATAATTTGGGGGAAATTAATAATGGAGAAGGTGCAGCTATTATTAATGATAGGAGTGAAAAAAATTCAAGTTTTAATAGTTTTTATCTAATTGGAACCGGAAATTCGACGAGTAAAGGAACCCCTCTCACTGATACTCAAATGAAAAACAAAAATTATTTTACAAACTTTGATTTTAGCACGGTATGGGATATTGATCCATATCACAATTATTTATATCCACAGTTGAGAAATTGTCCGCAGGTACGCATCAAGCAACTGAGTATCGTGAAGCAGCCGGATCAATTGGTTTACAATCAGGGAGATAAAATTTCCTTATCCGGAGGAGAGGTGCAGATTACCTATGAAGATGGTTTTCAGGCGACGGTAAGTATGGATGACAGTATGCTGGGAACCTATGATATGATGCAGCTTGGCGCGCAGAATATTATGCTTAGTAAATCGGGTGCTTCGGATTCCTTTTCGATTACAGTAAATGAAATTCCGGTTTCAGCAGTGACAATGTCAAAGACAGAACTTGTTATGGAAAAGGGAGATACCGAAGATCTTACCGCAGCCATCAGTCCGGAAAATGCGACAAAAAAAGATGTCGAGTGGAGTTCTTCCAATGACAGTGTAGTGACTGTCGATCAAAGAGGAAAAGTGCGGGCAGTCTCTCTGGGAGAAGCCGTAGTCACGGCAAAATCGGCTAACGGCGTGGAAGGAAAATGTGAAATATCGGTCATAATTCCATGCAATTCCATTAAAATAACCAATAAGGGGTCTTATAGTTATACAGAAGGCACTTATGTGACTCAAATTAATGCCGGTTCCACTCATACGTTTAAATACGAACTTAATCCGGTAGGTTCAACGGAAAAGGTAAAATGGACGTCAGCCGATCCGGCAATTGCCACCGTAGATGAAAAGGGAACAGTAACCGGGATAAAAGCCGGGACAACCCGCATCACCGCAGAAACACAGACGGGACAAAAAGATTCCGTATGCGTGACGATAAAGGCAGTATCAAAGAAAAAGAAAGTTATACTGGGAAAAGCAAAGATAAAGAGTATCAAAGCGTCCAGGAAAAAACTTACTGTAAAATGGGCGAAGGTTAAAAAAGCGGATTATTATGAAGTTCAATTCGCGACAAACAGATCCTTTACCAAGGGAAAAGATTCCTACGAAGAATGGGGAACAAAATTGACATTTAAAGGAAAGAGAAAGAAAACATATTTTGTTCGTGTTCGTGCCGTATCGGAATCTTATGACAAAACAGTACGTGGTAAGTGGAGTGCTGTTAAGAAAAAGAAAACAAAATAAATGGAGGTGACGCGCTATGAAAAGAATCACAAAAATATTTTGTATTGCAATGGCATTTGTGTTGCTGGCATCAACAATAAACGGTAATTCAGCATCTGCGGCAAAAAGAATATATTTTGCCGGAGAGTATCGCTGCAAACTTGGTCCCGGAGAGTATTATGTATTACAATTAAATCAGTATTCAAGCCCAGATGGAAAAGATGTAGGAAATTATTCAATATCTTATCTGTACACGGCAACTGGTAAGCATCCTTGGGGCGATGGGTCAGTTAAAAAAACATCACAAAAAAATGTTTATCGTCTGGGCAAGATGAAGATGAAAGTTTTCAAAAAGAAAGTGGTAATCAAAAATAGCGATGTAGATGGTGTTTATAAGTTAAAGAAAAGATATTATTCCTAAAACAAAGAGGCATAAGCGCAGATTTGAGGTGCTTATGCCTCTTTGTTTTGTATCTTGGACAAAGTTATTCAGTTCGCAAGACAAAAAGCATATAAAGTTGTTCAGTTCGCAAGACAAAAAGCATATAAAGTTGTTCAGTCTGCAAGACAAAAAGCGTATAAAATTGTCTTATACGCTTTGCCAAAGTAAATCTTTACTATGTAAATATTGTCATTATTCCTTTTCCAGTGCCGCCAGCCGTTCTGTGATAATCTGCCGGATTGGCAGGTTGCTGTCAGCATTATATAATTCTTTATTTTTCTTGAAATCCAGCATTAATTGTTTTTCCTTTTCCTTGTCTCCGGTTTTCTCATAATACAGCCGGAGGAGGATAAAGCGGCTGGTAAGTTCGACGTCATCGGTTGTAAAATCAGGATAAAGATCATGGATGTCTTCCAGAACGTGATCGTAGTTACCGGCTCGGATATTTGCTGAGATACGAAGGTATTCCTGCTCTTTTTTAGTCAGAATAGAAGTAGGAGAAGGAGATGGAGATGGTGGGTTGTCGCGGGTGGTTTGAGTTGTTGAGGTGGAGGGGAAAAAGAGTCCTCCGATAAGCAGAACAACAGAACTCGCAAGGATAGTAGAAACGGTTATCTGGAAAAAAAGCAACCCTTTCCAGTCAGGGTGTTTTTTCTGGATAAAAAGATATATGGATAAAATTGGGAAAAACAAAAATAGTTCCAAATAGGAATAAGCGATAAGATCCATAGCAGCTCCTTATGTATACTCTTTTAAAAGCTGGCGAAGACGCCGTTCTGTATATTCATATTTTACTGCAAGCTGCGGAAGAGTGCAATCCCCTTTTTTTAATTCCCGTTTTGTTTGAAGTGCAACATATTTTTTTGAAAAAAAGCGCTGTGGAAATGTAATCTGTTGTCCCTTGTAGTGCTTATATAAAAGCTTGGTATTTTCCACGCCAATGATCTCGGCAATGTCGGCATAATCTCCGGCAAGATCCTGTGGTTTTAGAGTAATAAGTGTATTCGCATTATTAGTCATATGACTGCCTCCTTTTGTACAAAATTATCCTAACAAAAATCAGGAGATTTTGCATTGGAAAATTTCCTTGAAAAAAATACGAACAATTTCACGTGAATTGTTTTCTTTTCAATACGATTTTATCGCAAAAAAGAAGGCTTGTGGTGTCCTGTCAGTCGACAAGTGAAAGAATGAAATAGTATAGCATCGAAAGAATGAAAAGATACAAAATAGAAGTAGCAAGCATATCAGGCAGGCGTGCAGAACGAAAACCGGGAAGGTGGCGGAAAAAGAGAACGATGCGGGGACTGCCTTCAATTACAATATTTTCCAGATCTTTTTGCAAAGGATGGCAGGAAGGATAACGGTTATTTGCATCAATGGAGATACAGCGGCGGATGATCTTCTGAAAATTTGCATGTGTTGTCAGCTGTTCATTTGGCATGGCGCAGGTCAGCATATTATTTAACAAAACACCCAGGGCGTAAATGTCGGTACGATGGTCGGTCTGCAGGAAACCATACTGCTCCGGTGCAGCGTAACCCGGAGTTCCCAGTATAACCGTGTCTTTGTTTTGATTTGGTTTACGCAGACGGAGTATACCGGGATCGATCAATACCGCATGGCCGGAATTGGAAATGATCACGTTCGAGGGTTTGAGATCCCGAAAGACCATATGATGTATGTGAAACCAGCAAAGGGCGCGGCAGATCTCAATGCCATATTGTCTTGTCTCGTCGGAAGAAAAAGGAAGACCCTTATCCAGGTATTCTGCAATGGTAGTTCCGGCGATCCATTCCTCTTCGATCAAACAAAGATCCTCCGTGGCGGAAACATTATAAATATTGACAATAAAATCGGAAGATATTTTACTCCGCAGAGAGTAAAACGTTTCCATCGTTTCATATTGAGTCAGGGGAAGTTCTTTCCGCACAAAAATAAAGCTGTCGCGTTTGACAAGCCAGGTATTGTACTCAGTGGAGGTGTTTAATTTAGCCAGTATTTTTTCGTCCGTTTCCATAAGTCTGCTCCGTTTCTGTATTGTGAAATGTAACTACTTATATTATAATAATCTTTAGAAATGGTGTCAATGGATAAGGGGGTACGACGGGATGAAATTTACAAAATTTCACAAGCCTACAGGAGAACTTTTACAGATTTTGAAAAAGTCAAATAGTGTGGACCAGTATATGGCGGAAAATCAGGATGAATTTATGAACATCGATATCGCAGAATATCTGGAAAAAATAATACAGGAAAAGCAGCTGAAACGGGCTGACATTGTGAGGGACAGCGGACTGGACCGCTCTTATGTGTATCACATTTTAAATGGAGAGAGGCAGAATCCTTCACGGGACAAATTGCTCGCGATCTGCGCGGCAATGAAGTTAAATATTGAAGAAACGCAGTATTTTCTGCGGGCTGTCGGAGTGTCCGTGCTGTATCCGAGAAATCAGCGGGACAGCATTATTTTGTACGGACTGGAACAGGGATCTTCGGTCGGCGAGATGAATGAAGCGTTATATGATGCCGGTTTTGAACTGCTGGAGTGAGAGAATAGAATTTACGGAAAATGACAATACTTCCATTAAAAGAAAAAACGGAGGTAAATTATGTCAAATATGTTTTGCTTTCAATGCCAGCAGACAGCCGGAAATAAATGCTGTGTCAATACCGGAGTCTGTGGCAAACAGCCGGAGACGGCAAAATTACAGGATGAGCTGGTGTATGAGTTGATTCGTCTGGCTGAGACAGCGGAAAAACACGGACAGCATACGAAAGAGGCAGATCGTCTTTTAATGGATGGACTGTTTACCACACTGACCAATGTAAATTTTGATAATGAGGCGATCAAAGAATTTACAGAACGGGTCAAAAACGAAAAGGAAAAAATTGGAAATGACAACATTGAGGTGGTTTCTTTGTGGGAGGGGGCAAACGACATCGTGTCCCTCCGCTCAACGCTGTTATTTGGCTTAAAAGGGATGGCTGCGTATGCGCATCATGCCATGAATCTTGGATTTGAAAATAATGCGGTTACAGCCTGGTTTTACAAAGGATTATGTGAGATCAACAGAGAACATTCGGTGGAAGAGTGGATTGAACTTATCATGGAATTTGGCCGCATGAATTTCCAGTGTATGGAGCTGCTCGATCATGCCAATACGGCATCGTTTGGAACGCCGACCCCGGTAAAAGTGCAGGTTGATATTAAAAAAGGGCCGTTTATCGTAGTTTCCGGGCACGACCTGAAAGATCTGTCACAATTGCTGGAGCAGACAAAAGGCAAGGGAATTAATATTTATACGCACAGTGAGATGCTTCCGGCGCACGGATATCCGGAACTTCACAAGTACGAACATCTCGCAGGAAATTTTGGAACGGCGTGGCAGAGCCAGCAAAAAGAATTTGAAGATATACCGGCGCCGATCCTGTTTACAACCAACTGTCTGATGCCACAGCGTCCAAGTTACCGTGACCGC
This sequence comes from uncultured Eubacterium sp., assembly GCA_934316845.1. GTDB lineage: Bacteria > Bacillota > Clostridia > Lachnospirales > Lachnospiraceae > Eubacterium_F. Next base: position 28,254 of record CAKRDZ010000027.1, on the reverse strand, counting down.
GTCTATACAACATCCGTGGTTGGATATGAAGGGCTGATCCATATAACGGGAGACAAGGATGGAAAGAAAGATTTTACGCCGTTGATTCAAAAAGCTCTGGAATTGGGCGGCTATGAGCATGACCGCAGCATGAGCGGTATCAATGGCGGTCATATTTTGACAACCGGATTCGCGCATGGTGCCGTACTTTCACATGCGGAGAAAATTATCGAATCCATCAAAAAGGGAGACATTAAGCATATCTTTCTGGTGGGCGGCTGCGATGGGGCGCATCCGGGAAGAAATTATTACACCGATTTTGTCAAACAGACACCGATGGATTCCCTCGTTTTGACACTTGCCTGTGGAAAATACCGATTTAACGATCTTGACCTCGGCGAGATCAACGGAATCCCGCGTATTCTCGATATGGGACAGTGTAACGATGCGTACAGTGCGATCAAAGTGGCTCTTGCGCTGGCAGATGCGTTTGGCTGCGCGGTCAATGAACTGCCGCTTACCCTCGTGCTTTCGTGGTATGAGCAGAAGGCGGTATGTATTCTTCTCACCCTCTTGTCATTGGGACTGAAAAATATGTATCTTGGCCCGACCCTGCCGGCATTTATGTCTGAAAATGTGGTGAAATATCTGGTAGATGCGTATAATCTCCAGCCAATCACTGCGCCGGAGCAGGACATGGATGCGATACTGGGACGCGGGTAAACCGGCTGCACCCCGGAAAGAAGAAAATCAGGCAGTTCCAGTGGTGAGTCGCCTTATGGAAAAGGAGCCATGCACCCCGGAATGAGGGGAAAGCAGGTGGTTCCAGTGGTGAGCAGCCATGCGGAAAAGGAGCCATGCACCCCGGAAAGAGGGGAAATGAGGTGGTTCCAGTGGTGAGTCGCCCTACGGAAGAGGAGCCATGCACCCCGGAAAGAAGGAAAATGAGGTGGTTCCAGTGGTGAGTTGCCTTATGGAAGGGGAGCCATGCACCCCGGAAAGAAGGGAAAGTAGGATGTTCCAGTGGTGAGTCGCCCTACGGAAGATGAGCCACCCACCCCGGAAAGAGGGGAAATGAGGTGATTCCAGTGGTGAGTTGCCCTGCGGAAGAGGAGCCACCCACCCTGAAATACAACAATCTCGCTGATATATCTACAATTGTGGCGAAACACTTGCGGTTTGCAGGCGATTTCGCTACAATTTTTTATAGAAATTTAACGGAGGTATCAGAAATGAAGAAACTATGGATCGGACTCGCTGTCTTTTTTGTGCTGGCAGGAATAGCTGGCATGATAGTAGACAGTGGATCGACAAAAAAGAAAGCAGAAGAGATGAGGGAATATCCGGTGATCTCCAGACAGGATCTGGATTCCTATATGGGGCAAAGCCCGGCGCAGGAAATGATCGTGACGGACATTTCGCCGGTGGGAACGATGGTGCAGGATACGCAGGGAGGCATCGATGGTTCTTTCTATTATCTTTATGCAAAAGGAGAACGATATCCGGATGAAGATGGAGTCGGTGATAAAATTGACAGGGATTCCAACTGGATGGGAAACGAGGACCTTAGCTATCAGGTAAAAGCAGAGGATCTGACGACAGATCTGGGAAATGGCGTTGAAGTAAGCAATGACAGCGTTTACGGACTGCCGGAATTGACAACCTATTATCCAAATGGAGAGGGCAATTATGAAGGAAATACCCGCTATGTTTATTATGGACTGCGGGAAGGGGATACGTTAAGTGCCATTATGACCGTAGGAGATGGCAAGGCAGATATCCATCCGATGCTTTCCTATATGGAAGACAGATATTATGTCTATGGCGGAGCCGATGCGATGATTGAGTTTATCGATAATTATGTGGCGGCAGACAGTGCGTCATTTGTCCTGGTCGGAATCGTGCTGGCTTTGATCTGTCTGGCAATTGGCTACTTTACGCCATCGGGAAGAAGCATTCGCACTAATGCAAAAAATGCAGGGAAAAATGCCAAGAGCGGCTGGCAGGAATACCGTGAGTTAAGTGCAGGTCTGAAAGTAAGATTCTGGCTTTTGAAACTGATCGGAGTTGGTGGAATTGTTGGCGGATTGGCAATTATTGTAAAAGGAAATGAAAGCCTTGTTCTGATCACAGTCGGAACGATTGTGTTGATCGTGGGAGGAGCTGTCTGGTATATGTCTTCACCACATTCGTATGAAAAATCAAACGATATGATTAAGATGATTGCCTTTAATCAGCCGATGACAATTGAGAAAATCTATGACGCATATAAGGAATTGGATACACCGCTCGGAAGTCCGTATCTGGCTAAGATGAAGACGATGCGGCAGAAGGCATTGATCTTTGGACCGGATGATTCGGGGGAGTACCTGTATTTCTGGTTGAATGACAAAGGAAATCTTGGTTACCTTGGTTATACCTTTTTAGAATGGGCGATCAAGCAGCCATTGACGCAGCCAATCAAACCATATAACCCATATAGCGGAAATGATATCTCAGAAAAATTGTGTATCAGCTCGGACATTATGCTGTTACAGAAACAGTTGTTTGAAAATATCAAGAATTACCGAAAGACCGGCGAAGTGCTTCCGATAAAGGAATCCACTCCTTCCGAAGTATATACCTTTACGGAAGATTTCAAATTGACCGGTCAGCAGTTTGATCTGCAGGACAGCAAGGGAAACTTAATCTATCACGTCGAAGGAACGATGCCGCTTCGTACATTCCGTATTTTTGACCAGGTGGGAAATGAAGTATTTAAGGTTACAAAAGAGATATTGAATGCACTGCCGACTTATCGTTTTTATCAAAATGGGGAAATGATCGGAATATTGGAAAAGCAGTTTACAATGGCAAAAGATCGTTTTCAGATGGATATTGCGGAAGGAACATTGAAACTGGAAGAGTATGCAGGAAGCATTGGATATAACTATCTTGTTTCCATAAATGACAAACCGGTCGGTGCCGTGATGGACGATCTGGAGCTTCGTTTAGACAATTTGATCTTTGATAATTCCGTAGTTATTGTATACGAGAAAAAATATCTGGCAATGATCACTGCTCTGGCGATCATGGTTGCCCGTGAGATCGCCAGAGACGAAGATTAATGCCATTAAATACCTTACCAGGAACCGCCGCCACCGCCGCCAGAGCCGCCGCCGGAAAATCCACCGCCGCTGGAACTGGCGCTCTCCGGTGAGGAGGTCATGGAACTGGCTGCAGACGTAAGAGTTGAATGCATAATATGCTGAAAGGCGATTACATCAAAATAGGAATCATTATTGCTTTCGTACCATGAAGGTGGTTCACAAGCGATTGATTTGAAATGTTTCACCCATTTATCGGAAACGTGCAGTACATAGGTGTACGGAAGAATCTCGTAAAAATAATCAGGATTTTCTTCCACCAGCATTTCCAGACGTTCCTTTTCGGCAGTTTCCAAAAATCTCTTAAATCCTCGGATCCGTCCGAGGATTTTTGTGCCATAAGGGGTTCGTTTCGACAGAAACGCACTGAAAAATACCAGGATGGCACAAGTGATATAGGAAAAAATACAGGCAATCTGATACCAGCGGTCGGCGTATGTGACCGGAATCCATACAAACAGATAGGATAGGCCGACCGAGAGCAGCAGGAGAAAAACACCGATCAGAATGCCAGACTTCTGCCCCGCGCTGGCACACAGCATATAAATACCGGTGCCAAATACTCCGATGCTGCACAGACCGAATATGAGTTCCAGCCAGTCATACGAATATTCATATCCCGGCAGAAAGTAAGCAAATCCGAATACAATAACGGCGAAAGCAAAAAGGATCCATCCCTTATTTAAGGAATTAGAATGGAAAAGTTTTGCTTTATTTTCGTGTGTATTGATTGTTTTCAGGATCGCCTCCGGGGTTTTGTAAAATTTGTCTTTCAAGTCTGATTTATGGATGACCGGGCCTGTTGCAACTTTCTTTAAGCCGTTGAAAAAAAGGCGTTCACTCTCTTTTTCCCCGTCATAGTAAGACCGGATAAGAGTGATTGAAAAATCCGTTCCTTTCTTGTTTTCACAAGAGATGGAGATGTAACCTTGTCTTGCCAGCTCAATGAGAAGCGGAATTACATCCTGATTTGAGGCGCTTCCCTTATAGGCAAATGCCAGTTCCAGACAATTCATGCCATCCGGTGCATGATATTCAACGGTTTCGACAACCGGATCATCTCGTCCGATAAACCACCACATAAGGAAGGCGGCGATGATCGAAAGGATACCGAGAACGATTGCGATATACGCAAACCATGGAGTCGTGTCTGTCTTTACAAAATACCCTTCCGGAAGTTCCAGACGTACGGTGACGCATTCCCTGGGGCCTAATGTGACCGAAGGATCCAGTTCGCCGTAGATCGTATTGTCTTCTATATAGTAATACAGATCTTCGTAATTTTCGGATCCGTAAGTGCCGTAACTCATTCCAAGATTTTCCTCGTCAAAGGAGTCCGGCATCTGGATCGTAAATGTGACATTGCTGATCGTAGTATCCGTCCAGCCGGAACCGATGATATTAAAATAAAATTCATCTATGTCCGGCAGCACATCGTTTCCCATATGATACTGATAGGAAACCGTGTAATCGTACAAGCCGGTCAGAGTAACGTCCTCGTCACCGATCTGAATGACAAGATTATCGTTTTCCCGGCTTGTAGAATAGTCATCTTCTCCACAGTCAATGTCAGAGATCCGGGCATGAGTGATGGAAGTACTGCCATCGGCACGCTCCACTTCATTTTCAAGAGGTATTTTACGGTAAATACCATGGCGCTCCTCTTTGAAATTTACTCTGAGTTTTTCTGTGATCTCATAGGTGTTTTGCGGGGTAACCCGGATGGAAACATCGTAATTTTCTATGTCGTACGCAAAGGCAGAAGCCTGCGCCTGTGCCGGTGTCAGGCAGAGGGACAGGACGAACAGCGCACAACACAGGAAGAGTTGTTTTATAGATTTCATTCAAAATTCACCTTTACATTTTCTCGTTGTTCACTATTGTCAATTTCATACATTGGTTTAGTTTCAAAGTGGAAAATCCCGGCGATAATATTACATGGAATCGTCTGCACGGATGTGTTGTAACGCTTCACGGCTCCATTGTAATATTTGCGTGAGTTTGCAATATCTTCTTCCATGCGCTCTAACTGCATACTCAGATTCTGAAAATTTGCATTGGCTTTCAGATCCGGATAGGATTCCGCAAGAGCCATGATCTTAGGAAGCATTTGTGAGATCGAAGCACTGGTGCTGATTTTTTCATCAGGCGTCATCCCGGCATAACCCTGGCTTCGTTTGCTGACAATGGAAGATAATGTCTCTGCCTCATGTCTGGCATAACCTTTTACCGTTTCGACAAGATTCGGAATCAGATCAAAACGTTTTTTCAGATAAACATCCATGGTTGAAAATGCTTCATCTACTGTGATGCGCTCCTTTGTAAGTTTGTTGTAGCAGACAATCATAAGGATTGCTAAAAAAACGAGAATTGCGGCAATAATAATCCCTGTCATAATAAACTCCTTTCTGATATTAAAATTATTTAGTCTATTCTAACATAGAAAGAGAAATGCGACAAGAACTATGTAAAAAAAATATAAAAAAAATAGAAAAAATAAGGAAAGTGCGGGGCAGACGTTGACATTGAAATAAGCAGAGGATATTCTATAAATTAGAAATTATTCAGGATACCCCTCCCCGCACATTCGCATTTCGAACACTTTGTGTCTTTTCTCGCCTTTGACAAGGCTAAAAATGCTCATAGGGGAGGGAAGCCCTATTAGGATCTAAATGTATGGAAGTCAAAGCCTCTTACGTGCAAGCACGATGATTCATTGATTTCCATACATTGAATCCTCCAAGATTATCACAGGCAGGGAAATCCGGGCTAATTATTGCTTAAATAGTGATCTCAAAGCGGGAGAATCCATTACCATTTCCGGTAAAAACGGCGTCCTTATGGGCGGACGTGCGACGGCGTCGGATCGGATCGAGGCTTATTATATCGGGAATGAAAAAGGAATTGCAACAAAGTTAAAATTAGGCAGCAGTTTAAAAGTTTCAAAAGAGGATGCCGCTCTTGCCGGCCGGGAGAAAAAAGTACAGCATGAGCTGCTGCTTCTGCGAAATGCCTATAAAGAGATCCGGCGAAAATATCCACCGGAAGTTCGAAATCAAAATCCGATCTATCTTAAACTGGAAGATGCCATTTATACAAAAGAGAAAGAACTGGGAAAAATTGTAAATGGACGTGAGGCGTTTAAGAGACAGCGTGAGAGGCGAAGGATAGCAAAAGTTGTAGTACAAGGACGCATGTTCACAGGCGTATGTGTGGAAATTAACGGAGTGATATGGCATTCAGAGCAGGTTGACAACATTATATTAAGAAACGATGCTAATACAAATACCATTCGCATATACCGAAATGGAAACTGATAGAAGAGAGGAAATACAAAGATGAAGAATACGATATTAGTAGTTGACGACATCGAGATGAACCGAGATATGCTGCGAATGATTTTGGAATCCGATTATAATGTAATAGAGGCAGAAAATGGAAAACAGGCATTGGACATCATCCGCAAAGAAGAAGATCAGTTATCCGCAATCCTTCTGGATCTGATCATGCCGGAACTTGACGGCTTTGGCGTGATGCAGAGATTGAAGCAAAGAGAAATTCTGAGCAGGATTCCCGTGCTTGTTATCAGTGGCGATACTTCGATCGAAGTGGAAAAACGCTGTTTTGATTTTGGAGTATCGGATTTTATCGCCAAACCGTTTAACAATTATATCATCAAACAGCGTGTGAAAAACGTAGTTGGTTATTTTGAATATAAAACAGAACTGGAAGCCAAAGTGGAAGAGCAGACCGATGTTCTGCGCAAAGCGTATCGGACGCTGCGTATGCAGACAGAGCAGTTGAAGCGTCGTAATGAAGAGATCATTGACATGCTTGGTACGGTAGTTGAGTACCGAAATCTGGAGAGCGGCGAGCATATTCAGCGTGTAAAAGGCTACACAAGGATCCTGGCAGAACGTGTGATGCAGGAATACCCGGAATACGGACTTACACAAGAGAGTATTGACACGATTGTAGCAGCAAGTGCGCTTCATGATGTCGGAAAGATTACGATCCCCGATAAAATTCTTCTGAAACCGGGGCGGTTGACAAAAGATGAATTTGAATATATGAAATCACATACGATCCGTGGGTGTGAACTGCTGGATGCCATCAAAAACAACTGGAGCGGCAAATCCATGGAGGCAAGTTATGAGATCTGCCGCCATCATCATGAGCGGTACGATGGAAAAGGATATCCGGATGGTCTTGCCGGCGAGGACATCCCATTGTCTGCACAGTTAGTATCTATCGCAGATGTCTACGATGCCCTGGTAAATGAAAGATGTTATAAGGATGCTTATTCTACGCAGGAAGCATTTCGTATGATCGTAAATGGTGAATGTGGGGTATTTTCTCCTAAATTAATGGAAATTTTCCGTATGGCAAGAGCCGATTTTGAGAATCTGGCTACTCACCAATAAGAATAAAATTTAAAAAAAGTACTTGAAAAGTAGTAGAAAATGTGCTATGCTTTTTCTGTCAAGAGCAAGGGCGCTCCTACAGAGGTAGGGGCGTCTTTTCTATTTCACAAAGAAAGGTGGTATTTTTATGTTGAATTCTGGAGATACGGGATTTATGATGATTGCAACGGCATTTGTATTTTTTATGACGCCGGGACTTGCATTCTTTTACGGAGGTTTAGTACGGAGAAAAAATGTATTGAATACAATGATCTCTTCGTTTTTTATCATGGGACTGGCAGCCGCCATGTGGATTTTCTTTGGGTATTCCCTTTCCTTCAGCGGAGATCTGGGAGGAATTGTCGGAAATCTGAAACAAGTTGGTTTAAGCGGGCTTGGAGCACAACCGGGGGCTTATGCCGATACGATCCCGGCGACACTTTTTGCAGCCTTTCAGATGATGTTTGCCATCATAACACCGGCATTGATCACGGGTTCCGTGGCAGGCCGAATGAAATTTAAAGCCTTGTTTGCGTTTATCGCTTTGTGGCTGATCGTCGTATATTATCCGATGGCTCATATGGTATGGGGCAAAGGCGGATTTTTAGGAGAAGTTCTGGGATCGGTTGATTTTGCCGGAGGAAACGTTGTACATATTAGTTCCGGTGTCAGTGGTCTGGTGCTCTCCCTTCTGCTTGGCAAACGCCGTGGATATGAGAAGACCGCATATCGCACCCACAACATCCCATTTGTTCTTCTGGGAGCATCCATCTTGTGGTTTGGATGGTTTGGTTTCAATGCCGGAAGTGCTCTCGCAGCAGACGGACTTGCGGTTCATGCGTTCCTGACAACCAATACTTCCGCAGCCTGCGGACTCCTTTCCTGGATGGCGATCGATATGATCCGCGACGGCAAACCGACGGTAGTAGGTGCTTGTACCGGAGCGGTACTTGGTCTGGTGGCTATTACACCGGGAGCCGGTTTTGTGCCATTGTGGTCTGCTTTTATCATTGGTATCGTAGTCAGTCCGATCTGTTATTTTATGATGTCCGTCGTAAAGAAACGTTTTGGTTACGACGATGCGCTGGACGCTTTCGGATGTCACGGAATCGGTGGTGTCTGGGGGGGTATCGCGACCGGAATATTTGCCCAGAAATCAATCAACAACGCAGCCAGATGGGATGGACTTCTCTTTGGCGATTATCATTTGTTTGTTGCACAGATCATCAGTATCGTTATTACAATCGCGGTGGCAGTTGTCGGCACGTTGATCTGCGCAGGCATCGTGAAGTTATTTACCCCGCTTCGTGTATCCGAACATGACGAGAGAATTGGTCTGGATGAGAGTCAGCATGGCGAAAGTGCTTACCCGTCATTCAACGGTCTTGACTAATAGAATGGAGGTTTTCTTATGATTAAAATTGATGCAATTGTAAATGAAGATAAAATGGAAGACATCAAAGATGCACTTCAAAAATTAAAAGTAAATGGAATGACAATCTCCCAGGTAATGGGCTGTGGAACGCAGATGGGATACCGTGAGAAGATTCGTGGATACGATGTCGATATCAATGTTCTGCCGAAGGTAAAATTTGAGATTGTGGTATCCAGTCAGGAATGGGCAGACCGAACCATTGATGCCATCTGCCAGTGTGCTCACACCGGGGAACATGGCGACGGAAAGATTTTTGTCTACGAACTGGCAGATGTGATCCGGATCCGTACCGGAGAACATGGGCCAAAAGCGGTGTGGGCAGCAGATCAGACCGAATAAAGAAGTTCCGGTTTCAGATAATATTATATCGTTTATAAAAATAACTGCCGGCATGGGCGTTTGCACCTGTGCCGGCAAAATATTGTAATAATTTGTAAATGAACAGTTAAAAATGGAAATAAGCAGTATTGACAAATCTTCGAAAAGCCGATACCATAGTCTATAGCAGGCAGACAACTGCACTGCCGGATATTGGAAAAACAGCAGGAGAAGGGACGAAAAAGGATGTTAGTCGCGGGAAAAGAACGCTGCATACGCTGTATGCATTTATTGGATGAAAATGGGCATTGTGCGAAATGTGAGTTTGATGCCTCTTCTTATCAACAGCCGAATATGGCACTTCCGCTTGGCACCTGCCTGAATGAACGTTATTTTTTAGGAAAAGTGCTGGGAGAAGGTGGCTTTGGTATCACCTATGTGGCATGGGATATCGTGCTGATGGTTCCGGTCGCAGTAAAAGAATATTTTCCAAGCGGCATTGTAACGCGTGAAAAAGAGGGACCACAGACAGGGACACTTCAGATCTATGAGGGGAAAAGCCGGTTAGAGTTTGAAAAGGGAAAAGAAGATTTTTTGAAAGAGGCAAGAAGTCTGTCCCGTTTTATGAAACTGCCGAGTATCGTCTCGGTGCGTGATTTCTTTCAGGAAAATCATACGGCCTATATCGTGATGGAATACGTCGAGGGTACGAGAGTGCGAAATTACATCCGCGCAAATGGAAAGATGCCGGGAGAAAAAGTGCTCGCACTGATGGAACCGGTGATCCAATCCCTTTGCGACATTCACAAGACCGGGCTGATCCATCGTGATATCAGCATTGATAATCTGATGTTTGACGAAAATGGGCAGCTGAAATTGATCGATTTTGGAGCGGCCAGAAATGTGGAACTGCCGGAAAATACGATAACGGTTTCCATCAAGCATGGATTTTCTCCGGAAGAACAGTACCGCGCTAAGGGAGAGCAGGGGCCGTGGACAGATCTGTACAGCCTTTGTGGAACGATGTATTTTATGCTGACGGGAAAAATCCCGGATGAATCGGTAGAGCGTGTTTATGCGGATCATCTGGTGACGTTGCAGCAGAAGGATGATATTTCACTTTCTTTGCAACAAAAAAAGGCCATAGATAAAGGAATGGCGGTACTTGCCAAAGACCGCTACCCGGATTTGGAAGAATTTTACAATGATTTATATGAGGGAAGTACTTTTTTATCTTCCTGCAATGATATCCATATGCCCCGCTCCCTTCGCGATACGCTGACACAGTCAGGCGTCTCCGGACTATTTTCCAGGACGGCGGTGCGGCGTGAATTTGGCGGTATCATAGGACAACATACCAAAAAACGCAAAAAGATTAAATGGATAGCAGGTGGAGCCGTTTTGGCGGCGCTTTTAGCGGTGTTGACAATTTTTTATCAAACCAGTGGAGATTCGGAAGGGAAAGAAATGACGCCGGCAGTGGCAACGCAGGTGCCGGATACCGCTGTCCCATCCGTTACGGAGAAGGCGGCACCGACCGCTGTGCCGGTGGAGAATACGTTTGCGGAAATACCCAATGTGATCGGAGAGACATCGTCAAAAGCAAGAAGAAAATTACAAAAAATGGAAATTAAAGTAAAGATAAAGAAAATATACAGCCATGGAAAGAAAGGAACGGTTGTGAAACAGAGTATAGCGGCAGGGACGCAGGTGAAAAAGCAGAGTTTACTGACTCTCAGCGTGAGCAAAGGAGAGAAGCCGCCAAAAGCGGTTCAAACGGCGGCACCGGCCAAAGCGCCTGTAGCAGTAACAGCACGGCCGAAAGCGACGAAAAAGCCGCAAAAATACGATGCTTCTTTAGATGGGTATTTGCAGTAAATATACGGAATCATTACAATACATAACAGAAACGGGGAAACAGAGTGAAATATCAACGTAAGAACAACATGGGATTTGACCATTTCTTAATCCGCGAGTGGTGCGATTGCCGGGAAGGGACGGCTGCGGGAGAATGTACGGAGACAGCAAGAAAACAAGCATATCAGACATTTCGCAAAGCAATTAAGGGAGACCGGCCGGCGGATCTGCACACGATGCGCCGGTGGTTTGGTCTGGAAGGAACTTCGAAACCAAACCGTGAGATGCTGTTTCACATCGCTGTCTCGCTGGAACTTTCGGTTGAACAGACGCAGAAATATCTGAAAAAGGGTCTGCTTTTACCGGGAATCCAAGTAAACGATCACCGCGAATTTATCTATCTTTATGCAATCGAACATCACCTTGACTGGCAGATGTGCCGGAAAATGATCCGGTTTTATGAAAAACATCTTCCGGAGGCAACCACTCTTCTCGATGAAAAATGCACACAAAAATTGTGGGATTTTTATGACACGGTCCGGCTGATGGAGCCGGAGGATTTTTTGGTTGAGATGGGAAAACGGGCGTCGTATTTTAAAGGATACAGCAAGAATGTCCTGGAGCATTATCTGCAGATCCAAGAGGAATTAAAGGCGTTGATGAGGGAGGAGGCTTTGCAGCAATTGGAGAGTTTACTGCAGTCTTCGTCATTCAAAAAATGGTGTGAAGAAAATCATATTTCACCGGATCAGATCCGGGAAGAAGAGGTGATCCTGCGTTACCTTCAAAAGGAAAATCGTCGTGTCCACTCGGCAATTTCGAAGGAAGAAGTTGAGGATTTCCGGAAAATGGCAAGGATAGCGTATGGAAAAGGAGTGTACCAATCGGATATTTTGACGGAAATCTATGCGGCGGCGATGCCAAATGGCAAAGACGCAAAGGAAAAATATCAGAAAGACCGTGTCAACCACATCGGAATCCGGTTGATCTCGGATAAATATTTTTCCGACCTTTTGCATATCGCCGAGCAGAAAGAACGGGAGATCAATCTGCTCCAACAGTTTTATCAGAGTTCCGGAGAAGAGCAGAATAAGATTCTCGATAAACTGCGTCATCAGAAACAACGCTGCCATATTATCGAGAGGGAAGATCTTCTTCCCTTGCTGCATTATCTGGCACAGAAAAAATATACGTTGAAGATGGATAAAGAAGAAACCGGTTATCAGAAAGATGCCGCGGCAGAGTATTTTGAAGAGATGGCAAATACCGTATTGGAAGCCTGCCAGATGGAGCCGCTTGACCGGCATTACCGGCTGGATGCACTTTTGCTGTCGAGTTTTAAAGAAGAGGAAATGTTCTCCATCTCTGATCTGATCGAAGGCGGAAGCGGGGAAAGAGATATTTGACTTACAAACAGGGGAGATTGAATGATGAAAACCACAAAGATTAGTAAATATTATATCGCTTGGCTTCTTATCTTTGCTGTGGCAGCAGGCACACTTTCGATGCCGGCGGCAGAAACAGCGGCAGCAGAAGAAGCGTCGATACAGCAGGTTGATTTGCAGGATGGTGTGCTGACGATAGACGGTGTCGGTGTTGTTAATGCGGAAATCGTAAAAAATATCAATCTGCAGGATGTCCGAAAAATTGAATTTGGAAAAACAGTAAAAAGAGTCGCAGACAATACTTTTAGAAATTGCCATAATTTGGAAACGATTATATGGGGCGGTGTTACAACGATAGGCAGCTACGCATTTGCAAATTGTGAAAAACTGGATATGATGTCAATGTCACAGTCTTATGTCAGCATAAGAGAAGGGGCATTCTGGAACTGTGATTCCATTGCATTTATCGTATTGCCGGCAGTGATTGAGGAACTGGGAAAAAATGCGCTCCCTCTTACGACAGATATTGTGTGGAGAAATCGGGACGACAGCGATGGCTGTGCAGCAGTGTCCGATGAATTTTGGGAAGGACGCACCGGAACGATGTTTGTCCAGGATACAGAGGCTTGGACCGCGGTCATCGAAAAGGAGCAGCAGGAGGGTATGCAGTGGGAAAAAAGGCAGGATTACACAGATTCCATAATATATGGCATACAACAGGGAGAAGAGGGCATCACGCAGGGGTATACGGTTGTTGATCTGGGGGGAAACTTTAATGTGAACCGCCTGGATGCCTCCGGGAAAATGACAATTTCTAACATATATCCGGGAAATGATCTGGACAAACTATATGTGGAAATCAGGGATGAATTTGATAAAGCAGCGATAACACAGATTGAGGTAAAAGGAGATGCCATTTTTAATGTAAGTTTTAAGCAGTGTGTCAATCTGACACATGTCGATGTGGATGCACAAAATGTTGAGATTGGTGAAAATGTATTTAAGAATATGGAAAAATTGCAGACGGTGAAAATTTCGGGGCAGGTGAATTTGAAAGCAAACTGTTTTTCCGGCTGCAAGTCACTTGAAAATCTGGAACTGGAGAGCTGTCAGACAATCGGACAGAAAGCATTTTATGAGTGCACTTCTCTGGCAAAAATAAACATTCCCGGAGGTGTCACTTACATTGAAAAAAATGCCTTTGAAGGCTGTAAAAAACTTACGGAAGTAAGGATCGGATACAAAGTGGTTGATATCCGGGAAAGGGCATTTTATGGATGTGAGAATTTACAATCCGTAGAATTTCCGTCTTTTTTACGAAAGATCAAGCAGGATGCTTTTGGAGAATGTCCGTTGATACAGAGTGTCGTTTTACCGGAAACCATTTCCTATATCGGCCTTGGAAATTTTACAAATATTTCGAACTGTATATGAAGAAAAAGGGCAGAAAATATGTCCGCATCCGCTTAAAGAAAACATCACTAAAGAACGGCCGGCAGGTGGTGCGGCTGGCGTACAGCCAGAAAGGATATCTTGTCTGGTTCAAAGCCCGTGTGTACGAGAGAGGAAAAAAGAAGAATGGGGTGTATAGCAGGGAGAAGAAGATAAGGCTGTAAGGGAAATCACTTGCATTTCGGAGAGTACTATGGTATACTGACGAAAAGCAAGTGATTTTTAGTCTAGTATATAATAAGTAAAAGAGTCAAATAAGCCGGTATGTCATTCTTGCTTTGAATTCCAGAAAAATGAAAAAAAAGCAGGAGTGAAAAAGATTAGGGAAAATACATTAGGGAATGCGGAAACTTTTCAAGATAAAACTCCTGCAGTACACAGAAGGGAGATTTTGGATGAAAAGAAAAACAAAACAGAAAATGAAGGCAGTAGTGCGTAATTACAGGGATACGCTTTTTCGAATGCTTTTCCGGGATAAGGAGAGACTGCTTTCTCTATTCAATGCGGTCAACGGAACACATTATGATGACCCGGAAGAATTGGTGATCACTACATTGGAAGGAGCATTGTATCTTGGCATGAAAAATGATGTCTCCTGTATGATTGACATGATGATGCAGTTGTAGGAACATCAGTCAACGGTCAATCCTAATATGCCGCTTCGTAACTTGTTTTATGTGTCAGATCTACTACAAAAATATGTTTACGAAGAGGGACTGGATATTTATTCCAGGAAGCAGATTAAAATTCCGACGCCAAAATTTGTAGTATTTTACAATGGGGAGGAGGAACAGCCGGAGCGAAAAGAAATCTGCCTGTCGAAGGCCTTTGCCGCCAATACTGGCGAGATAAACTTGGAACTTGTTGTACTTCAGTTAAACATAAACAAAGGAAAAAATGAAGAACTGAAAGAAATCTGTCAAACATTGCAGGAATACGCGGAGTTTACGGAAAGAGTGCGCATACATAGGAAAGAAATGCCATTGGAGGATGCGATACGGACAACGATAGACGAATGTATCCGGGATGGAATCTTAAAAGAATTTTTATTAAAAAACAAAGCGGAGGTGTATCACATGTGTTTATATGAATTTGATGTGGAATTGCATGAGAAAGTGCTTCGGAAAGAAGAGAGGGAAGAAGGTCTGCAGGAAGGGAAATCACTTGCTAAACAGGTGTTTAAAGCATTTCTGAGCGGAAAAACACCGGAAGATATAGCGAAGGAGCTGGATATCCCACTGGAAGAAGTGGAAGAACTGGTGTTGTGATAAAAATTAATTAATGATCAGAAAAGAAGACATGGCAGATGCTGTGTCTTTTTTCTTTTTCTATAACGAATAGGATCCAATGTGCGAAATGGTGTTAAGAGGGAAAAATTGAAAACGATTTTACAATGTGTGTGATATCTTATATTTGTAAACAAAATGACATATGATGTCACTTTCAAAATGTATACTGTGAAAAAATGCAGAGGAGATGTGTGAATATGAGATTAAAAGTCTTTTCTATTGTAAAACCAATTCTTTGTCCCAGATGTCATAAACCGTATAAGGTGAATATTTTCAAAAGATGCGTTCATTGCGGGGCTTACCTGGGTGGAATAAAGTGGTAGCAGGAAATAGAACGGTAGAAATACACGTAGAATGTACCGAGAAATTTTCTGCCATTTTGTGTAAAATAGTGTTGAGGTGACAAAATGCAATCGAAAGAAAAAGCAAAAAGAAGATATGCAGGTATTTATCAGGAACTTGCAGAAATCGTTGGGGATAATATGGTGGGTAAGATTTATGAGCGGTTTCATGGAATGGAAGTGTCTATGCCTTCGAGGTTATATACGATTGAATACGTGATTGAACGCGCCATGAAAGAAAATCCGTCGGAGTGGAAAGCGATCGCGCGAAAATATGGATATAATGAAAAATACCTCAAACGGTTGATTTTAGAGAAAATCGAAAATCAGTGCGAGGCATCGGAGGAATACAAGGATGAAACGGAATAATGCAAGCTATATTGGGTACAGTAAAAAATCCATATTGTTTTTGTAAAATAAAAGGGGGAAAGAAATATGGCAATAAAAGAAGAATATAATTCGAAAATCAGAAGTCAATTATATGATGATGCAAAGGCTAAGCATCAATTTAAAGATAAAATATTTTCAGATAACAAATGTTATTATGACAATATCAGTGGTCGGACTCTTCATTATGATAATAACGCAGCAAAGCAAAAATATCATATGAAAAATTCAAGAGGAGAAAATATTTCTGCAAAATGGTCAGAGCATGTTGGCGAAGTAGATCATATAATTTCTATAAAGGAAGCGCATGAGAGATATAAAAACAATCCCTTTTTAGAGGATCAAGATTTAAAAGAGGTGCTTAATCAAAAAGATAATTATAGGTTGATTAGCAAAAGTATGAATGCAAGTAAAGGGGAGAAAAATGATTTCAAATTTATAAAAGAATCCGATCAATTCCAAAATAGTAAAGCAAAAATTAAATTTGCAGAACAAAGGATGAATGCGGAAATTAGTGTAAATGGGAAATTAACAAAAAAAACAGTGCAAGGTGTGGGAAAGGAATTTGTTGCAGGAGGAGTAGAACAAATTAGTGAGTCTGCAATGTCTTTAATGGTGGATGGAGTATATCAAATAGCTGAGGTGATGCGAGGAGAAAAGACACTAGAAGAGGCAGGAAAAGGGGTGGCGAAGAATGGAGCGAGAACGTTTGTTTTGGGAGGAGAAAGAAGGATTGCAAAACATTTATTGGAGAAATCATCCCATAAAGCAGTTCAGAAATTTATCGATTCTTCAACATTTGGAGTAATCGTTGATGTTGCAAATATTTCCCTGCAGTCCATAACAGATTACGTAAATGGTAAAATATCTGCAGAACAATGTGTACAACAAATTGGAACAAAAGGAGCAGAACTTATGTTGTCAGGAATGGTTACAGAAGCAGTAGGTCCTATGATTTCCGCAGCGATTATTCCAGGTGCGGGACCAGCGATAGTAGCAGGTGTGGTTTGCTCAATGGTTGTTTCGGTAGCATGTAGTACAATAGTATCCATATGTCAATCTGTAAGACAAAGTTGGAAAGATGTCAAAAATCACATAGATGATTATAGAAAAAGAGATATGCAGTTAAAACGAATTGAATCAGAGGCATTGTTTCAACTAGAAGAGGATAGGAAGAGGTTAGAAGATATCATTTCAAGTGAAAATCAAAAGGAGCGAGCCAAAATGTCCATGGGCTTTCAGATGATTTTGGAAGGCGCGTGTGAAAAAACATTTGATTTGTATAAAGTCAACGATGGGCTTGATATGATTTTAAGCACATATGGAATTAATCTTAGATATCATACGTTAGAAGAATATGAAGAACATTTAGGAGAAGTTCTTGAAATAGAGTTATAGAAATGAGGTGGTCAGAATGATAATTGATTTGATATTAATTGGTGGGGGAATAGCTTATGCTTTTAATCAAACAGATAAGTCAGCAAAAATAGATGAAAAAGCATTAAAAAAGTATGGACAAGCATTTGAAAAAAGCAAAAAGGCAGAAACTATGGTTAAAGAAAAAAAGGAATATGCAGATAAACGATTACAAAATATTGTAAAGAAAAAGCGAACTATAATAGAACGAACTTATCCATTATTTGCGGAAGTTTATCAGGATATTAAGAAAATTAATATAAAAAGAAAAAATGAAATCACAGAGTCTATTGGAGGAATAAAAGTAGATAGAGAAGAGGCATTTCATCAAATGACTTTAGCTTCAAAAATTGAATTTACGGATAAAGAATTGATTTTTGGGGTGTTACAGAATGGTATTTTTAAGATGATGGTAAAAGATTCAGAACGAATGCTTTCTGCAGCTTCCAGTCAGAAACGAATGGCTAATGTTGAATATAGTAATGCTGAAAACATATGTACAATATATGATGGAATCATTTCAAAAGCAGATAACTATGCAACATTGCTAAAAAATATTAATTTCTTGTTTTTAAAGATTATCAGCATGACAAAGGAATTAATAGAAAAGAATGGATATAATGTTAAGCGTTATTCCAAATTTGAAGAGTCCGTTTTAATGACTTGTGAAAATGTCGCAATTGCATTATCTGAGTTGATTAAGGCACCTCTTTTTGATGAAAAAGGTGAATTTGCTCAATGTGCTATTGAAACAATTAATAAGGGCGAAAATTATATGCAACAAATGAATGATATAATACGCCAGTATGAAACAATGTAAAAAGAAAGGAAGTAATAATTATGAAAATGTTAGAAGTATCAAACAAATGCGATGGTTGTGGGTTATGTACAGTTTCAAATCAGTATTTAATGGAAAATGAGGACGGAAATGCAATCCCGGTTGAAGGTGTTTATATTAAAGAGAATGATATAAATACAGTACTTGAGATTGTTAAATTATGTCCGAACGGAGCGATTAGCATAGTGGATAAAGGAAACACAAATAAGACAGGAAAAGAAGCAATAACAGATTTGGTACAAAGTATAAAGAAAAAATGTGAGACAATTAAGCTCAAAGAAATTGGACGGAAAGATGTTAAATTTGATGCTAATAAGTGTAATATAGATATACCTTGGCATTATTTTCCAGATACATATAGTTCATATGGTAAAGCAAAAAGTGCAGCACAAAATGTATTTCAAAAGAAGTGCTATTGTACAGGCTTTTATCGACCAACAATGAGAAAGATTTTTGTGGAATATAAGGTTGATGTTCTGGAAAAGTATTATGACTTGGAAAGCGAAAAAGGTATAATGGTAAAAACGAATAAAGAAATGGAAAAGTATTTAAAAAGTATCAGTACTGAGGTAGAAGCAGTTGCAGGTAAAAAACTACCGGATAACTGGTCAAATTGTAATGCAAAACCAATAACAGATGAATGTTATGAGTGGGATACATTACGGAAGTATGAGGAAAAAAGCGGGCATTTTGGAATAATATCGGAATTAGAAAAAAGTAATAGCTGCAGTAGTTATATTGATTGGATGGAAATTGACGAAGAGGAAGAGTGGGTAGGAACAACTAGATTCGGAAACGACAAATATAAAACTGTTTGGAGAATAAGTGATTTTGATGAGGCGGCAAAAGAATATGTAAAAGATTTGATTTTTTACGCAAATTACCAAGATGATAGAATTGAGGAATTGGCAGTACGACTGGTAAACAGTATGTTTAAAGAATACAATGACAATTTAGATAAAATCATCAAAGAGAAAGTGGAAGATTTAATGAAACTGTAGAGAAATAAATTGATGAATGAAATATAAAGGAGACAGAAAAATGGCAAAGAAAATTAGATTTTCCCTTGAAATGGAGAATGGAAGAAAGATAAGAACATTAGATGAGTTGCGTGAAAACTTTTCTTTGACCAAAGTGGTAGAATACTTTGATGATCAAAAACTGTTCCACTGGTTAGAGGATCGGTATTATACAGAGCAGGTTGAGAAATTAAAACAATTGAACAGAGAAGATGCAGATTTTTATCGAAAAATATGTCATATATTTGAGGTGGAATATAGAGAAAAAGATGAGGATATTGATGAAAAACTTGAAGTCGAAAAGAGAAAAGCACAATTAAAACAATTTACAGATGATAAAACAGTTTTAGAGCATGTGCATCAAGTGGCTTTTAATCAAGATGAATTATATGACTTGTTAGATGATAATATTTCAGATATTTATCTGTGTGGGGAAATTTTTCGTATTCCATTAGCCAAAGAAAATGTGTCTTATATTGGAGTGAATACGCCGATAATTAGAGTTGAATCCCCAAAATGTATTGACTGGGAAAAGAAAAAAATTCATATTATTGGATGCAGATTTGATGAGGAGTATCAAAGACTGGAAAAAGAAAAACAAAAAATTAGTATAATAGAAAATGTGGAAAACTTACATGTGTTATTTATAAATGGAATGGAATATGATGACAATGCCGAACGTGGTATTTTTTTAAAAAATATGAAAACAGATGAAGTGACAAAATGTGTGGTGTTTTCAAAAGAAGAAGCATACGTTGATATATTTGATGAAATGATGGGAAAACGGCAAAAGAATTTTTTTGCATACTTAAAGTATGATAAAAAAACGGATAAAAAGTATGTTTTAGCATTGCATCTGATAGATTTAATTAGTAAAGAAGATAAAGTAATATGTGACGATGTAATAGGGGCGGCAGAGGGATTCAAAGAAAAAGATATTAGGCATTGTTTTGAGATTGACTATATAGATTCCCAAAAAATTGTTTGGCATTTTGGGAGATATATTTATTTGTATGAATTTAATGATTATAAAGTAATCTTTTCACCAAGGAAAATCAGTAAAGCACTTCCAAGTGATATAGATGCCTCATATGAGTTTGACAATATATATGGAGACGTTTCAGTTGGCGAAAAGGGAATTTTGATAACTGCAAATAATATAACAGTAGGATTTCAAAATGTGGTACTATATTATGAATTTGCTACGGAAGATATTTATTATGTATCAGAATTAAAGGGGAAATGGGCTTTAGATATAGTTTTCCTTAATGGAAAGCACTATTTATCATTATTAGGAAATTCTGATAAGTGGTTATATCAATTTGAGGAGGACACAAGGAAAGTACAGAAAGTGTATGATACAAAAATAAGCAATTTTTCTGTTTCTGCAGCAGCAGAAAACGCAGAGTATATAGCGTGGCTTTTAGGTGAACATACGGCTTATGCAGATAGATATATAGGGCATTTGATTTTAAAGGATAAGAAAACATCTTGCTTTAAGGAAATCCATTGTTTTACTAACAAATATAGTTCGGGATTTAACATTGATTTGTACTTGGGAAAACAGATTATTTGTCATGAAAATTATATAAACAGGATAGGCGAATCTTCTTATATTAATGAGAAGAAGTGGGATTATGATGGAACTATTATACAGGATTGGAAAGAAATAAAGCATGACAATGAATGGAATTTTTTCGCAAATGAATATTAAAATATAATTGGAGGGTGAATATGACTTTGTTGGATAAAGTGACTATATATGTAGATGCGGGCTTTCCAATTTTATTAATTCATAGTTACGAAGAAAAGAAAATCGATGAAATTATAAAAAAATCGGCAGCAGCTCGGGAACTCTATGAGTGGAACGGTGTTACGGGTTTTACAGATTTTTCTACAAAAAAATCATACAATTTAATGGATTGTTCTTTGCAAGGTACACTTAAATATTTAGTAAATGGTGACGAGTTGCAGGGAAGGATTGTAGTATTAAAAGATGTACATAGTTTAATGGATGAGCCGGAAATTATTGCGATTATAAAAAATATTGCACTTAGAATTAGTACAGGGGAATTAGATACCAATATTATTATTGTATCTTCAAGTAAGTATATTCCCCAGGAATTAGAGCCATATACATCCGTTTTGGAAATGGATTATTTGAAAACAGATGAGATAAAGAAAATAATTCAAGAGGTAATTAGTGATAATAACTTGAATCAGGTTCAAAACGATTTATTAGATGAAATGGCAATTTCATTTAAAGGATTATCTCAATTTGAAATAGAAAACATACTGGCATTAGCAGTAAATGAAGATAATGGTGAACTTACAAAGAGAAGTTTAAAATTTATATTTGAACAGAAGCGACAGAGGATAATAAAGTCCGGAATCCTAGATATGATACCGCCGAAAGAAACAATAGAGGATATTGGGGGGCTTGATAACCTTAAGAAATGGCTTACGAAGAAAGCAAAAGTTTTTAAAAATATTGACAAGGCTCAAAAATTTGGTGTTGATACCCCCAAAGGAGTTCTAATTGCAGGTGTCCCCGGATGTGGCAAATCTCTTAATGCAAAAGCGGCGGCAGCATTGTTTGAAGTACCCTTATTGAGATTAGATATGGGACGGATAATGGGAAAATATGTTGGAGAATCAGAGGCTAATATGCGAAAAGCTATTGCATTAGCAGAAGCGATCGCTCCCTGTGTTGTTTGGATTGATGAGTTGGAAAAAGGACTTGCGGGAATCGGAGGAGACAATGGAGGATCTGATGTTACAACTAGATTGTTTGGTAGTTTGCTTACATGGATGCAGGAAAAAGAGAGTGCAGCGTTTGTAGTAGCTACAGCGAATGATATTACTAAATTACCTCCAGAATTGTTGCGAAAAGGAAGATTTGATGAAATATTTTATGTTGGACTTCCTAATGCAGAAGAGAGAAAGAAAATATTTCAAATACATATAAGTAAACGTAGGAAAAGCAATGCAGAATTGAGAAATATTGATTTTGATATGCTTGTATCAAGAACTTCCGGATATAGTGGAGCAGATATTGAAGGTATAGTAAAAGAAAGTATAGAGAATGTATATGTTGATGGAAGGAAAGAACTTACAACAAATGATATATTAGAGACAATCAGCCATACATATTCTTTGTCTGAAATTATGAAAGAGCCTTTGAAGAAAATGTCTGAAGAATATGAGAATAGGAAATTAAAAAATGCATCAGAAGAAAGATAGGAGAAGTTTATGTCGGATATTTGTGCTATGCAAGCTAGTAAAAATGAAATGAAAGAAAGCATTGAGATGATCGCAATAACACAAGAAGAGGCAAACAAAGCCTCGGCTATGATTGAAAAATTTGTAGGTAGTTATTCGAAAAAAGATAAAGAGTTGACTGATGAAGTGTGGTTGGCGAAAGAACTTCAATCAGAATTACCGGATAAATCAGATGAAGAATTATGTGGGATTGCATCGAAAATTATGGAATCTGTGAAAGAATATAATTTAAATTATCACGATGTATGCAATGCTGCAAAACACGGTGTTGAAAGCAATAAATGGTTAACAAATAAAATTTCTGAAGTTTCGGCAGGATTATCGGTAATTGATTATGGAAATTATTTGAATGCTATAGATAATTCTATTACAAACGCTAATGCACAGATGCTTAGGACTGTAACAACAAATGCAGGAGATATAAGTCAGTGCATGAATTTAGATGGATTTATAGCTGAACAGTATGCGGTAAATACTTTTAATATGCAAGCACAATTAGAGGAGGCTTCATATTATGCTGAAGTTCTTGTTCCTAAACCAGGTAAGACATATGGACTTAATTCTTTTGATACCGTTATCAAAGATGCTAATACGGGAAAAATAGTACATCAATATCAATTTAAATTTGGAAAGGATGCAAAAGCAACAATCAATTTGTTGAAAAATGGAAATTACAACAATCAAAGGTATGTTGTACCAGCTGATCAAGTAGAGGAAGTAAGAAAAGCATTTCCAGGTAAAACAGTTGAATCGTATATGGGAGGAACAGAAACTGTTTCGACAAAATCGGGTGTGCTAACAAAAGAACAAGCTAAAAAATTACAATTAGATACGCAGGAAAAAGGCGTGCTTCCAAGGGAAGACTGGAATATATTTAACACAAAAGAATTAGCTTTAAATATAGGAAAAAATGCAGGATTGGCAGGTCTGCAGGCAGCTGTAATTACAACTGGATTTGATTTGGTTGCGAAAAAAATAAAGGATGAGCCAATTGACGGAGATGAAACAATAGAGTTGGCATTAAAAACGGGAGTTGATTCCGGAGTGAAAGCTGCAGCCGCAGGTGCTTTAAAGGTAGTATCTGAAAAAGGGTTGATAGCAATTATCCCACCAGGAACATCTGCCGGTTTAATCGCTCAGATGGCTTGTGTTGGTATTGAAAATGTAAAGATATTAGCGAAAGTTGCGAGCGGAGAAATTGTGTTAACAGAAGCATTAGATATGATGGGAGCAACGACTACAGCAATGGTATATGGTTTGGGATGGGGGACAACCGGAATGGCTATAGGTGCGGCGGCATTGTCATGGATTCCAATAGTTGGACCAATAGTAGGAGGTGTTGTAGGAGGAACAATTGGATATATGGCAGGATCAAAGTTTGGTAGTGCAGTATATTCAGGACTAAAAAAGATGGGAAGTGTTATTAAGACTACAGCAAAAAAGGTTTGGAGTGGTATTACAACGGCAGCTAGTAAAATAGGAAATGGAATTCGATGTATTGGTAGGAAAATATTTGGATAGGAGGTGATTGTATTGATCAGATATGAAGTCGGGGACATATTTTGTTCAAATGCAGATTGTCTGGTTAATACAGTCAACTGTGAAGGCTATATGGGAAAAGGAATAGCATATCAGTTTAAATGCAGATTTCCAGAGAATAATAAAGATTATGTAAGGGATTGTGAAACTGGTAAATTGTATATAGGAACTCTGCGGTTTTATAGGGAAAAAGGCAGGTGATTTCAATGAGTGAACGTTATGCAAAAAATGCGCGCACGCTGGATATGTACGAGAGACTGCGCGAAGGAAAAAGTATTTGTAAGGCTGAGGAGGCCGAGCATTTTGGTGTGGATGAGCGGTCAATTCAAAGAGATATTGATGATATCCGTGCTTTTTTGGCTGAGCGGCAGCAGTATGGGGATACCAGGCAGGTGGTCTTCGACCGGAGAAAAAAGGGATTTGTCATGGAAGGACAGGAAGCTGTGATGATGACCAATAGTGAGATTTTGGCGGTGACAAAGATTCTTTTGGAGAGCCGGGCATTTTCGCGGAAAGAGATGGATGATATTTTACATAAATTGGTAAATGGGTGCGTGCCAATGCAAAATATGAAAGTGGTTTGTGAACTGATCGCCAATGAAGCATTTCATTATGTGGAATTGAAACACGGTGGATGTGCCGGGGAAAAATTATGGCAGCTTGGCATGGACATCAAAGAGCATGATATTTTGAAAATTTCGTATCAGCGTATGGATGCGTTGGAAGAGCCGGTAGAACGGGTGATTGAGCCGGTGGCGATATTGTTTGCCGAGTATTATTTTTATCTCAATGCGTATATCGTGGAAAGAAAGGCAAATGGGAAGTTTGAGAGAAGTTATGATTATCCGGCGGTATTCCGGCTGGATCGGATTATAGATGTAAAAGAAATGGGTGAGAAATTTTCGATTCAATACAACAACCGATTTGAAGAAGGAGAATTTCGTAAGCGCGTGCAGTTTATGTATCCGGGGGAGCTGATGAAGATTCAGTTTTATTTTCGGGGCGTAAATGTGGAGGCGGTGCTGGATCGACTGCCGACAGCGTGTATCCTGTCGCAGAAGGATGGGGAGTGGCTTGTCGAGGCGCAGGTGTACGGGCAAGGTATGATGATGTGGCTTTTGAGTCAGGGGGAGAAGATTGAGGTGGTTTCGCCGGCATCATTTCGACAGAAAATGGTGGAAAAATTGAAAAAAATGCTGGAGAATTATGAGTGAAACGTGGTTTTGAAACCGGGAAATGGAAACATATGCTAAAAAAATAGTTGCAATTTTAGTATGACTATGATATTATCTGAATAAGATAATAATTGTAATGCATTACAATTTGGTCTGGGTGAAAACTCTTTGGACCACCGTAGGCGGGAAGAATTTCCCGCCATTTCTAAATTAAGTCTTATAATCAAGAAGTTACTATTACATTTTACAACCCCCATGGAAAAATTTTCTTGACTTAGAGTTAACTCCAAGTGCTATACTTATTATGTAATGAAGAGACAGCATAGGAGGTGACAGCTTGTGACGATTAAGGAAGTCAGCGAAAAGTATGATATCAGCGCGGATACATTGCGTTACTACGAGCGGATCGGAATGATTCCGGAAGTGACACGAAACGCCAATGGCATCCGGAATTATCAGGAAAGTGATCTCGGATGGGTTGAATTGGCAATCTGCATGAGAAGCGCAGGACTACCGGTGGAGGCTCTGATTGAATATGTAAAATTATTCCAGCAGGGCGACTCGACTTTTGCAGCGAGGCTTCAGCTTCTGCAGGAGCAGCGGGAAAAACTGGAAGAGCAGAAGGCGCAGCTGCAGGCGGCGATGGACAAACTGGATTATAAGATATCAAGATATGAAAAAGCTGTTGAAACCGGAAAATTAACCTGGGAGGAAGACAAATGTATTTAGAAAATATCAATGGACCGGAAGATGTTAAAAAATTAAACGATGAGCAGATGACGGCACTTGCGGAAGAAATGCGGGCGGCGCTGTTGAAACGGGCGAGTATTCACGGAGGTCATTTTGGACCTAATTTTGGTATGGTAGAGGCGACGATTGCCCTGCACTATGTGTTTGAATCGCCAAAAGATAAGATTGTATATGACGTATCGCATCAGACCTATCCGCACAAAATGCTGACGGGAAGAAAGGATGCGTATTTGTATGAGGAGCATTACGATGATGTTTCCGGATATAGCAATCCGCATGAAAGTGAGCACGATCATTTTACCGTTGGACATACGTCAACGTCTGTGAGCCTGGCACTTGGTCTTGCCAAGGCACGCGACCTGAAAGGGGAAGACGGCAATGTGATCGCGGTGATCGGTGATGGATCGCTCAGTGGCGGGGAAGCATTGGAAGGACTTGACTGGGCAGCGGAACTGGGCGGCAATTTCATTATTGTGGTCAATGACAATGATATGTCGATTGCAGAAAATCATGGTGGTCTGTATCAGAATCTGAAACTGCTCCGCGAGACAAAAGGAACGGCAGAATGCAATCTGTTCCGCGCGATGGGACTTGACTACCGTTATGTGGACGAGGGAAATGATGTGCGTGCGCTGATCGATGCATTTGCGGCAGTAAAAGACAGCAAAAAGCCGGTTGTCGTTCATATCAAGACGCTGAAAGGAAAAGGATATGCACCGGCAGAGGCTCATAAAGAAGAGTGGCATTACAGCGGACCATTTCACATTGATACCGGAGAACCGTTGATGGAAATGGAAGGCGAAGGATACGAAGATGTGACGGTTTCTTACCTGCTTGATAAAATGAAAAAGGATCCGAGTGTCGTTGCTATCACATCCGGAACGCCGACGGTAATGGGATTTACCGAGGATAAGCGAAAAGAGGCCGGCAGGCAGTTTGTCGATGTGGGAATTGCAGAAGAGACGGCGGTTGCACTTGCTTCCGGTATCGCGGCAAATGGCGGAAAACCGGTGTATGGGGTCTATAGTACCTTTGTTCAGAGAACGTATGACCAGCTTTCGCAGGATCTCTGCATCAATAATAATCCGGCGACGATCATTACATTCTGGGGAACGGTCTATGGCATGAATGACGTGACACATCTCGGGCTGTATGACATTCCGATGATGGCAAATATTCCAAATCTTGTCTATCTTGCTCCGACGACAAAGGAAGAATATCTGGCAATGCTCGACTGGAGTATTGAGCAGAAAGAGCATCCGGTTGCCATTCGTCTTCCGGGTGGAGCGATGGTGTCGGATGGCAAGAAAGTTACGAAAGATTTCTCTGTATTGAACCGTTATGAGGTGACAAAAAAAGGAAGTAAAGTGGCGGTGATCGGACTTGGAACATTTTATTCTCTTGCTGAGCAGACAGCGAACGCCTTGCAGAAAGATGGCATTGAAGCGACCGTTATCAATCCATATTATATCACCGGTGTGGATGAAGAACTCTTGGAGAATTTAAAGAAAGATCATGATGTCGTTGTCACTTTGGAAGATGGTATTCTGGATGGTGGATTCGGTGAAAAAATCGCGCGTTTTTACGGCGGTTCCAACATAAAAGTGCTGAATCTTGGCCTCAAAAAAGAATTTTTAGACCGTTATGATGTGGCAGAAGTACTGGAGAAAAATGGATTAACAATTCCGCAGATTGCGGAGAGCATTAAGAATCTTTGCTAGTTCTTAACCGTTTTTTGTATAAAACCTCTTTACATGGGGCAGAATACATGATAGGATAAGAACAACCTGCAAAGAGGGAGTAGTTCCGGACGTGAAAAGTCCGGTGTAGATTTCGTCAGTACGATTCGCAAGAATCCGGGGTCTACGGAACAGAAATTGTTGAACAAGACTTTTTGTGCATGTGTTTCGCGTGCACGGAAAGTCTTTTTTTGACGAAATAAGTCCGTCTTAGACAAGAAATTGCTTTCTGCTTGCAGAAAAAGAAATTTCTTGTCTAGAGACACAAACCACATGAGCAGGCAGCGCGGCGAAAGGCAACGAAAACCGGGAAATCCAGCGAAATCCGTTGCTTTTACCGCTGGCAAGAAGCCCAAAAGGCAACGCAAATCAAGGAAATCGTTGAAAAATGTTGCCTTTCCCGGCCAGGAGAGCGGCGAAAGGCAACGCAGATCGGGAAACCCAGCGAAATCCGTTGCCTTTACCGCTGGCAAGAAGCTAAAAAGGCAACGCAAATCAAAGAAA
>CAKRDZ010000026.1 GCA_934316845.1 uncultured Eubacterium sp. | reverse complement strand
CTGCAAACAGAGAAAAATGGTGCTAGGACAACAGTCCTAGCACCACTTTGTCTACAGTCTGAACGGGACTGCTTTTATAGCAATCCCGTTTTTATTCCCGCGAAGCAACGAGCCAAGCGCGGACTTGTCCGCATTTGGCGACTGCCGCGAGGGCCAAACACCCCGTTGTTTGCAACGGGGTATCTGACTTAGAAAGGTATTAAAAAAATTATGAAAAAACTTCTATATCATAAGGGAATTACCCCATGATAACAGTGACATCAACAGCCTTTTTGGCTGTATCGTAAGGAATAACTGTCGTGTTCGGATAGGAAACACCATCGACGATCAGTTCCTTCACTCCTTTTTCTACATTGTTCGGATTTTCTACTTTAATCTGGTAGGTAACATCGCGGAATTTACGTGTAATATTAAATCCACCAAAGTCTGCCGGTACACAAGGGTTGATCGAAAGACCGTTTAAGGTAGGCTGCACACCGAGGATGTATTGGGATACATTCATAAATGTCCAGGCAGCGGTTCCGGTCAGCCAGCTGTTCTTAGCTTCACCAAAGAATTTGGCATCTTTTCCGGCAATCATCTGGGAATATACATAAGGTTCCGTACGATGGATCTCGCTGATATCCTCTAAGTAGGCAGGACATGTCTTCTGATAGATCTCAAAAGCACGGGTGCCTCGGCCAATCTGGGTCTCTGCGGCAGAAATCCAAGGATTGTTGTGACAGAAAATACCGGCATTTTCTTTGTATCCCGGCGGATAAGAAGAAATCTCACCAAGATTCAGATAATATTTGGTATAAGCCGGCTGTAAAAGGACGATACCGTATTTGGTATCCAGTTTTTCTTTTACGGAATCCAGCGCTTTTTCTGCCATGCCATTTTCCACACCGACACCGGCAAGAACACAGAAGCCCTGTGGCTCGATGTAAATCTGGCCTTCTTCGCATTCTTTCGAACCAACCTTTTCGCCTGCGGCATCGTAAGCACGGATGAACCAGTCGCCATCCCAGCCGTCTTTCTCGATCGCAGCGGTCATATCGGCAATTTCTTTCTTTGCGCGGTCGGCTTCGTCGTTTTTGCCAAGAGCCTCGCAGAGGTCAGCATATTCTTTTCCGTATTTGACAAACATACCGGCGATAAATACCGATTCTGCCACCGGACCATCGCTTGGACCAAAGGTCTGGAACGATTCGCCGGGTTCTTTCGAGAAGCAGTTTAAGTTCAGACAGTCATTCCAGTCGGCACGTCCGATCAGTGGAAGATTGTGCGGGCCTTTGTGGTTGACAATATAATCAAACGAACGGGTCAAATGTTCGAATAATGTCGTAGCGACCGACATATCATTGTCGTAAGGAACCATTTCATCCAGAATGCTGTAGTCGCCTGTCTCGCGGATATAAGCGGAAGTTCCGGCAATCAGCCACAATGGGTCATCGTTGAAACCGCTTCCGATATCGCTGTTTCCTTTTTTTGTCAGCGGCTGGTACTGATGATATGCGCTTCCGTCCTGGAACTGCGTCGAAGCGATGTCGATGATACGCTCTCTTGCGCGGTCCGGGATCAGATGGACGAAACCGAGAAGATCCTGGCAGGAATCACGGAATCCCATACCACGACCGATACCGGATTCATAATAAGAAGCGGAACGGGACATGTTAAACGTAACCATACATTGATACTGGTTCCAGATATTAACCATGCGGTTCAGTTTTTCGTCCTGAGACTGTACAGTGTATTTGGAAAGAAGATCTTCCCATGTCTCATTCAGATGTTTCAGTGCGTCTGCCACCTGGGCATCCGTCTGGTATTTGCTGAGCAGTGCTTTCGCAGGTGCTTTGTTGATCACATTCGGTGCTTCAAATTTTTCTTCCACCGGATTCTCACAGTATCCGAGAACGAAGATCAGAGATCTGCTTTCGCCCGGAGCCAGAGTGATGTTGATCTGGTGGGAACCGATCGGATACCATCCGCTTGCGACCGAATTGGTCGCTTTTCCGTCTTCAACGACTTTCGGATTGGTAACGCCACGGTAAGCTCCGAGGAAATCGTCACGGCTGGTATCAAACCCATCAATGTCAGTGTTGACAGAATAAACGGCGTAATGATTCCGGCGCTCGCGGTATTCTGTTTTATGATAGATTGTCGAACCGATCACTTCTACTTCTCCGATATTTAAGTTACGCTGGAAGTTTGTCATATCATCCATCGCATTCCAGAGACAAAACTCCAGATAGGAGAACAGAGTAAACGTTTTCGTTTCTTTGCTGTCATTTGTTAAAACCAGCTGATTGATCTCGCACGGATCCGAAACAGGAACGAAAGCAAGAAGAGATGCTTTCAGACCGTTTTTTGCGGATGTAATTTTAGTATATCCCATACCATGGCGGCATTCATACGAATCCAAGTCGGTCTTTACCGGCTGCCATCCGGGATTCCATACACAATCTCCTTCTTTAATATAGAAATACCGTCCTCCCTCGTCGTTCGGGATATTATTGTAACGGTATCTCGTGAGGCGGAGAAGTTTTGCATCTTTATAGAAACTATAGCCGCCGCATGTGTTGGATATCAAAGAGAAAAAGTCTTTGCTTCCCAGATAGTTGATCCATGGAAGAGGAGTTCTGGGTGTTGTGATAACATATTCTTTGTTTTGATCATCAAAAAAACCAAATTTCATAGGAAACCTCCTTCAGTTTTGTAAAATCTTAATGAAAAATTCTACGAAAACGATTTCGTGATAAGTACATTATATCGGATATTTGAAAGAAATGCAAGAACTGTTTTTGTGACTTTTCAACAAAAAAATAAAAAAAGTTATTGACTATTTGTGAAATGTGTGGTAATCTTAAACTACGAAAACGATTAAGGAAGATGTGAGGGATGGCAATGGTATCGATGAAAGATATCTCATCCAAATGTCATGTTTCCATAGCAACAGTCAGTAAGGCATTAAACAATCGGGGCGACATTAGTGATGAGACCAAGGAAAAAATTTGCCGGGTAGCAAAAGAACTTGGATATTTGCCTAACTCCTCCGCAAGAGCATTGAAAACGAATCGTACATATAATATTGGAGTGCTTTTCGTAGACAAAGCAAATTGTGGCTTGACACATTCCTATTTCTCCCACGTACTGGATAGTTTCCGACGGGGGGCAGAAGAGGAAGGGTATGACATTACATTTATAAGTCAACACGCTGGTAAAAACAAATTATCGTATTACGAACATAGCAAGTACCGAGGCGTTGACGGAGTGGTGATTGCCTGTGTGGATTTTGAGGATGAGGCGATTTTGGAACTGGTAAATGGTGAAATACCTGTTGTGACGATTGATTATTCATTCCATAATAAAAGCAGTATCTTATCCGATAATGTGACAGGAATGGAAGAAATCGTTCAGTATGTTGTCGATATGGGACATCGGGACATCGCTTACATACACGGTGCCGAATCCGGTGTAACAGAACATCGACTTCGAAGTTTCTATCGGACAATGAAAGAATTACATGTTCCGGTAAGAGACGAATGGGTGCGCGAAGGTGTCTATCATGATCCCAAGAGTGCAGCCGGAATAACAAATGAATTATTAACGCTAAGTAACAGACCGACGTGTATCATTTATCCAGATGATTTTTCTTGTGTTGGTGGGCTTAATGAAATTGAGAGCCATGGATTATCCGTACCGGATGACATTTCGGTAGTCGGATATGACGGGCAGAGAATCTCTGAGGTGATCGAACCAAGATTAACCACCTACAAGCAGAATACAGAGGATCTCGGGAGGTTAGCGGCACGAAAGTTAGTAGAAGCCATTGAAGAACCAAAAACTTCACTAACAGAACGGCTGGTCGTGCAGGGCGAGTTGATACGAGGACGATCTGTGAAGAGGCTTTAGTAATTATACAGAAACCATTCACAAACAAAAATTAAGGATTAGGAGGAATAATTTTTATGAGGAAAAAATGGTTAGCTTTAGCTCTTTCATTAACAATGGTAGCAGGATGTCTGACAGGATGCGGTGGATCCGATTCTTCAACATCTAACACAAGTAACAACAGCGGAAGCAGCAGTGATACTGCAAAAGTGGAAACACTTGCTGATGGCGGCGGAAAAGTATTGAACATTTATGTTTGGAATGATGAATTTAGTTCACGTTTTGAAAAATACTATCCGGACTATGACAAGAGTACAAAATCAATCGGAGACGTAAAAGTAAACTTCATTCAGAATGCAAATGAAGGAAACAACTATCAGGACAAACTGGATGCAGCATTGAAAGCTCAGGATTCTGCAAGCGCAGATGACAAAGTAGATATGTTCCTTTGTGAGATGGATTATGTTAACAAGTACACAAATACAGACAAAGCTTTAGATGTAAAAGCACTTGGCTTGACAGACGATGACATGTCACAGATGTATGACTACACAAAACAGGCTGCAACAGGAGCTGACGGAGTTCTCCGTGGAGTATCATGGCAGGGCTGCCCGGGTGGATTCGTTTACAGACGTTCTTATGCAAAACAGATCTTCGGAACAGACGATCCGGCAAAGATTCAGGAGCAGTTGAGCGACTGGGATAAATTCGATGCAGCAGCAGCTACTGTAAAAGAAAAATCCAAAGGCAAGATCACAATGCTTTCCGGTTTTGATGATGCACTCCGTGTATTCTCTAACAACGTAAGCCAGAAATTTGTAAGTGATGACAAAGCTCTTCAGTTGGATTCCAGCATTGAAAACTGGATTGACAAGACAAAAGAGTACACAGATAACGGATACAACAAGAAAACATCCTTGTGGGCGAAAGACTGGACCGCAGGAATGGGCAAAGATGGTAACGTATTTGGTTACTTCATGCCAGCTTGGGGCATTAACTTCTCCATGGCAGAAGGTTCCGGAGCTAAGAAAAACGACGACGGATCATTTGAAGCAGGCGGAAGCTATGGCGACTGGGCAGTATGTACAGGACCACAGTCCTTCAACTGGGGCGGTTCCTTCATCTGTGGTGCTGCAGGCACAGACAACGCAGCACTTGTAAAAGACATCATGCAGAAACTTTGCTGTGATCAGGACATCATGTACAACATCAGCAAAGATACTCAGGACTTTGTAAACAACAAAGCAGCTAATGAGAAACTTAAGAGCGATGGCGTAACATCTGACTTCCTTGGTGGACAGTCACTTGTAGAGACACTTTCCGCAGCAGCTGACAAGATTGACTGCAGCAACGTATCTCCTTACGATCAGGGTTGCATCGAGAACTTGATGACAGCTATGAAAGACTACTACAATGGCAAATGCTCTAAAGACGAAGCAATTGCAAACTGGAAGAAACTTGTTACAAAACAGTACCCGGCTTTGAAAGCAGAGTAATATTAAAGTAACTGATAAAATGATGAGTGGGGCAGGAAAGTGCCTGCCCCACTTTTTCTTTACAAAAAAGCAGGTGGAAAGGGGGATTTTAAGATGAAATACCAACGCCCTCATAAGTTGAAATATGGAAAATGGGGTCTCATTTTCATATTGCCATTCTTTGTTGCTTATGGCATCTTCAATTTATATCCGTTGATTATGACGTTTTATAACAGCTTTTTCTCAAAGTATGAGGATTTGTTTGACACCGTAGTACAATTTGTAGGATTTGATAATTATGTAAAAGTGTTTACAGAAGGACAGATTCTGAAGTATTTCGGTAATACATTTTTACTGTGGTTACTCGGATTTATCCCACAGATTTTGATTTCGTTATTATTTGCTTCCTGGTTTACAGATTTGAGACTTAAATTAAAGGGAACAGGAGCAGTAAAAGTTATTTTGTATCTGCCAAATATGTTGATGGCATCATCCGTAGCCGTATTGTTTGCAACGTTGTTTGCAGTAACCGGTCCGGTAAACCAGATATTTGGTACAGCATTTAATTTCCTGGAAGATGAGTGGAGTATCCGCCTCTTGATCGCGTTTATCAACTTTATCATGTGGACAGGAAATACGACAATTCTTTTGATGGCAGGTATCATGGGAATTGACCCGGCACTGTATGAAGCTTCTTCGATCGATGGAGCCAGTGCAGGACAGCAGTTTAAGAAAATTACGCTTCCAATGTTGAAGCCGATCATGTTATATGTAATGGTAACTTCTATGATCGGTGGTCTGCAGATGTTCGATATTCCAAACCTTTTGGTGAAAAATGGTGGACCGAACGAGGTCGCAAAGACCGTTGTTATGGACATCAGTAATGGAATCAGCGGTTCCGCAGACGTCGGATTTGCTGCGACAGAGTCCGTTGTATTGTTCTTTGTAGCAGGTATCATCGGTATCTTCTTATTTAAACTGATGGAAAGTGATGATGACAAAGAAGCGAGAGCAAATAAAAAAGCACAGAAAAAAGCATTGAAAAATGCGAAGAAGGGAGCGTGACGATATGGCAACAGTTCATGATGATATTGGCGGAGGTGCAGAATTGACAGCACAGGAAAAACGTGGACATCGTATCTTGATTTTTCGTCGTATCGTTGCTTACGTTGTGCTGATCTTAGTTTGTATCATAGCACTTTTCCCGTTTGTTACTCTTTTGATCAACCTGACAAAAGACCATGCAACATTGACAAGTACATTTAACCTGATTCCGGGTTCTAACTTTTTGACAAACTTGAAAAACGCACTGAATGACCCAAATAAACCGGTTATCCAGGCGATGGGAAACAGTTTTATCGTCGCAGCTATTACCTGTATAGGAAGTGTATATATCGCAGCCCTTACGGCATATGGTTTGTATGCGTATGATTTCCGTTTGAAAAAAGCAGCGTTTATCGCGATCATGTTTGTCCTGATGGTACCTACCCAGGTATCTGCACTTGGATATGTAGACCTTGTAAAATCCGCAGGATTGTACAATCATCTTCTTCCGTTGATCTTCCCTACCCTCGCGGCACCGGGTGTATTCTTCTTTATCAAGCAGTATATGGAGAGTTCCCTGCCGATGGAGATCGTAGAAGCCGGTCGAATCGATGGTGGACACGAATTTTACATCTTTAACTTTGTGGCTATGCCGATCTTGAAACCGGCAATGGCAGTACAGTTGATCTTCCAGTTTGTAGCATCCTGGAACAACTACTTCCTTCCACAGCTGTTGATGGATACCAACAGCAAAAATGCAACACTTCCACTTGTTATCGCCGGCCTCAACGCCGAGGCAAATGGTAACTTTGACTTAGGTAAAGTATATATGGTACTTGGTATCGCGATCATTCCGTTGATCATCGTATACCTCTGCTTATCAAAGTTCATCATCCGTGGTGTAGCACTTGGATCTGTAAAAGGTTAACTAGCGAATTCTTTGATAAATATATAACAAAATATGTTGTGAATGGAGCCGCTCTGTCGTTGTTAAGCAGAGTGGCTCTTTTCACGTTTTTTTCTTTTCCGCATACATTAATAATAGGAGAGTTTTGCAAAATGTGAGGCGAAAAGATATGAAACATTTGTTGTATGCTGTTGGTGTAGTTGTTCTCTTGACCTTGATCGTGTGGCAGTGGAAAGAAAACAGTTCTACAAAAGTAGAAAACGTAGCGGTGACGGGGCCGCAGCCGGCAGAGAAAGTTGCTTACGTGACATTTGACGACGGACCGAGTGAGATTACACCGGATATCCTCGATACGTTGAAAAAATATGATGCGAAAGCGACCTTTTTTTTGATCGGTGAAGAGATCACAAAAGAGCGGGAGGAGATTGTAAAGCGTGAGATCAAAGAAGGCCATAGTGTCGGAGTACATACCTATTGTCATAAAAAGGATGAAATGTACTGCAATAAAGAATATTTCTGGAATGATTTTGTAAAATGTAAGGCAAGGATTGAGGAAGTGATCGGAAAGCCGGTCTCCCTGCACCGCTTTCCGTGGGGGAGCAACAACGGTTATGTATGTCCGATCGTGGATGATCTGATGGAGGAACTGCAAAAGCAGAAGATCACGAGCTTTGACTGGAATGTATCAGGCGAAGATTCGGTCGCAGTCGGAGTTCCGATGGCAAGCATTTATCAGAATGTAAAAAAAGATCTGGAAAAATATGACAATCCAATCATCCTGCTTCACGATTCGAATACGATGAAAAATACGGCAGCCGTCCTGCCGGAAATCCTGCAACTGATCCGGGAAAAAGGGTATCGGTTTGACACGTTAGCCAGCCGAGAAGGGTACATATTTCCCAAAAGCTGGCGGTAAGATTTTGGTAACAAAATGGTTAGACAGATTAAATAAATATAAAATTGAGAATTTTTCTTTACAACCGAAAAAATATTTTGTATACTGTTACAGCAATTTAGAAAAATAAGGAGGCACACACATGAAAGATATGACGAAGGGATCCCCGATCCGCTTAATCTTAGGCTTTGCGATTCCGCTTTTTTTCGGAATGCTGTTTCAGCAGTTTTATAATTTGGTTGATATGATCATCGTTGGACGATTTTTAGGCGCATCGGCTCTCGCGGCAGTGGGTGCCACCGGTTCGATAAATTTTATGATCATCGGTTTCTGCATGGGGGTATGCAATGGTTTTGCCATCCCGGTTGCGCAGAAATTCGGAGCAAAAGATGAAAAACAGCTGCGGTATTATGTGGCAAACAGCGTCTGGCTGTCGATTATTTTTGCCGTTGTGATGACGGTCGCTGTCAGTCTGCTCTGCCGCAATATTTTGGTGTGGATGGATACCCCGGCAGATATTTTTGATGCATCCTACGCCTATATTATTGTTATTTTCATCGGAATCCCGGTTACTTACCTTTATAACCTGCTTTCCGGTATTATGCGTTCTCTCGGCGACAGCAAGAGTCCGCTTATCTTTTTGGTGATCTCGTCCGTGTTAAATATCGCGTTTGACGTTATCGCCATCGCCGGGCTGCACCTTGGGGTTGCCGGTGCTGCGGGCGCGACAGTGCTTGCGCAGGCAATCTCCGGCGTATGCTGTCTGGTCTATCTGATCAAGAAGTTTCCGATCCTCCGCGTGCATGGTGAGGAATGGAGATGGCGCGGGCGCTTTGTGGCGAGACTTTGCAGCATGGGAATTCCGATGGGACTCCAGTATTCGATCACCGCGATCGGAAGCGTGATCTTGCAGACAGCGGTCAATGGTCTGGGTTCGGTTGTTGTCGCATCCATGACTGCCGGTGGAAAGCTGAGCATGTTTTTTTGCTGCCCATTTGATGCCTTTGGCTCGACGATGGCAACGTATGCCGGACAAAATCTCGGTGCCGGAAAACTGGACCGTGTTACTAAAGGAATGGTGCAGTGCAGTTTTGTGGCAGCCGGTTACAGCGTCGTCGCAGCCATTGTCATGATCCTATTTGGAAAAAGCTTTGCCCTGCTTTTTGTGGATTCTACAGAAGTAGAAATAATAAGAAATGTGGCACAACTTTTGGTTATCAATAGTTTGTTCTTCATCCCGCTGGCTCTTGTCAATATTATTCGTTTTGCCATCCAGGGACTTGGTTTTGGAAAACTTGCCATCTTCGCCGGCGTGGCAGAGATGGTTGGACGAAGCATCGTCGGTTTTGGTTTTGTGTCATGTTTTGGTTTCGTGGCAGCCTGCCTTGCCAGCCCGATTGCCTGGATTCTTGCGGATATTTTCCTGATTCCGGCTTATGCTTACTGTATCCGGAAATTAAGACCAATAATTCAGGAAAAAAAGGAATAAAGGGGTTGTCGTATGACGGTTATTTTTGTATAATAGTTTCATGATATCCGGGGCAAAATGGAATTGTGCCAGCATGCCGGCATTTTGCCCCTGGAACCTGCAAAAGTGAAAAGTTTCAGAATGGAGAAGAGAGATTATGAAATTATTAGAAGAACGTATTCGAAAAGACGGTATCGTGAAAGAGGGCAATGTTTTAAAGGTTGACAGTTTTTTGAATCATCAGATGGACACAGATCTGTTTAACGAGATGGGGAAAGAGTTTAAACGGCTGTTTGCGGACAAGCCGATCAATAAGATCCTGACGATTGAGGCATCGGGGATCGGCATTGCGTGTATCGTGGCACAGCATTTTCACGTGCCTGTCGTATTTGCCAAAAAATCACAAAGTATCAACATTGACGGAGACGTTTATTCTACAAAGATAGAATCATTTACGCATAAGAAAGTTTACGATGTTATCGTTTCCAAAAAATATATCGGAAAAGACGATCATATCCTTTTGATCGACGATTTCCTTGCCAATGGCTGCGCGCTGGAAGGACTGATCGACCTGGTACAGAGTGCCGGGGCGACGGTCGAGGGAATCGGTATTGCCGTGGAAAAAGGGTTCCAGGAGGGCGGTAAGAGAATCCGTGAAAAAGGCGTCCAGCTGGAGTCCCTTGCAATCGTAGATGCGATGGACAGTAAGACCGGTGAGATCACGTTTCGATAGGATTTTTGGAGGAAAATACGATGAATAACAATAAGAGCATGGAAAACATTTACAAACTGGACGGTAAAGTGCCGGTCGGCAAAGCCATTCCGTTTGGTTTGCAGCATATATTGGCGATGTTTGTAGCGAACATTGCTCCGATTCTGATCGTCGCAGGTGCGTGCGGCTTGTCTTCGGCACAGACGACCAATCTCGTCCAGTGTGCCATGATGATCGCCGGCATCGGCAGTTTGATCCAGCTATTTCCGCTTTGGAAGATTGGATCGGGACTTCCGATCGTAATGGGAATCAGTTTTACCTTTGTCAGTATCTTTTGCGTGATCGGCCCGGAATACGGCTACGGAAGTGTCGTGGGTGCGGTACTGGTCGGCGGTCTGGTCGAAGGTACACTGGGACTTTTTGCTAAATACTGGAGAAAGATCGTATCTCCGATCGTGGCAGCAAGTGTCGTTACGGCAATCGGTTTTTCACTTCTTTCCGTCGGCGCATCTTCGTTTGGCGGTGGTTCCGGTTCGCCGGATTTTGGCTCCTGGAAAAATCTTCTGCTGGGCTTTATCACGCTGCTTGCCTGCCTGCTTTTCCAGATTTTTGCTAAATCGTATTTCAAACAGTTATCGGTTTTATTTGGTCTTGTCGTCGGCTATATTGTGGCTGCCTGTATGGGTGTCGTCGATTTTTCGGCATTGAAAGAGTGCGGAATTATCGCAATCCCGCGGTTTATGCCATTTACACCGGAATTTCATGTCGGACCGATCGTGACGGTCATCCTCATCTTCCTTGTCTCTGCAACAGAGACGATCGGAGACACGTCCGCCCTTGCGGCCTCAGCGTTGAACCGTGATGTAACAGATAAAGAAATCACCGGCTCGATCGCCTGTGACGGATACATCAGTTCCCTCTCGGCGCTGTTTGGATGTCTTCCGATTACATCATTCAGCCAGAATGTCGGCTTGATCGCAATGACAAAAGTCATCAACCGTTTTACAATCGCGACCGGAGCGGGAATCATGATCCTTGCCGGATTGTTCCCGATCTTTGGCGCATTGCTCAATACGCTTCCGGAAGCTGTCCTCGGCGGCTGTACGATCATTATGTTTGGAAATATTGTGATCAGCGGCCTTCAGATGATCAGCAACTGCGGCTTCAGCCAGCGTAATATCACGATCGCCGCCCTTTCGCTCAGCGTAGGAATCGGCTTTACGCAGGTGCCGGAAATCTTCTCCATCTTCCCGGATGTCGTGCAGAATGTCTTTGCGGACAATTGCGTGGCGACGGTATTTTTGATCGCAATCATTGCGAATCTGGTGCTGCCGAAGGAGAAGGAGCAGGGATAGATTTAAGTTGATGGGTAGTTGATAATTTGCATGAAAAAAACAGTCTGGAATAACAAAATCTGTTACTCCAGGCTGTTTTTTTTCAGTATTTTTCAGGAGCCTGCCTGCCACGCGGATAAGGTTTTTTATAATCTGTAAGATTAGCAAGATAATCTAAACTTGTCTCATAATATACCGCAAGGCGAATCAACTGCTCCAAAGGAATGCTTCTGCTGTCTGTTTCATAATGAGAATAGGTTCGCTGACTTATATGCAAGTAATCAGCGATATCCGTCTGCTTAAGGTCATGATCTTCCCGCAAATCGCGGAGACGCTGTAATTTCATCCAAAAGCCTCCAATCAATTGGTATAATATTCCACCGCATATTTTATTATTATAAAGAGGTAATATAAAAAATTATAGACACAGAACAAAATGGACTGTTGATTCATAGAACAAAATGTGCTATGATAAAAATGTATATGGGAAAAAGTGGGAAAAATGATAGGAGGAATAAAAAATGAAAAAAAACAGTAAATTCAAAAAGTATGTGGCAGTTTTGGTGGCGGGAGCGATGTTTCTGACATCGTTCAATATGCCATTTGCGCAGACAGAGAGTAAGGCAGCAGGATATGGAATCAGCAATCCGAGAGTAGAAAAGGATGTGCTGATTTCCGGTGATGATTCAGAAAAGCCGGAAGGAACGATCAGCAATCCGGTTGTAAAAGCGAATGTTACTACATGGGACTGCATTACATTTGGAAATTACTGGCAGGAGGATACCAATGGAGATGGAAAAATTGATCAGACAGATGAAAAACAGCCAATCAAATGGCGAGTGTTGTCTGTAGATGGAGATGATGCGTTTTTAATGGCAGATCAGGTGCTGGATGAAAAATCATATCATGACACACAAGAGGACATAACATGGGAAAATTGTTCATTGCGCAGATGGCTTAATGAGGATTTCCTAAAGTCAGCATTTACAGAAGAAGAGCAGACAGCGATTATAAGCACTGAGGTAGAAAATGAGGATACAGATTATTATGGAACAGAGGGTGGAAATAATACAGAAGATAAAATTTACTTATTATCAGCAAAAGAAGCAAATAATGTAAATTATGGATTTGAAAATAATTTCAGTTTTCCGTGGGGGATTGGTACAAGTACGGTGACAGATACTCGCCGTGCAAATAAGACATGGTGGTTAAGATCGTCAGGTATAAATAGTTCAAATGCACAGTATGTCGGAGCGGATGGAAGCCAGAATGGGGCAAGTTCCGGAGCGCTGAGTCTTTTAGCAACAGACGTAACCAAGGAGCATGGAATTCGACCGGTGCTGCATTTGAATTTAAAAACATCATATTGGGAGAAGGCACAGGAAGTAAGTTTGAAATCCAGTGCGTCTACATGGGACTGTATCTATTTTGGAAAATACTATGAAAATGAAGATAGTGTGAAGAAGTCGCCTATATTGTGGAGAGTATTATCCGTGGATGGAGATCAT
This sequence comes from uncultured Eubacterium sp., assembly GCA_934316845.1. Taxonomy (GTDB): domain Bacteria; phylum Bacillota; class Clostridia; order Lachnospirales; family Lachnospiraceae; genus Eubacterium_F. The sequence continues at coordinate 27,102 of CAKRDZ010000026.1, read as the reverse complement.
GCGTTTGTAATGTCAGACCAGGTATTGGATTGTTTGAAATATAATGATGCTGAAGAAGAGGTTACTTGGGAAAATTCTACAATACGAAAGTGGATGAATGAAACGTTTTTGTCAGAAGCATTTTCAAGCGAAGAACAAGAGGCAATCTGCAATACCAATGTAAAAAATGAAAACAATTCTGAGTATGACACAGATGGCGGAAAGGATACGATAGATAAAGTTTTTCTGTTATCCGAAAAAGAAGTGACAACGCAAGCATATGGATTTCAAACAGAAAATAAGATAGATGCAGCAAAAATAGCAAGTAAAACGGATTTTGCTGACATGCGGAATCATAAAACGGGATCCGAGAGTCTTGGTACTGCTACATGGTGGTTACGTTCAGCAGGGGAATCGCAGAAAACAGCAATGAATGTATCCTCCTCTTTAAGCAAATATGGAGTGATGGTGAATGTAAAAGCAGGAATCAGACCTGTTATGTACATTGATTTATCGAAAGCAGAGTGGGGCTTTGCGGGAACAAAATGTTCAGATGGGACAAAAATAATCAAGTCGTCCGATGAGGTTGATTATGAGATTTCGAATCCGATAAAAAGCGATAACAATAGTGCTGCATGGGATTGCGTTTACTTTGGTAATTATTGGCAAAATGATACAAATGGTGATGGAACAGCGGATAAGAATGATGATAAAGAACCAATCATGTGGCGTGTTTTGTCGGTAAATAATGGTGAAATGTGTTTGATTTCGGAACAGATTTTAAACAGAATGTCATTTAATGATAACATAGAAGAGAATAGCTGGAGAGATTCCAGTATTCGAACATGGCTGAATACTGAGTTTTTGCAGGATGCATTTTCAGAGGAAGAAAAAGCAGGTTTAAATCAATGTAGAACAATTATGAAATACGGAAGTGATAAGGAAGAAGAAATAGTAACATTGGATGACGTTTCGTTATTGAGGGGTTATGGCATTCTGCCTAGTGGTAAAATAAGTGAAGCAAAATTAACAGAGTTTGCGAAAAATGTAGAAAAGAAAGATACAGCGCAAACCACTGTAAGTACTTCATGGTGGCTGTGTGGACTTGGTCAAAGCACATGCGCTACAATGGTTCAATCAGGAGGTTTTTATGATCCAAATGGAGTTAGGGTTAGTGCAATTGGTGGAGTGAGACCTGTTATACGGATTGAGTATGGAGCCTCAGCATGGCGATATGCAGGCAGACTGTCTTTCAATGAATCAGATTCAGAGGGAACCTTTGTAAAGGCAGAAGATATTGTTAAGCCAACGGCGACACCGGCGCCAACAAGCAGTCCGTTACCAACAGTTACACCAGTGCTGACAAGTAGTCCATTGCCAACAGCTGCGATTGAACCTACCGCATCAACAAAGCCGTCATCTGAACCACCGGTATCATCGCCGATTTCATCGATTCCGCCTGTTGTATCAGCGGCACCGACGAAAGTGCCACAGGTGACACAGACACCAAGTGTGTTGCCGACATCAACCCCGTCCGTTGCAACAACCATAACACCACAGCCTGCAACCACCCCGGCAAACATGGGAAATCAGGCTTTGCAGTTACCGCAGCAGCAATCGACACCGCAGGCAGGAGCAAATACCGGCACAATTGTCGACACTAACGCGAAAGTTTCCTTGATAAAACAGTCAAAAGTATCATGGAAAACAGCGAAAAATACCAAGGGCAGAAAACTAACTGCAAGTTGGAAAAAGGCATCGGGAGCAGACGGTTACCAAATTCAGTATGCGCCAAACAAAAAGTTCAAAAAAGCAAAGAGCCAAACGGTCAAATCAACCTCTGTTACGTTAAAGAAGTTGAAAAAGAAAACGACGTATTTTGTTCGTGTGAGAGCATACAAAGCCGTAGATGGAAAGAAAGTGTTTGGCAAGTGGAGTAGTGTGAAAAAGGTTAAGATAAAGAAGTAATAATTGTCAATCGTATTTTGGGTGGGAGTAGAACAATTTTAAAGAAAATGGAGGAAATGAATATGAACAAACAAATATTTACAAAGATAGCAAAACGGGCAGGGATTCTGTTATTACTGATTTGCCTAAGTATGACGTTTTCACACAATGGACAGTGCAAGGCGGCAGCAAAAACCGGCTTTATAACGAAAGTACAGGGAAATACCATTTATTGTACATTTCTGAATAAAAAGGGGTTGAAGCAAGGGAGTACGGTTTACTTCTTTCCGAAAAAGGGATATATAACCGGAACCGTCAAATACCCATTGGATTCTAACGTAAAATTAATGGATGAATTAGATGGTAAAACAGTAAAAAAAATACCAGCTGTTAAGAAGAAACTTTCAAAGTTGAAAAAGGAACATAAGAAAGGAATCCCGGTATATATCACAGTTAAAAACGGAAAATGCGTGAAGATTACCAGAAGAATGTTTATGTAATCGACAAGGTGAAAGGAGCGTAAAAGTATGACAAAAATAGGAAAAAGATCACTGGCAGTTTTGGTGGCGGGAGCGATGCTTTTGACATCGGTCAATATGCCATTTGCAGAGACAGAGAGTAAGGCAGCAGGATATGGAATCAGCAGTCCGAGAATAGAAAAGGATGTGCTGATTTCCGGTGATGATTCAGAAAAGCCGGAAGGAACGATCAGCAATCCGGTTGTAAAAGCGGATGTTACTACATGGGACTGCATTACATTTGGAAACTATTGGCAGGAAGATACCAATGGAGATGGAAAGGTCGATCAAACGGATAAAAAACAGCCAATCAAATGGCGCGTGTTGTCAGTAGATGGGGACGACGCGTTTTTGCTGGCAGACCAGAATTTAGCTTGCCAGCCATATAACACGGACGATACAGCTGTAACATGGGAAAATTGCAGCCTTCGGAAATGGTTGAATCAGGATTTTATGAATGCTGCATTTACAGAGGAGGAACAAAATGCGATTCTGGAGACGGAAGTAGTAAATGAGAATTATAACACAGCACAGGGGAAAATGGAACAGGAAACTACTACCAAAGACCGGATATATTTATTGTCAACGAATGACGTGTTATATAATATTATTGAACAGGGTGCAAAAAATACTGGTTATGCAAAAGATTGTGGTGCCTATACGTCAAAAATTATAGGGCATGAACAAGAAGGAAATTGGTGGTTCAGAGATACTATCAATAATCGAGGTCGGATATATAGCCCAGGATGGGGGAAGGTTGCAGATGCTTCTAATATGAACACATGTGCTGTCCGTCCTGTTATTCATTTAAGCCTTAATTCTGGTGGATGGAAAAAGGTAGAAGTGAAAAAAGATATAGGTAGATTTCGTTCTTCATGGAGTTGTATTACGTTTGGAAATTATTGGCAAGAAGATACTAACGGAGATGGGAAAGTTGATCAAACAGATGAAAAACAGCCGATTAAATGGAGAGTGTTATCTGTAGATGCAGATAATATGTTTTTAATGGCAGATAAAAATTTAGATTGTCATCCATATAATACTGAAGAAAAAGGAGTTACATGGGAAGAATGCAGTTTACGAAAATGGTTAAATGAACAATTTATAAATAATGCATTTTCGCAGGAGGAGCAGTCAATTATTCAACAAACAGAAGTGGTAAATGAAGATAACTTGGAGTATGAAACAAAAGGCGGATCCGTAACAAAAGATAACATATATTTATTGTCAATGCGCGAAGTTAGTGAAAAATCATATGGATTTGATTCTGGTTTTACTATACAGAATGCTACAAGAGAAGCAGATAACACTGGTTATGCAAAAAATAATGGCGTGTACATATTAACAGGTACAGGGGAAGGAAACGGATGTTGGTGGCTGCGGTCTCCGGGTATAAGTAGTAATTATATTATAGGCGAAAGACAAGCAGCATATATCCAAAGTTATGGTGGCGGTGTCGCTCAAGGAACTAATGAAAATTTTCCGATTAATGGAATTCGTCCGGTTCTAAATATAAGCCTTTCTTCTTCTCTATGGAAATCAGCAGGGAAGGTAAAATCTTATAAGGAAGAAAGTGCACCAACACCGAGTCCGATAAGTACACCAACGATGCAACCGACAGTAAGTCCATCTGCTACAACTACCATGAAACCACAGCCTGCAAACACCCCTGCAAACACGGGAAAGCAGACTCCGCAGTCACCACAACAGCAACCGACACCGCAGGCAGGATCAAATACCGGCACAACTGCCGACAATGCCGCGAAAGTTTCCTTGATAAAGCAGTCAAAGGTATCATGGAAAACAGCAAAAAATATCAAAGGCAGAAAATTAACCGCAAATTGGAAAAAGACATCGGAAGCTGACGGCTACCAGATCCAATATGCACTGAACAAAAAGTTCAAAAAAGCAAAGAGCAAAACAGTCAAATCAACTTCTGTTACGATAAAGAAGTTGAAAAAGAAAAAGACTTATTTTGTTCGAGTGAGAGCATATAAAGCCGTAGATGGAAAGAAAGTGTATGGCAAGTGGAGCAGTGTTAAAAAGGTTAAGATAAAGAAGTAAAACCTAAAAAACGCAGAGGAATTGTTATGAAAGTGGCAGTTCCTCTGTATTTTTTACAAAGATTAAGAATTCACTTGACATTGTTCAAAAATCAATGTAGTATACTATACAAGCAAGTAAAATCTTTTCATTAAATATCTTTGATTCTGATCTTTCTTGCTTATTGATATTTTTTATCCACAAACCAAGAGTAAGCCGGAAAGGGAGGTATGATATTTGGAAAAAGATTTATCAACGAAAGAATTATTACGGAATCCGGAAGTGTTTGCGGATGTAGTTAATGTACATCTGTTTGACGGAAACCGGGTTATTGCTCCGGGGGATCTGGAACTTCAGCCGGAAGAACTGATCTACGAAAAGCGAGATGGGAACAAAGGACAGCTTTTTAGTGATGTGAGGATGTCTTGCCGGAAGCAGGGGACGGTGATCTCACTGATTCAGGCAGAAAATCAGAGTAGTATCTGTAACACAATGCCGTTTCGTGATCTTGGTTATATATATTCAAACTATAACGAGCAGATCAAAAAACGGAAAAGGGATAACGAGGCAGTTGGAAAGCACTATTATGTAAAAGAGATTGGGGACGAAGATCGCTTGATCCCGGTCATCACGCTTGTGTTGTATTACGGACAGGATGAGTGGAAGCGTCCGCTGTCAATCTTTGATATGCTGGATCTGAATGGTGCGGAAAAGGAAAAACTGGCACCATATGTACTAAACCACAAGATTCACTTGATTCCTTTAGCACACCAGAGTTCGAAGATTATGGAGATGTACCAGTCAGATTTTTGGCATATTTCAATGTACCTGGCGTCTAAAAAAGACCGCAAAAAGCGCGAGGAACTGTTTCATGATTCGCAAAGGCGGATTCGTCATCCGGGGGAACTATTGGATGCATTATACGCTTTGAGTAAAGATAAACGATATTTGGAGGTTCGATCAAAGATGCAGGAAAAGGAGGAAGAGATAACTATGTGTGAAATGGCAGAAGAACTTGAACAGGCAGGAATACAAAAAGGAAAGCAACAGGGAATGATTCAGGGATTAACTCGTGTGAATCAGCTAAACCAACGTTTGATTAAGGACAATCGTACGGCGGAACTTTTTCAGGCGACGCAGGATCCTGAATTGCAGGAAAAATTGATGAAAGAATACGGGCTTTGATGCAATCACGGGTGACGTGGATGGAAAAATATCATTTAAATTAATCGAAACTGTCTCACTGATAATAAAAAGGTTATCGGTGGGGCAGTTTTCCGTAATTTTTTTACGACAATGTATTGTAAAATTGATTAAAATTGAGTATACTATTTAAATAAAGCCATATATAGACGCTGTTTGAAAGGATGTATATCTCATGTTAAAGAAATTTGTATTTAAGAATTATAAAAATTTTAAAGATGAAATAAAGATAGATTTTGAAGATGTTGCAAATTATCAGTTTAGTACGGATTGTATTTCGGATGGTAAAATTTCGAAAATGTTGATTTATGGAAGAAATGCGACAGGAAAAACAAATTTAGGAAAAGCATTTATGGATATTGCTTTTACAATATTTGCGGGACCACCATTTGGGGGGGATGAAGTCTTTTTAAATGCAGATTCCACAGAAGATGCTGCAATATTTTCGTATACATTTGGTTTTGGTAAAGATGAGGTGATTTATCAGTATGCGCGTTTTTCTAATCAAAAATTAAAGGATGAAGAACTGGTTATTAATGGAAAATCCATATTTAAATGTGATTTCCTTAACAAAGAGTATCAATTTGATAATTTGAAATTCATTAATGCAGAAACTGCTAATATAGATAGATATATGCAGGCAATAGATGGCACAGGGGTAACAGAAGGGAATATAGAATCTCAATTACCTTTTTTTAGATGGCTTATCAGTAATGTAGCATTTAAAAGTGATTCGTTATTGATTCGTTTGGCCGATTATGTTGGTAAAATGAAATGGATTACCGTAGGAAATGCAATGCCATATCGAATAAAACGTATGAGTAGTATTTTTTTTGAATATTTAGAAAAGTCAGAAAAATTATATGATTTAGAAGAATTTTTGAATGCAATGGGGATAGAATGTCATCTTGTTTTGAAAAAATTACCGGATGGACAGAGGCAACTGTATTTTTCGCATGAAAAATTAGTTCCTTTTTATGAAAATGCTTCCAGTGGAACTTTAGCATTGGTCGATCTGTACCGTGCGCTCGTTTCTAAAATGCAGGATTCATCACTTATATATTTGGATGAGTTTGATGCGTTTTATCACTATGAAATGACTGAAAATGTGATACGATTTTTTAAGAAAAAGTATCCACATTGCCAGATTATCATGACAACGCACAATACAAATTTAATGACTAATCGCTTAATGAGGCCGGATTGCATGTTTATTTTATCTCGAAGTGGTACATTAACGGCATTATGCCGTGCAACCAAACGAGAGTTAAGAGAAGGCCATAATCTTGAAAAAATGTATATCAGTGGGGAGTTTGAAATGTATGAATAAATATATACAAGAAGTGAGAAGACGTAGTCAGACCTTGTTGATTGTAGAAGGAAATCATGAGAAAAATGATTTGTTTTGGTTGATCTTTAAGAGTTTTCCTGAATTAAATATTGATATGGAAAATGTTTGGATTTATGGAACCAATATATATCAGCTTTATGATGATATTGAAAAAGAATATGGTGATAATTGGGATGAAGAATATGTCGATATTGACTTGCCATATGTTGTAAGCAGAAAAAAGACACCGAATAATCTTCGTTATAAAAATGACTTTACCAACATTATATTAGTATTTGATTATGAACGGCATGATACCTTTTTTTCAGAAAGAAAAATTGCTATGATGCAAAAACGATTTTCTGATATGACAGATATGGGGAAGTTGTACATAAATTATCCGATGATAGAGTCTTACCAGCATTTAAAGACAATTCCGGATGCTGACTACAAAGATAGAAAAATACCTGTGTTGCTGCAACCGGGAAAAAGGTATAAAGAACTTGTCAGAAAAGAATCTGTAATTCAACCTCATGTTTATTTTCCTCATAAGCTGGATGATTTGTTGGATAAACATTTTCAAATTACAGATCTAGGGATACGGCAAGCGTGTTGTGAAGATATTCTTAATTTTTCAGATAGACAACATATCGATGAAAGACTAGATCAAGTTTTGCAAAATATACCAGAAGATCCCCGCAAAAAAACGTTGAAATTTCAGTTAAAACATTGGATAGATAGAGCAAACTATGCAAATGAGGGAAAAACATATTGGCAGTATATGAGAGATCTTTTTGTGAAAATTATATACTATAATGTATGTAAAGCCAGTAATATACAAAAGGGTGTATATTTGATAAAATCAGAACAGTACAGAGAAAGTTTTGAAAGCCTTGATCCGGGCATAATATTAGATAAACAAAATGATTTTAGCAGCACAGATACAGGATATATATGGGTTTTAAATACAAGTGTTTTTATTGTTGCTGATTACAATTTTTCTTTGGTTGAAAAATTTGGAATTACTGCCACAGGAGATGATTTACAAGGATAGGGAAGGCCCCTTTGTGAAAGTGATGGCAGACGTGAGGATGCCGGAAAACTGGCAGATGATGACCGCTTGCAATCGGTTATTACATTTGTTCTCTACTATGGCAGGGAAGAATAGACGCGTTCGCTTAGCATTTTGGATATGCTGGATCTGGATGAGGAATAGAAAAGAAACTTGATAAATATCAGAAGGAAATATTTGCAAAATGTAAGCTTATTTGACCGACATATATGTCGATTATCGGTGTAGAAACCTACCAGAATAAGCAATTTATAGTGATTTGGTGTCCTGGTGGTGAAACACGCTCATATTCATCTTCGAAAACAATGGATAAGGATAATAAGAAACGTATTCATTATATTCGTAAGTCTTCTAATTCGGTGGAGCCAACAGATGATGAGGAGAAGGACTTGTTTAACCTTGCAAACAGGATTCCGTTTGATGATAGGGTAAATCATAAGGCAGAGATGTCGGATTTGAATATTACGCTTATTGAGAATTATCTGAAAGAGGTAAAAAGTTCCTTGTATGAGAAATCAAAAACAGGGGATTTTGTTGAAGTGTGTCAGGATATGAATATTGTTAGTACCCTTCCGGAATACATTAAACCTAAGAATGTTGGGTTGATGTTTTTTAGTATGGAGCCAGACAAATTTTAAAAGAGTTGCATTTGACAGAAGGAAGAAACACCGGATTCAAGAAAATTTTGGATGCTTTAGAAGCAAATGGTTCTCCAAAGCCGGAATTTGAGACGGATGAGGATAGAAGTTATTTTATAACGAGGTTGTTTGGACATGAAAATTTTATTGATAATTTTAGTGAAGAGCTAGAAAGGAGCCAAAAAGGAGCCAAAAAAAGGAACTGAAAGAAAGCAGTATTGGATATTTTGATAGAGAATCCTACAATTACTCAAACTCAGCTTATGGAAATAATGAATTTAACAAGAATAATGAGCCGATGAAAGAACAAAAAGGAAAATGGCAATTCTATCTTGCATTTTACGTTTTTTTATGTTTTAATAGGTATGTAACAAAAAGTGATAATATCGGAGTTACAGCATATTATAGAAAATTATTTTAGCAGGAAGCAGGAAGAAGTAATGCAGGCGACAGATAAATTAACACGTGCACTAACGGAAGTGAAATATTTAAATGCGGATAATGTAAGCAGATATCGCTGCATTATGCGTATTTTTTTTGAAAATTATGAAAAATTAAAATACTGGTTATATCAGGAAGATGTGTATGAAGAGATGATTCAAGATCCGTATTTTGCAGATTACCGGATGGAACAGTGCCAGCAGGATCTTGCGATGCTGACAGAGTGGAAAAATCTCAATACAATTCAGGATACCAGAAAAGTCTCGTCGATTGAAGAATTTAAAAATAAAAAATTTCGTTATCAAATGTCTGAGTACAGTGTACAGATTGAGCGTCTTGTGCTTCGGCTGGAAAATCTTTTGGTAGAGGGAGCGTCCCTGGAGCCGTCGCTTTTGGAGAGAATCCGTCATAATCTGGAAAAATTTGGACAGATGAAAGAGGAGGAGCCGGCGGATGTTTACAGCTGGTGGAATGATCTCAACAATGATTTTATGCGCTTGAATCAAAATTATCAGGATTATATCCGGGATTTAAACAGTGTTAAAGCGGAAAAAATGATGCAGACAAAGGAATTTCTGGTGTTTAAAGACCGCCTGATAGAGTATTTGCGCAATTTTATCAAGGGATTGCAGAGAAATGTAGGGGCAATTGAAGAATGTCTCCTGGCAATAGACAAACACGACAAACAAGAGGTGTATAATAAGATCATTCAATATGAATGGCAGATCCCGCGAATGGATGTGGAGATTACCGTTCAGATGATTGAAGAAAATGTAAAAGGCAGGGGACGCAGTATCTATGAATGGTTTGTGGGAGAAAATGGAAGGGAAAATGAAGCCGGTAAATTGTTTGACGCGACCAATGAGATTATACGGAGAATCACACGGTATGCAGCGCAGATCAGTGAAAAAAATGCCATTGGTGCCAATCGGAGAGAAGAATACCGCAAAGTGGCAGAATTATTTTTGCGGTGTGACACCGTAGCAGAAGCACATAAAATGTCGGCGATGGTCTTCGGGCTGTCCTGTCCGTTTCATTTGAAAACTACAAAAGTACGGGAATCCGACAGCATGAATCAAAGTGTCTATGAAGAGAAACCGGAAGATATCATGCTTCGACCACGTGTAAGAAATTACCGGGAAAAGACCAACCGGAGTGCGATCCGGTTGATGACAGAAGAAAAGCGAAAGGCACGGGAAGAGTTGATCGCACAACAGAAAAAAGATTGGAAGAAGATAAAAGAACTGGAAAAAGATGGAAAGATTGATTTCGCGGATCTTCCTGTGATTGAACCGCGGATGCGTGAAATATTATTAAAGTGGCTGTCAGATGGATTGGAAGATATGGAATATGCATCACGGACAGAGGAGGGGCGGAAATATAAGATTGAAGTGCCTCAAAAAGAAGAAAAATGTGTCTTGCATTGTGAAGACGGCAATCTTACAATGCCCCGGTTTGTTATCGTATTTGAGGAGGAAACGGTATGAAGGAACTGGAGATGTTATTAAAGCAGCGCTGGATCTTAAAATCCGATCAGAAAGAGCAGTATTACCGAATCCGGGATGGCATTGGAGAGGTCCGTAAATTTGCATCCGATAAATTAGGCTGCCAGATCATTGAAAACTCATTGCTTGTAAAAATGGAGAAAGTTCCGGTAAAACCGGAAGAATTTATGGGAATTCAGGAGTTTTCCTCCAAAGAAGAATATGCGTTTTTATGCATTCTTCTTATGTTTTTAGAAGATAAGGATGCCCAGGAACAGTTTATTCTTTCGCAGTTAACAGAGTATATTGTGGCTAACACTCCGGGAGAAGTAGTGGATTGGACGATGTATACGCATCGCCGCCGCCTTATAAAAGTGCTTCGCTATGCGGTGACAGAGGGAATTCTTTGTATTACGGATGGAAGCGAGGAAGCCTTCATGGATGATATGGCGGGAGAAGTGCTTTATGAAAATACAGGAGCCTCCCGATATTTTATGCGTAATTTCACCCACGATATCATGACTTATACAAAACCGGAGGATTTTGGTGAAAGCGACTGGTTTGAGATGGATGAAGACCGGGGATTTGCCCGAAGGCACAGAGTTTACCGGCAATTATTGTTTGAACCGGCGATGTATCGTGCAAACTGCTCGGAAGAAGATTTTGAATATCTTAAATATTATGGCGGACGTCTGTGTGAAGATCTGGAAAAAAACTTTGACTGCCAAATCCATATTCATAAAGGAAGTGCATTCTTTTTGAATGGGGAAGACTGTCGAATGGGAGAAACTTTTCCGGGAAATAATGTGCTGTCAGATATTTTACTGCTTTGTCTGGCAGAAATACAGAAGCATATACAAACGGGAGTCTGGAAAAGACAGACAAATGAAATTTATGTTGTATCCGAGGTGGAATTTGAAAAAATACTAAGTGAGGTAAAGCAAAAGTATCGAAGTGGTTTTACCAAAAATTACCGGGAAATGCCACAGGGGGAGTTTGTAAAAATTGTTGAAGAAATGATGGAGCGATGGATGTTTATTCAAAAAAGACCACTCGAACACCAGGTGCTTATATTGCCGGCATGTGGCAAATTAAAGGGAAGCTATCCACAGAATTTTACAGGAGGGAAAGAGGATGAGAAATAGGTGGCAGGCCAACAAAATCGGATTAGTAAATTTTTGGTATTATGATGAACAGGAATTCCCATTTGCAAGGGGCAGGATGTTGCTGCGGGGATCCAATGGATCAGGAAAATCGGTAACGATGCAAAGTGTTGTGCCACTGCTGCTTGATGGCAATGTAAATCCGGAAAGATTGGATCCGTTTGGTACGCGGGACCGTAAGATGAGCAATTATCTTTTGGAAGAAGAGGATGGCCGGGATGAACGAACCGGATATCTTTATCTGGAATTTCATAAAAGTGAAAACGAAAGATATCTGACTATTGGGATGGGGCTTCGCGCGAGAAGAGGAAAACCTCTTGATAAATGGTATTTTACGATCAACGATGGCCGGCGCATCGGAAAGGATTTTTTCCTATACAAAGAAACGGGAGAAAAGATCACCTTATCGAAAAAAGAACTGGAGAACCGGGTGGCAGACGGTGGACGGGTATTTGACCGCCAGGTGGATTATATGGCTTATGTGAATCAGGAGATTTTTGGTTTTGAGACAGTAGACGAATACAAGGAAATGATCGATCTTCTGATCCAGCTTCGTACACCAAAACTTTCTAAAGATTTTAAACCTTCGGTCATCAATGAGATTCTGAGTGACTCTCTTCAGCCTTTGTCAGACGAAGATCTGCGCCCGATGTCAGAAGCAATTGAAAATATGGATACAATGACATTGAATTTGAAATCGCGTCAGATGGCATATCAGGCAGCAGAAAAGATACAACAGGTTTTCCAAAAATACAATGCGTTGGTGTTGTATGAAAAGGCAAATGCATATCAGTCACAGAGCAAAGAGTATGATAAAGTTCAGAGAGAAAAAGAAAATCAGACGAAAGTATTACAAGAGTGCCGTGCAGCGGCGGAGAGCCTGAAAAAAGAGCTGGATGATCTGGAGTCAGAACGTATTTCCAGGGAAAAAGAGAAAGAAACATTGAATCAAAGCGATGCCTGGAATCTGAAAAAGCGTGAATCGGAATTAAGTGAAGAAATACGCCAAAGCAAGACTACACTTGTAGAAAAAGAAGGGTTTCTGGCATCGAAGAAAGAACAGCAGTTAGATATTGAAACACGTAAGGAAGAACAGGAGACAAATCGATACGAGGAGGAAAAAGAGATTCATGAATTGTTGGAAGAAATGGAGTCAAAGGCAGACGATATGGCTTTTGAAGAACATACCTTTTTTCAGCAGGAATTTCTGGAAAAACTAGACCAGGATATTTCTTGTGATACGCATAAAAAACAATTTCAGGATACACACGAAAAGATTCACCGGACGTTGGAAATTTTAAAAGAAACCAGATACCTGGAGCGGCAGATTGATGAAATGATGCAGCAGCGTGAGCAGATTGGAAAAAAACTGGATCAGGAAGAACGACATTTGACAGAGCAGGAAACGGCGTTTGTACAAGCCCGGAGTGATTGGAAGGAGCAGGTATATCACTGGAATCTGAACAATCAGGAGCTGGTACTGGAAACTGCACAGATGGAGACATTTTCCCGTTTTATTGATTCCTATGGCATGAGTTCAGATTTTACGCAGATACGGGGACAGGTCAATGAGAACAAAATGCAGATTCAGTGGGAATTGGATTCGCTGTGGCATGAAAACGAAAAAGCCCTCTTGGAAAAAGAAAAAGAGCGTCAGGAAATAGTGGAAGAACTGGAGGCATGGAAGAATCAAAAGGAGCCGGAGCCGCCACGAAGTGAGGCAGTGCTTAAAAACAGAAAACGTCTGGATGAGTTAGGAATTCCGTATCATGAATTTTACAAAGTGATCGAGTTTGGAAATGCAATGGATGAGACCGCGTGCAATCATCTGGAGGAGGCATTGCTCAATATGGGGATTTTAGATGCGCTGGTGGTAGAAGAACAGTATCGTGAGCAGGTACTTACTCAGGCAGCCGGATGTGAAGAACGTTATCTGTTTGTGCAGCCGTATCAGCCGGAACGAAGTCTGCTTGATGTATTGGAATTAAACGATGAAGTGAATAATATTTTTTCGAATCAACGTCTTACCGGAATACTTTCTAATATTGCTTATGAAGACAGTGGAGTTGTATCGATCCGTAAGGATGGCAGTTATCAATTAGGAATTATCAATGGTACGATAACAGGCGAGTACGAAGCAGGTCTGCTCGGTGTCCGCGCGAGAGAAAGAAACCGCCTTGCTAAGATTGCGGAATGTGAGAAACAGATTGAGGAACTTTCGGGAGAAATATCAAAATTGCAGGAGGAAAATGAGCGGTTAGAGACCAGAAAAATAGTGTTACAGCAGGAATACAATAATTTGCCGGATGACAAAGAATCACGCCAAACTTGTCAAAAAATGGAAAACATCATTCGCGAAATTGAGCGGATCGAACAAGAAAAAAGACGGCTGGAAGAAAAAATATCGATACTTCGGGAAAATCTGCGTGAGAAAAAAGAAGGAGCATATGAAATTGCAAAGAAACTGTATCTGGATTGTACGTATCCGGTCTTTGAGCAGGCAGCTTCTGCTGCAGATGAATATGACCGTCAGTTGCTGCAGTTGTCTTCAGCACACGAAATGTATCTGCGGAGCAGCCAGACAATACGCACGTTAGAAGATCAGTTGGAAAATCTGGAGGCAGATATGGAGCAGATCCGGTATGATATTTCCGTTGCAGAACGCGCACTCGGAAAGTATCAGAAGGAATGGGAGTCTGTCTGCGAACAGCTGAAACTGACAGATTATGAACAGATTAAAGACCGACTGGATGACTGTGTAATATGGCTGGAAAATTATCCGAGAAGATCACGGGAATGTGTACGAAAAGCGACAGAAAATGAGGGGCACATTGCCCGCTTGCTGGAGCAGATAGAAAATTTGCAGGAGAAGATCGTAAGATATGGAGAAAGAAAGGAAATTCTGAAAAAGGTATATCTTGCAGAAAAAAGCTTAGAGTATGTCACGTTCGATGAAGAAGAGATTTCGGCAGAACAAGTATGTAAAATATTGGAAATACAGGTGGGGGCAGCAAGCCGGAATGAAGTGAACCAAAAATTAAATCAGGCATATTATGAAAACCGGGGAGCATTGAATGAATATCAATTGATCTTGACCAAATTGTTTGAAGAAACCGATAGAGAGTCTGCGCAGGGAGAGGTGAATGCACAGAGAATTGATATACGGGCGAGATATCAGGGAACCCAGATCCCGTTCGTTCAATTGCCACAATATCTGCAGGAAGACATTGCGGAATTGGAAGATCTGATCAAAGCCGGAGACCGCGAACTTTTTGAGGATATTCTGGCCAATACCGTGAGCCGTAAGATCCGTGGAAAGATCAATGCTTCCAATGCCTGGGTTGACAAGATGAATCATCTGATGAGCGGAATGAATACATCAAGTGGCTTGAAACTGAGTCTCCGCTGGAGGAGTAAAACAGCAGAAAGCGAAAATCAGCTGGATACCAGGGAGCTGGTTCAATTACTTAAAAAAGATTATCGTTTGATGAGTGAGGAAGAAGCTTCCCGGTTATCTACACATTTTCGGTCGAAAGTAGAAGAAGCAAGGCGCAGTTCCAAGGATCATGATGGTGAAGTGTCCTTTTATCAGGTGATGAAAGAGACGCTGGATTATCGAAAATGGTTTGAATTTCAATTGTTTTCACAAAAAACAGGGGAACGTATCAAAGAATTAACCAATAATGTTTTTGGTACATTCAGTGGTGGTGAGAAAGCAATGTCCATGTATGTTCCGTTGTTTTCGGCAGTTGTTGCAAAGTATCAGGGAGGAAGAGAGGATGCTCCGCGTCTGATCTCTCTGGATGAGGCATTTGCCGGAGTAGACAATCGCAATATCCGGGATATGTTCCGGCTGATGACCGAATTTGAATTTGATTTTATCATCAATTCCCAGGTGCTTTGGGGCGATTGCGATACGTTAGATGCATTGGCAATTTATCAGCTGCAGCGTCCACAGAATGCAAAATTTGTCACGATCATGCCATATCTTTGGAATGGACATGCCAAAGAGTTTTTGGAAAATGAACAAATGATAGAGCAGAGGAGCGAAGAGATTGGATCATTATGAGAAAGAATGTCTGACCTATTTTCAATCGGATAAAATATGGGATCGGATATTGAAAGCATTCCGTAAAAAATACAGTTCTTATGCGAACTTTGCTGGAACTATCAAAATAACGGGACTTTCCGCAAAAGATATTGAAACTCTGGAGGGTTTTTTTGGCAAAAATTATCATGGAAAAAAGAGTGTATCAATATCTGCATCGACCTTTATCAAAGCCTTATCAGCAAGCCGATTTGGAAATATTACTGCAGAATATTTGCTGGAATTGTATTTTGGCAGTCCAATGAAGGGAAAAAAGGAGAAAGAAGAGGAAAGACTGGAACAATGCGAAAAGATATGGCATAGTTTTGCGGAAAAGCAGGAGAATACACCGGCGGGAGAATTTTTGCCTGCGATAAAAGAAGAAGTGAAACCTGCCAGAAAAGAGCCATTAGAGAAATGGGAGAAGCAGTTAGAACTGGCAGCAGATATGATCAATGCGCTTCCTTTTTTCTGTGAACGGATTGAACATCTTGCCATATTTGCATCACGTGTGACCGGTAATCCACATGCGTTTGATGCGGGCACGGTATCCGGCAGCCTGTTATACCGGCTGATAAATCGTATAAATAAAGAACGGCAGATTATTTTACCGGGAAATAAGGTGTTTCCTTCTTTGCAGAGGCATAGGAACTATCTTTCTGTTGGCCTGATGTTGGATCAGGTGTCCAATTATATGATGTTTTACGGCATTTCTGCGAGAAAAAAAGGAGGGACAGTACATGCGGGGATAGAAGGTTTTCTGCTGGAAAGAGATATGGTACAGATTCCACTTGCGGTTCTTGCCGAATGTGAGAAAATAGAGTGTCCAAACCATTGTATTCGGATTGTCGAAAATCCTTCAATCTTTGCGCTGTTATGTGCAAAGGCAACAGGGGAAGAAGCTTATATGTGTATGAATGGTCAGCCGAGATTTTCAGCGCTTCTCAGTTTGGATCTTTTGGCAAAATCGGATACGAAGATATACTATGCGGGGGACTTGGATCCTGAGGGGTTGTTGATTGCTCAAAAATTAAAAAGATATTATCCGGGAACGTTTGAGTACTGGCATATGACCGAAGCAGATTACCGGAAAAGCCGGTCCGGGGAAGTGATCAGTGAGAAACGGTTAAAAATATTAGACCGTATTACGGATCCGGAACTGCGGAAGGCTGCAGATGCAGTTGCCAGATATAAAACAGCCGGATATCAGGAAAAAATATTTGAATAGTAATGAACTTAATCTGTGCAAAAGTGCGGTAACTGCGAGATAAAGAGAAACAGAGAGAATAAAAGCATATCTTGCACCTTTTTCCTGTATATGGTAAAATTATGTTATCGCATACAGACAGTGGGATTGGAGGGAGAGGTATGTATCATGTATTCGTGGCATTGCAGGTAATGGGGTTAGTTTTAATTGTGCATTCTCTTGTTTTTATGTTTCGCGGAGAATCAACATATGCGCAGAAACTTATGATATTTTTCATGATGGCAGAGCTGGTGCAGAATTCCGGTTTCCTTTTGGAAATGTTTTGCAAATCTAAGGAGGCTGCCCTTGTGGCGGTAAAATTTCAATATCTTGGATCCTGTCTTGTGGCAATTCTTTTTATGATGTTTATACGATATTATTGTACCAGACAGGAAAAACGCTTATTGGAGCGTGTCTTACTGGGGATTGCCGTGTTCTTGTGGATCTTGGTTTGGACATGTGAAAAGCATACACTGTTTTACCGGAGTATTGAGTTTGTCAATGAAGGAATATTCCCGCATTTGAATCTGACATATGGCATATTTTTCTATGTCTTTATGTTGTGCTGTGCGGTGATCCCGTGGGGCAATTCATTTTCGCTGCTGCTTCGTGTGATGAAAAGAGAAAAAAATGAGAAAAAACGCAAGAGTATAAAGATGGTAATCGCTCTTACAACGGTATGTCTCGTTACCATGATCCTGTATGTGGTCCGTGTATTTCCGGCAGGATATGACCCGACACCGTTAACGATGTCCGTCATGCTGTCTTTGATGGTTACCTTTATATGGAACCGGAACGATTATGACCTGACGCGAGAGGCCGCCAATACGGTGTTGAATGCATTGGATGACTGCGTGGTCACGGTTGATCAGGATAAAAAGATAATTAGTTTCAATGCAAGAGCCGGCGAAATGTTTCAAAATATGAAAGTTTCCCGCAGTCTGAATGAAGTGAATCGTTTTCCGGTTCAGATCCTTGAGCCGGAGAATGACGGAAAATTTGTTCTTGGAGGGAGACATTACGAAGGACGTGTAAAGGTGCTGCGAGGGGCGGAGCAGGATATACGGGGATATACCATTCTGATGATTGATGTAAGTGATACCTATGAATATATTGAAAGCGTTAATAAAATGCGGAATAAAGCGGAGGCGGCGAATCGCGCCAAGTCAGATTTTCTTGCCAATATGTCTCATGAAATCCGTACGCCGATGAATGCAGTGGTGGGTATGAGTGAATTGATCATCGAAGAGAGCCGGGGACGAAAAGTGTATGATTATGCCCGCGATATTAAGTCGGCGGCGCTGAATCTTCTATCTATCATTAATGGGATTCTGGATCTGTCAAAAGTAGAAGCCGGAAAAATGAAACTGGTGGAAGAACCTTACTATATTCAGATGTTTGTTCAGGATATGGAAAGTCTGATCCGTGTAGCCGCAGCACAAAACGGTCTGCAGTTGAAAGTGCATCTGGCAGACGACATCCCTTGCCGGCTTATCGGGGATGAGGGAAGAATACGACAGATATTGATCAATATTTTGAATAATGCGATCAAATTTACCAAAAAAGGTTACGTGGGATTAGATGTGTCCGCAAAGGCAACAAGTGAGAATTATGTTCAGGTTACTTTCGTAATTGAAGATACCGGTATCGGTATAAAGGAAGAGGACAAACAGACCATTTTTAATGCCTTTGAACAACTGGACATGAGCCGTAACCGGAAAAAGGAGGGTACTGGTCTGGGACTGGCAATTACGCAGAGACTGGTACAACTGATGAAAGGCGATATCCGGGTCGAAAGTGAATATGGAAAAGGAACCCGGTTTACAATTCACATTTCCCAGAAAGTGGCAGATCGACGTACGGTTAAGGAAATGCCGGTAAGCCGTGATGAAATTCAAAAAGTGGATACGAGAATGTTTTTTGCACCTGATTACCGTATTTTGGTCGTTGATGACAATAAGATCAATCGCAATGTGGTGACGACAATGCTGGGGCTGTATCATTTTCAAATCGATGAAGTGGATAATGGAAAAGATGCGATAGCATTGGCAAAAGAAAAAAAGTATGATATGATACTTATGGATCATATGATGCCGGAGATGGATGGAATAGAAGCGACGCAGCATATCCGGACGGAATGTGGCAGTACGGGACGTATGGCGGTTATCGTGGCACTTACGGCCAACGCGATTCAAGGAGCGCGGGAAATGTATCTGGAAAATGGATTTGAAGATTTTTTGTCAAAGCCATTTGAACGTGTGCAGCTGCATGCCCTGCTTAATAAATGGATTCCGGATAAGTACAAGCAATACCAGGAAGACAAGCACGTAAAAGAAGATAAAATATCGGAAGATGATATGGCAGAGCTTTTTATGGAAGGGGTCAATGTACGAAACGCAGTCAGCAGTAAGAGCATTGAAATTGAAGATTATATGAATCTGTTAGAACTCTTCTATGAAGACGGAAAAGAAAAAGTTTTAGAAATAGAGCAGATGGTAAACCGCGAAGATTGGGGAAATTACCGGATTGAGACGCATGCATTGAAGAGTGCCGCCATCAATATCGGTGCAGAAAATCTGTCGGCAGAAGCGAAAGAGCATGAGATGGCAGCAAAGGCAGGAGAATATGATTTTATCAAACACAAATATCAAGGTTTGATGGCAAACTACCGTTTTGTTTTATCCGAGATTGAACGGGTGCTTCAAAAGAAAGAATTTGGACAATTTGAAAAAAGTGAGGTTCAGGAGAAAAAGCCAATTGAAGCGGAAAAATTTCGGACAAAGGTGCAGTCTGCGCTGCATCAGCTTGAGACATTTCATCCCAAGGAAACGACAGAGCAGGTACAGGAACTTTTGAACTGCGAAGTGTCTCCGGATATACTGGAAAGACTGCGGAAGATACAGTCTTTGTTAAAAAGGTATGAAGATGATGACGCAGAAGATGCTTTTCGTGAATTATTAGACATACTATAAACAAACAAGCAGGTTGAAATTACCAAAATGAGGAGGCTGCTATGGAGCGAAAAAAAATTATGATTGTAGATGATAATTCGGTGAATCTCGCAACGATTGAACAGGACTTAAAAGATGTATATGAGGTTGTCCCGATGATTTCAGGACGCAGAGCTATTAAATATCTGTATACGCAGAAAGTAGATCTGATTCTGCTGGATGTGGAGATGCCGGTA
This sequence comes from uncultured Eubacterium sp., assembly GCA_934316845.1. GTDB lineage: Bacteria > Bacillota > Clostridia > Lachnospirales > Lachnospiraceae > Eubacterium_F. Next base: position 6,764 of record CAKRDZ010000026.1, on the reverse strand, counting down.
AAGGATGGAATCGAAACACTGCATGAAATACGCACCCAGGAAAATGGAGTAACCGTGCCGGTCATTTTTCTGACGGCAAATAAAGAAAAGAATACAGTGATTGAAGGCTCCAAACTGGGAATTATGGATTATATTGTCAAACCGGTTGTGGGGGAAGAACTGATCCACCGCATTGAACATGTATTTAAAAAACTTGGTATGATTCCGGTAGAAGAAAAAGAAGTACTTCATATGATTCAAAAGGTGGAGGACTATATCGCAGAGGACAAGATCTTGCAGGCAGCTTCTTTGGCAGAAGAAATTGCAGGCTATCAAATGGATGAAGAAATAGCCGGAAGAATGCAGAATGTACGGGCTAAATTGGCAGATGGTGAAGTGGAAGACGCCAATAAAATGATACAGCGGATATTTGCAGCGTTAGAAAGACGTTTAGGAGTGAAGCGTTCGGCGGTGCAAAAGATTGATAATAATGAGTTAGTGACCAAATTGCTCGGAGTAGAACATCTGATCAATAATTTTAAAACACAGGAAGCTCAAAGTTATTGCAAAGACATATTGGAATATAGTATGGAGGAAGCGGTTAAAAAGAGAATCCAGGAGATTTTAGAATGTCTGACGGCTTTTGATGATGAAGGCACACTGCAGAAAATAGCAGGTTTGTGTAGTGATCTAAAGAAAGATGCCGGCGATTTATAATAACAATTGAGAACAACAAGGGGCTGCCGCACTAAGTGATCCGTGTGACAGCCCTTCTTGCTGACTATTTTCCTGTTATTGTATCATCAAGGCAGATTTAATTTGCGGTCTAAAATACGTTCGGAAACGAAGTAGAATATAACGCAGAATACCAGGGAAAGGATAATGGACACTACGCTCATTATTCCCAGATCCGAATAATTCAGAGTTTCTCCACTTGACAGAACACCGGAGCCAATCATAATCGGGATCAATACGACAAGACTGACAATCTGCTGCACGGTGTAGGTGGCAGCATAAAAAGCAATCGAAGCGATGATACGGTGATCGCGTACAAATTGCCCCAGGCTGATGGATGCATAGATTGCCAGGATGGAATTGGCATATCCGACAACAAAAGAAAGTATGGTTGTGAAATTAAATTCACTGCTGTGGAAGAGCTGGTGTATGGCAGTAAACGTCATGTCCGGATCAAAGCCAACCGCGAGAAGGACAAAGATCGCCAATGTAGTCACGCCGACAGTAAGAACTGCCCAGAAGAAGGAAACCAGAAATTTGGAAAACAGGATCTGGTTTGTGGATGCAGGAAGCGTGAAAGTCAGGTAACCTTCGCGTGTTGCCGTGGAACGGTAAAACCGCAGACATATGAAAATGTATGGGGAAAGAACCGTAAAAATGATGGCAAGAAAACCTACGATCGCACCAAGGGGCAGTGTGATTGACAAAAACATTTCATTGACATCAAAGTGGTCTATGACCGTTAAAAAGATGCAGGCAAGTGCCACAAGAGCAGCAAGAGCTATGTAAACCGGCACATAAAAGCGATAGGTCGCTTTGAATTCGTGTTTGATCAATTTTTTTAACATTTGAATACCTCCCTGAAAAGTGCATCGACGGATTTGTTTTCTTTTTCCCGGATATCATCTACACTGGACTGCAGGCGGACCTGCCCGTTTTGCAGGAAAATGACTTCATCCAGAACATTTTCCACATCCGAGATCAGGTGTGTGGAGATGAGAACGGTCGAATTTTCACAATAATTGCTCACAATCGTATTTAAGATGTAATCTCTTGTCGCCGGATCGACACCGCCGATCGGTTCGTCCAGACAATACAGATTGGCATTGCGGCTCATCGCAAGGATCAATTGTACTTTTTCCAGAGTTCCCTTTGACATATGCGACAATTTCATCTTGGAATCAATATCCAGTTTGGCAAGCATAAAGTGTGCTTTTTCCTGTTCAAAATCGTCATAAAAATCCTCAAAATATTCAAGCAGCTGAGTTACTTTCATCCATTTTGGAAAATAATTGCTGTCCGGCAGAAACGATACATGCTGCTTGGTGATGACACCCGGAGATTCCCCGCCGATCGTGATGGTTCCCTGATCCGGTTTGAGCAGGCCGTTGAGCAATTTCAAAAAAGTGGTTTTTCCGCTGCCATTTGGTCCTAAAAGACCGACAATTTTTCCGCACTCCAGTGTGATATCCACATTATCAAGTGCCAGTGAACGACCAAAACGTTTGGTCAATCCCTTTGTTTCTAAAATAATCATAAATAATCCTCCATTTAATAAGAAAGTTTAGTCTTTATCCCATGCCTTTTGGATAAAATCCAATTGCTTTTCCGGTTCAAAACCAAGAGAAGTCAGTTCGTTCCGCAGTTTTTTCAGATGCGCAAGGGCAAGTTCGGAACGCATTGCCTCCAACATCGAATGATCACCGGTAATACGCCGCCCGGCAGTCCGTTCCGTGATCAGGAGGCCGTCCCGTTCTAATTCGGAAAGCGCCCGCTGCATCGTATTGGGATTAACGTTGGCAGAAGTTGCCAGTTCGCGAACCGACGGAAAGGGTTCACCGGGTGAATATTCACCGGACAAGATCAGTCGTTTTAACTGCTCCGTCAATTGGATATACAAAGGACGGTCGTTGGTGAGTTCCCATTGCATAGTGGTACTCCTTTCTGTATTATTGTATTAAGTGATTAACACAATAATACACCTGTGAACAAACATTGTCAAGCAAAAATGAAAAAAAAATGAAATGTTCGTAAAATTCGACGAGATTCTCCTTTTATCACTTTACTTTTTTTGGTGATGGTGCTAAAATAATTTTAAGTGATAAATAATTTCAATTAATAAGGAGGATTCTATAAAAATGGCTAGAGCAAAACAATCCATGGATGGAAATACAGCTGCCGCTCATGTGGCATATGCCTATACAGAAGTAGCTGGTATCTATCCGATTACACCTTCTAGTCCGATGGCAGATACCGTTGACCAGTGGTCTGCAGCGGGACAGAAGAACATTTTTGGAAACACAGTAAAAGTAGTTGAGATGCAATCAGAGGCTGGTGCAGCAGGTACCGTACATGGTTCTCTTGCAGCTGGTGCCCTGACAACCACATTTACTGCTTCCCAGGGACTTCTCTTGATGATTCCTAATATGTACAAGATTGCAGCAGAGCAACTTCCTTGTGTATTTGATGTATCTGCTCGTACCGTATCAACACAGTCTTTGAACATTTTTGGAGATCACAGTGACGTTTATGCATGTCGTCAGACAGGTTTTGCTATGCTTGCTGAGACAAATCCACAGGAAGTTATGGATTTAAGCCCGGTTGCCCATTTGGCAGCTCTGGAAGGAAAAGTTCCATTTATTAACTTCTTTGATGGATTCCGTACATCTCACGAGATTCAGAAAATTGAGAAATGGGATTATGAAGATCTGAAAGAAATGTGCAACATGGACGCTGTAGAAGAGTTCCGTCAGCACGCATTGAACCCAGAGCATCCTGCTATGCGTGGTTCTCATGAAAACGGTGACGTATTCTTCCAGCATCGTGAAGCTTGTAACCCAGTATATGATGCTTTGCCGGCAGTTGTTGAAAAATACATGGGCAAAGTCAATGAAAAATTAGGAACAGACTATGATCTGTTTAACTACTATGGAGCTGAAGATGCTGACCGTGTCATCATCGCTATGGGTTCCATCTGTGACGTTGCAGAAGAAGTAATCGACTACTTGACAGCAAAAGGCGAAAAAGTAGGTTTGATCAAAGTTCGTTTGTATCGTCCTTGGTCTTCCGAGCACATCTTGAAAGTAATTCCTAAGACAGCTAAGAAGATCGCTGTACTTGACCGTACAAAAGAGCCTGGTACACTTGGTGAGCCGCTTTACCTTGATGTGGCTGCAACACTTCGTGAAGCCGGCATGAATGATATTATTTTGACAGGTGGACGTTACGGACTTGGTTCCAAGGATACACCACCTTCATCCGTATTTGCTATTTACAAAGAGTTGGAGAAAGATGCTCCAAAACCTCGTTTTACAATCGGTATCGTAGACGATGTTACAAACCTCAGTCTTCCGGAAGTAAAACCAGCTCCTATCACATCTGCAGAAGGTACTGTAGAGTGTAAGTTCTGGGGTCTTGGTGGAGACGGTACAGTAGGTGCGAACAAGAACTCTACAAAGATCATCGGTGACCACACAGACAAGTACATCCAGGCATACTTCCAGTATGACTCCAAAAAGACAGGTGGTATCACAATTTCCCATCTTCGTTTTGGTGACAAACCGATCAAGAGTCCTTACTACATCAATCAGGCTGACTTCGTAGCCTGCCACAACCCATCTTATGTAGTAAAAGGATACAAGATGGTTCAGGATGTAAAACCGGGCGGAATCTTCATGATCAACTGCCAGTGGACAGACGAAGAGCTTGACAAACATATGCCGGCTGCTTCCAAGAAATACATCGCTGACAATAATATCCAGTTGTATACAATCAATGCGATCGACAAAGCAATTGAAATTGGTATGGGTAAACGTACCAACACAATTCTTCAGTCCGCATTCTTCAAACTTGCAAACATCATGCCGATCGACGAAGCTGTTGAGTACATGAAAGCTGCTGCTAAGAAATCCTACTCTAAGAAGGGTGATGCAGTCGTAGAAATGAACTACAAAGCAATCGATGCCGGTGTAGATGCAGTTCATAAAGTAGAAGTTCCGGCTTCTTGGGCAAATCCGGAAGCAGATGCTCCTGCAAAAGAACTTACAGGACGTCCGGAAGTTGTTAAAATGGTGAAAGACCTTCTCGAACCAATCTCTATTATGGATGGTGACAGCCTTCCGGTTTCAGCATTTAAAGACATTGCAGACGGACAGTTTGAACTCGGTGCTTCCGCATACGAGAAACGTGGTACAGCCGTAATGGTACCAGAGTGGGATCCGGCAAGCTGTGTACAGTGTAATAGTTGTGCATTTGTTTGTTCCCATGCAACAATTCGTCCATTCATCCTTGATGAGAACGAAGTAAAAGTTGCTCCTTCCCAGATTAAACTTGCAGATGCAAAACATGCAGTAGCAGATGGAATGAAGTTCACAATGACGGTTTCTCCATTAGACTGTATGGGATGTGGCGAATGTATTACCGTTTGTCCTGCCGCTGCTAAGGGTGCGATCAAGATGGTTCCTCAGGAATCTCAGGCAGACCAGCAGCCGGTATTCGATTACCTCGTAGCTAACGTTGGTAAGAAAGACATCAAACCGGTATTTACCGATGCTACACCAATTGGTTCCCAGTACAATCAGCCACTTCTTGAGTTCTCCGGAAGCTGTGCAGGATGTGCCGAGACATCTTATGCTCGTTTGATCACACAGTTGTTTGGTGAGCAGATGTACATCTCCAATGCAACAGGATGCTCCTCTATCTGGGGTGGCCCGGCTGCTACATCACCATATACTGTAAACAAAGATTCCAAACAGGGTCCTGCTTGGGCAAACTCCTTGTTCGAGGATAACGCTGAGCATGGTCTTGGTATGTACATTGGTCAGAAAGTTCTTCGTGAGCAGACCATGGACAAAGTAAAAGAACTGGCTGCTTCCGATAAAGCATCTGCTGAATTGAAAGTTGCTGTAGATAAATACTTTGAGACAAAAGATAATACAAAAGCAAATACTGCTGCTACAAAAGCAATGGTTGCTGAGATTGAAAAAGCTGCTGCCGCTGGCTGTGAACTTTCCAAGGAAATCCTTGATAAGAAACAGTACCTTGCTAAGAAGTCCGTATGGATCTTCGGTGGTGACGGTTGGGCTTACGACATCGGATTTGGTGGTTTGGACCACGTACTTGCATCCGGTGAGAACGTAAACGTAATGGTATTCGATACAGAGATGTACTCCAATACTGGTGGTCAGGCATCCAAAGCTTCCAATATCGGTGAAGTTTGTCAGTTTGCTGCTGCCGGAAAAGAAATCGGTAAGAAGAGTCTTGCTGAAATCGCTATGAGCTATGGTTACGTATACGTAGCACAGATCGCTCTTGGTGCAAACCCTGCACAGGCTGTAAAAGCTATCGCAGAAGCAGAAGCTTACAACGGACCATCTCTGATCATTGGTTACGCTCCTTGCGAACTCCACGGTATCGCTAAGGGTGGTATGAACCACTGCCAGGATGAGATGAAGAAAGCTGTTAAGGCTGGATACTGGAACTTGTTCAGCTTCAATCCGGATTTGAAGGCAGAAGGAAAGAACCCATTCACTTTGACATCCAAAGAAGGAGATGGTTCTTACCAAGACTTCCTGAACAACGAAGCACGTTATACACGTCTGATCAAGCCTTTCCCAGAAAGAGCAGAAAGACTGTTCAAAGAATCCGAGGAAGCTGCAAAGGCTCGTTACGATCACTTGCAGAAGCTGGTTGAACTGTATAAATAATAGTTGAACGACTTATAGAATAGGAAACCCGCCCCACGGCATTTGCCGTGGGGCGGGTTTGTCGTGGGGCGGTTTTTGTCGTGGGGCGGGTTTTTGGGGCTTTTTAGCATTTTTGTCGTGAAACGGTGGCTGGTGGGAGTGATGGCGCGAGGGGGTCATGCCGGAGAGGGGAAAAAGGCATGTGGCATGACAAGTATGGGTACCGGCACCCCGGAAAAGGAAAAAGCAAGTAATTTCAGAGGTGGCTGCCCGCCGCGCAAGCCGGCCGGGCACCCCGGAAAAGGAAAAAGCAAGTGATTTCAGAGGTGGTTGGCCGCCACACAAGCCGGCCGGGCACCCCGGAAA
>CAKRDZ010000025.1 GCA_934316845.1 uncultured Eubacterium sp. | reverse complement strand
AAACCAGCTGTTTAGGTGGTTTATTTGCTATGTCCTTTGTTTCTTGGTTGTCTAAAATTTCTTTTTTTCAAACTTTTTCCTCCAGTATTCATTCAAAAATCAATCCACAGTTCCCCCATCACGCTCAATGTTAGTACAAACTAACTCTGCTGTCAACTAATTTTGTTTTTTCTATTCACAAAGGCTCTCTATAAATTCATTAATAATATTTTCCCTGTTATACGTAGTGTCAACATATGGTAAATTATAAATACCACATTCCTTTTTAATCCAGTTGCTTATTTGTACTATATCTCTGCAATCATTCATATTTTGTTCATCCGAATGAAAATATGTATAATCATCCGGGGTATCATATTGTTTTAATATATTAAATCGCTCTTCCGCAGTAATATCGGACGTAATAATAAAATACCCTTCTGATTTTTCATCTGCAATATACGTTTGAAAATCCTGGGGCGTTAATTGATATACATCAATTACTACACCATAATCACATTCCTCATACTCTCCACTATTTATCATTGCTCTAATAAATGGTGCAATCCTAGAACTAATATATCTGTAATTTTTCAGTGCATCCTCTGATTCATTCGTATTAATTTTACACTCCGGGAAATTTTTTTCTATCCCTGCAAGAATAGCATCCATACTAATATGCTGATATCCTTTTTGCTTTGCAATTCTTTTTGAAATGGTACTTTTTCCTGCTCGTGGAACTCCAGCAATAATCACATATTTCTTCATAAATATCTACTCCATTGCATTTCTAATAAATTCAAACTGCTTATTCAACATATCAATATCTATTACACCATTACGATCAAGTGCCGTCGCCTCTAATGTGAACGTCCCCTTGTATCCAATCTTATGAATAAACTCAAAAAATCTGTCAAAATCAATATGTCCCTGTCCAATCGGAAGGGTACGCAGTTTTTCCCATTCTTTGTATCCGCCGGCATAATCATTTACATGGTAATGACAAATGTGCTTATCCATCCACAACCATTGATATGCCTCGTCATACAATAACTCCATTTGGCTGTGAAAAGCCGCCATTTTTGTATCAAATACAAAACGAACTTCCGGATACCGCTCTTTCAATTCACACCAATGCTTCATCGGATCTTCCTGATTACACACAACATTTTCAATTAGTAATTTTATACCATACTTATCCGCAATATCTTTCAGCTTGCCGTACGCCGCCAAATTGTTCTCGAAATGTGCATCCGATGTAATTCCGTCCCACAAATGAACGACGATACTTTCTGCACCTATTTCCCCGGCAATATAACAATTTATGCCAAATCTTCTGTACGCCTCATCAAACTCACCTTTGCTGATTGCCTCTCCTATATGTTTTTCACAGTGCATAACCGGAATATACAACTGCATTTGTTTTAATGCTATTATTAACGCTTCTACGTCTTCGTACCAAGCGGTATACATCATAAATTCAAACCCATCACAGGTTAATTTTGCTGACAGTTCCTTTAATAATTTATAATCTCTATTATTGGATTTACCAAGCAGTGCTCCGGTAGAACACAATATTTTAAACATAATTTTCTCCTTTCCGCAATTCGTAAATTAATCTTTTTCATCTCTGTAACCTCCGACACTACTATTATATCAAAAGTCTTTTCTCTTGTCGCAGTAAACATATTTTTGCCTTAAATGGTATTAGACAAGTGGGACTTAATACCGGAATGCCATCAATCAACATCTGTCCTGTTTTCAGCAGTTCGTAATAAGCTTCATTCAGAAGAATTGCTGACAAACTAGATATTTCGTCATCTATCGGAAGTGGAGTAAGAATTGCATCATCTCCCAATATAATATAATCCGGATTTCTGGAAAAAATCTCTATCATGTACGGATATTCTTTACTTTCTGGAGCTGTAAAACGATAAAATTGCGGGTTTCCGTTACTCTTATTTAAGTGTTCATATCCTGCTTCTTTTATATAATCCCAAAATGCTTCGCCAAACTCTGCCGTAATAGATTCGACAATCAAAACAATATCAATATCTTTCGTAGCACGAAAGGGCAATTCCTCGTTTTGCATAATCAAATCACATGCGGTTCCACCAATTATCACATATTGGTTTTCAAATTTCTTAAATCTTTCTATAAATTTCGTAAATCCATTGACCATTACCCCTGTAACCTTCTTTCCTTCAGTTCGTCTATTGCCTCTTCAATTCTCTCATCATTCGTATTTTGAAAAGATAGAACAACAGAAATATCATCCGCATTGTTATCATCTGCAAATTGTTTCGGATCATATGCCCATAATTCAAGTCTAACCTGCTTATCCGGTTCCAGCAGTTCTTCTGTCAACAATGTTTTATCATAATCTTTCTCGCAAATTGCATATGTTACAACACGACTTGGATTTAACATTGTTTTCTTTGAAAGTGCATTTTCTCCTGCAAACACCATTTTGTCCGTAACTTGCTGTTTATCTATAAAACCTGATCTGCGGACTGGCGTAGACAGGTATCTTTTTGCTTTTTCAAACAATTCCAATCGCCCATATTTTGATTCAATGAATTTGTTTACACCATCTTTTGCTGCAAAAAATAAGTCCGAGGCTTCCAATTGCCTTACTGCTCTAGTCAGCGTCATTGCAGTAAACGGAAGCATTTTTTTTGCCTCTGAAATATACAGTCGATTTCTCCTTCCATATAGATATAATAAAAATAACTGCTGAGTAGAGCAAACAAATTTTCCAGTCAGTTTGGGAAGTTCCGTCTCATCTGTAAGTACTGTTCCAATAAACGGCAGATACACCTGCTTCTCCGTGATAAATGGTATATTGTTTTCAATGAAACTTTCTCTTCGAAATTTTGATATAGTCACCAGTTCAAATACAACGGGTACATTATCTATCTGCTGTATTTTTGCTATCTGTTTTTTTAATGATGGAAGAGTTGCAAGCGCTTCTGTTGGAATAAGTAATATGCAACGTTTATCTCCAATATATGCTGTATAAAAATCATAACTTCCTGCAATGTAAAGAGGCAAATCGTCTTGATGGCTCCATGCCGCATATTTTATAGAAAGTCCAAAAACATTTGTAAGCATATCGTCATTTCTCCTTTTTAACTCAATTTATTTCATTTTAACTTATGCAATGTTAAAAGTCAACTTTTTAAGTTATAAAGTAACTATTCAGGATCAATGTATGGAAATCAATGAATCGTCGTGCTTGCACGTAAAAGGCTTTGATTTCCATACATTTAGATCCTAATAGGGTTTCCCTCCCCATATGAGCATTTTTAGCCTTGTCAAAGGCGAGAAAGAACACGAAGTGTTCGAAATGCGAATGTGCGGGGAGGGGTGTCCTGAATAGTTACGTTATAAACATGTTTCCGTCTTTATTTTTTTAGAAATAACGCCTCTAATGCTCGTCCCTCTATTCAATCCATTGTATAAAAGCTGTTTTATCGGAGTTGTTATATCCCGCACGTTTATAAAACTGCATCGTTGATTCTTTTTTCGATCCTGTAAGCAGCATCATTTTATAGCAGTTTTCCTTTTGCGCTATCTCTTTCGCATACGCTAAACATTCGGATGCGTATCCCTTTCCTCGATAGTCTTCATGAGTAACGACATTTTCTATAAAAGCATACGGTCTGACATTTCTTGTCAGATTCGGTATCACTACACATACACAGGAAGACACTATTTTGTCATCAACTACTTTTATGATAATATGATGATTTTTATCCTCAACGATTGTCTTCCATGTTCTGCTTAAATGCTCTGACATTTCCGGAACATTGCTTTCATGTAAATGCAAATATAATTCTAACAATCCTTTTAATTCATTTTCATATATTTCTCGAATCAATATAATACCCTCCACAAAATTTTGCGTTTGACGGTTTCACAGCGATCAATATCGAATTAATAATATCCGAACCTGCAATAATCGCATTCACGCACAAAATATACCTTAACAGTTCAAAAGCAAATCCATCTGTCAAAGGCAGAAAAAACATTGGAATAATGGTTAAGACAAGTAACGGAAGCGTCATAAACAGCCAAAATCTTTTTTTACTCATAACCGCGTTACTGTTAAGCCAGAAAAATATTCCGGAATGAGTTAAACTAATATCTCCAATTTTATAAACTACTGATATATGTAATAATTCATGAACTATGAATACCAATATAAAAGCACTGCCTTTTATGATCCAATTTGCAAAGTTCCACACTTCCATCATCGTTGCTATTATAATAAGAATTATCTGTAAACTATATACAAACTTCATAAAATGCTTTCGAAACCATACATTTTTAATAAATGGCTTCCAATTGGAAAAATCCCTATCATTCGCTGGAAGTGGTTTAAATAAATATAGCATGCTTTCCTCCTTTCGGTTTCACTCTATTCTGTCCCCTTTTCTTTACTATTCTGCTGCTGAAGATAAAACATTGCCTTTTGTGTTTCAATCTCTGCTTTCAATTCTTCTGTCGGCAGGTATAACTTATACTTTGAAGCAAACAACTGCTCATTGCCATGCATAATAGAATAGCGGGCAATATCGTCATCGGTATCGGAGCAAAGCACAATTTTAGGAAAGGTTTTATAAAACTTTAGGCAATGGTATAAATTACTTCTATCATATCCTTTACCATATCGCTTAGTTAGTTCTTTAGATATTTCCTTTATTACCTTTAATCCATACTCTGAACGTTCATCCCCACCTAATTCTTCTTCTGCAATTCTGTAACCAAGCAGCCAATTTCTCTGTACGAGCAATGTATTGACCGCCTGATATGCAGTTTTTTGTGAGGACTCAATAATCCCACACATATCATTTAAAATGTCATCGGTTTTAACAAAATTATCCATAATAATATTTTGTTCGTTTTTTTCCAATTTATTCTCCATAGCTATCGCTCCTTTGGATTGCATTTTTTAAATATATCCATCGGTTTCTCAACATGCTTAAACCCAACTTTTCTCTGTGAGGGCTGGCTTGTCCCTTCCCGAAGATACCACACTGCTTGTACCGCCTGCATTCCAAATGTCTGCGCTGCCTCCAGTTCGTTGCTTCCACCATCTCCCACATACAGACACTCGTCTGCTCTGACACCAAGTTTTTCGATGCATCTTTCAAATATGGCTGGATCCGGTTTTTGTATTCCTTCGTCAAAAGATAGACAGACAGCATCAAAAAAGGGATACAAAATACTCTTCTTTATAACCATTGCCTCTTCGGAAAAACAATTGCTGATCAATCCAATTAATATTCCGTTTTCTTTTAATGCTTTTAGCATCGGAATTATTTCTATATGCAGGTGTTCAAAAGTTTCTTCTTTACAACGAATACGCTTTTTCAAAATAGCATTCATTTTCTCCTCGGAAAAGCAGTTATTTTCTCTCAATATCTTTTCCAATAATTCCTCTAAAGTAACTTTTCCTATCGTTCTGTTTTTTTCTTCCGCGCGCCATATTTTCTGGAATTTTTCTTCCGCAATACCGGCATCTGCCGCCATCTGCGTTCCAAAGTACAAGGGGCTGTCAAAAAGAGTTATAAGTGTCTCATACATATCAAATATTACTGCTTTTATCACCCGCATCACCTCAATTTTTACTCAATATGTTTTTCTTCTTGGCTAATTGCAATCAGGTATCTATTCTGACAATTTCAGTCAGCGCCTTATTCCGATATATCAAATCGTCTCTTACGGTAAATCCCTGCGTTTCCCAAAATGCATTTCCTGCACTATTTCTGTCAAATACCACCAGGGCAGCCTTATTGATTCCTAACGCCGATAATTCATTCATTGCCTTATCAACCAATTTACCCGCAATTCCCATCCTTCGATAATCAGGATGAACCGCCGTATGGTATATATAACCACGTCTTCCATCATTTCCCACCATGATTACTCCTACAATTTGGGAATCTTTTTCAGCCACAAGACAGGTATCCGGATTTCTTTGAATGAACTTAACTATGCCTTCTTTCGAATCATCGAGATTATTCAGTCCCATTCCAACGCACGACATCCATAAATCATACACATTATCATAATCTTCTATTTTCATTTTTCTAATATCCATTTTCTGTCCTCTCCTTTTGCCTTGTTTTTCCATAAATCGGAATTTGTTTTCCATTTTTTTACAATACTTAAATTGAACTTACGAAAGCATGGATCAGTTTCCTGCTGTTTTCATCCACCTCGTAGGAAAATTCCGGGTGCCACTGAACACCCATTATAAACTTACGGGAAGGCATATATATCCCTTCAATCAATCCATCTTCGGAAACAGCCATTTTTTGAAAATCAGGCGACAGCGTTTTGACTGCCTGATGGTGATAACTGTTTACTCCCATCTGTTCCTTTTCCAAAATATCATAAAGTGGTGTGTCCTTTTGTATCATAACCTGATGCGCTGTCCTGTCATACGGCGGTTTCATATGATGGTCGATGCCGCTGTTATGTTCCGTTTCTAAATCCTGATACAACGTCCCGCCATAGCAGGCATTCATAAACTGAACTCCCCGGCAGATACCCAGCACAGATTTATCCTTTTCTATCGCTCTGTCTAAAATATATCGTTCCATTTCGTCTCGTAACGCGCAGGTTGAACCGCACCACGGTTTTGTCTCTGCATGATAAACAGAGGGAGAGACATCATGTCCACCAGTCAGCAAAAAGCCGCCACAGATTTCAAGAAAATAATCCAATTCCTCTGTTTTGCCTGTTAGCGGAAGCATTAAAGGAATCGCATTTTCCGCTTCCAACATTTTCATATATCCCGGAAGCATCCAGTAACTTTCTTTTTCGTCATCATAAAGCGGCATAACACCAATTACTTTTCGCATCACTTTTTCACCTCGTAATTTCGATCTGACAGCTTGTTTCTATTGACTTCTTTCGTTTCCTCATTTGCTCCCATTATACAACAAACGAAGAAACCTGTAAATATGTTTTCACTCCCCGCAAAGGTATCAAAAAAGGGGCTTCACACGAATTACCGTGCAGCCCCTCTTTGGGTTGATCTTTAGCCGGATACTGTCCTATAACAGGATTTTACGCATTTACTTCTTTTGTTTTTGCTTCTTCTGCTTCTTTTGCTTTTTGTAAACCGCCTTCCTGCTTACTCCCTTCTTTTTCAGAAGTTTCTTATATACCTTGTATTTCTTTGCCGGTAGTTTAAAGACAATGTTTTTCGCCGTTTTCTTAAACGCCGCCTTTCCGACCTTCTTCTTGATCTTCCTGGTTGTCTTCATGGTTACCTTTTTAAGTTTCTTACAGTTGTAGAACGCCTTTTTACCGATTGAAGCTACATTCTTACCGATTATTACTTTTTTTACCTTCTTGCGGTTTGCAAATGCCTTAGCCCTTATGGATACGACTTTGAAGGTTACGCCTTTGTACTTCACAGTTGCCGGTACACTGACTTTTCCCTTTGCCTTCTTCTTTGCCGCATAATACATAACAGTCGGATTGTTCTTCTTTACAGATAGGATTTTGTATACCGCACCGTCTGCCCCTGTGAATTTCATACCTTTTTTCAGTATATCCGAGGTGCTTTCCGGAATGCTGCCGGATGTGTTTTCCGAGGTATCACTCGGAGCATCACCGGTTGTATTCCCCGGCGCGTTACCTGACGTACTACCGGATGTATTTCCTGGGGTGTTGCTTGGTGTACCAGCTGGAGTGCTGTCTGGCGTACTGGCTGGTGTACTGCTTGGCGTACTAACCGGAGTACTGCTTGGCGTACTGACCGGCGTGCCGCTTGGTGTACTGACCGGGGTACTGCTTGGCGTACTAGTTGGTGTACTGCTTGGTGTACCAGCCGGAGTACTGCTTGGTGTGCTGACCGGGGTACTGCTTGGCGTACCAACTGGAGTACTGGCTGGCGTGCCGCTTGGTGTACTAGTTGGGGTACTGCTTGGCGTACCTGTAGGAGTAATGCTTGGGGCACTAGTTGGGGTACCAGCCGGAGTACTGCTTGGCGTACTGGTTGGGGCTTCTGTCACAGTAATTGCTATTGTTCCTGTCATTTCTTTATAAATACTGTTTCGTGCTGGCCGGAATACCCAGTCTGCCTGTGTTGTTCCCACGGCAGGTACTTTTTCCGGTTCACTCCATACAAGTGTACCCTCAACCACCGTGTTTGTGCCGGCTTCTACAAAGACGACTTTTTTCAGATTAAGTGCTGACAGCTTCTGTCCGTAAGTAAGGGTATTGTTTCCTTCTACTGCGACTGAACTTCCGTTCTGCAGTTCAACCGATTTCTTATCTGTCATCTGCACCGTCAGCGTATATTCTGCATCTTCATAATTCTGCATAACGGCTTTTACCTTGATCGCTGCTGTCTTTCCGATCTTAGAAACGTCAACAGCATTTACCCGGAAAGTCAGTTTTCCGTTCCCGTCAACTTCTGCCTCACTGAGGATTCCCTCGGCATCAGCCACATCACAAGAATACACGGCATCGCCTTTATCTGCCGGGAGTTTTTCTGCGATCTCTACAGAAACCGTCTTTCCTTCCGACCCTGCTGCATAGATATAACTCTGCTCCTCTCCGGTTATGACCGGTGCATCTGCCTTCGTTATCGTCAAAACGCCGCTCTTTCCGTCCGCGCTGTTTCCTGTAAAGCTCACGTCGTATTTTTTACTGTTACAGCTGCCGGTAATCGCATAGTTTCCGGCAGGAGAATCGGCTTCCGCAGTGGAGTCTAATGTTATGCCAAGGTCGGCATCACTATCCCCTGCAACAAGGCCGGATCCTTGTGCAAAGTTCCATGTAAATTCCGGATTATTCTGTCCATATACCTTTTCTTTATCAGCTATCACTACCGTGACAGTTTTCTTAGCAACCTCCGGTGTCACCTCACAGGATGCCGTTTCATAACGGTCTGCATTCTCTCCCGTCGGCATAAATACCAAAGTATACGTTTCCGTGGTTTCAACCTCCGGTATGATTGCTTTCTCCTCTTCTTTTACAGACCAGGTTCCGGAAACTTCCGTCTCGCTTCCCTTTGCTGCCACTACCCTTGCGTCTGCAGCATCTACCTGCATTTCCGACAGGCTCTGTCCATATTCGCCGACGAGTCTCGGTGCAGCCTCGATATATGGATCCGTCTTCTCGGTCGTAAAATTCAAGGTCGCAACATTGCTTGCGTTTCCTGCCTCATCCGTCGCCACCATATACAGAACATAATCGGTGTTTGACGTAAGACCGGTAATCTCCAATTGTTGAGAGTAGCGTTTCGAATCTCGATTGTACCACTCATTTAATATTTTCCCGGTCACTACACCGTCTTTTGCCTTCCACGCATCTACTTCCGCATCTGCATCCTTGCTTACATCTGAAATCTGATCCGCAAAATCATCAATGGAAGACGGTGCCGGTTCCCCTGCTTTCTTACAGATATAGTAATAGTCTCCCGGCTCTGTACAATGAAACCAACACGTTACAGAAGTATCCCAAAGTATACCACCGTATTCAAATCCTACCTTCAATGTTGGTGCCTTATTGTCAAATACAATACCATTGGAGCAGATATAATCGCTCCGGTTGCCCACTGCATCCACAGCGTAAACATAGACCTGTTTACCGGCATCTACAGCGTTTGCTGCAAGTTTTGTCAGTTCTTCTGCTTCTCCGTTTCCGGTTGCAGAAACTTTCTTAAACTGACCTATCTCATTCAACGTAGCTAACTCTTCTGCCTTAAAAACAAACTCTTCACCATCCTGCACATAGTAATAATACGCTGTCACTCCGCTCTGGCTGTCATTTGCTTTCACGTTTACGTCCAGCCTGTCTGCCTTGTATAACTTTGGAATATACTCCTCTAACAAGGAATTCCACCATCGGCTCTTGATGTTGATACCGAGATTGTCTCCGTTCCAGTCCGGTGCCGTCCGGTCGATCTTTGCCGTCAGTGTCTTCTTCGCAATCTGACCGTCAGTATTTTTCAGGTAATAGGTAATCTCCTGCTGCTCCTCTTCGGATACTGCATTGTATACAAAGGAACCACTGTATGTACCATCTGCCGTCGCCGAGATAGTATAACCCGTCGGTGCCTTTATATAAAACTCCGCAGGACACCATTTTGTATATTCGCTGCCTTTTTTATCTGTTGTCACAGCATCCGGTGCGCCTTCCAAATATTGGATAGTGAGAGTCATGATATCCGATTCTGCAGCCGTATAATTAACGCTTGCCGGAACCGCTGCCTTTACTTCATAGACACCCGGTTCTGTCGGAAGACCGGTTATAAAAGTTCCTGTCTCGCCGCTGTCCTTTTTCTCCCGGTAAGAATAAGTAACTGTTCCGCTGTAAGTCTCATTATTCTGTAAAGTTACAGACAATCCCGGTAAATCTTCTGCCGTCACAGAAAGTCCGGTATATGTATATGCAGCACTCTCCTGCGCCCATTGAATCACAGGCTTTGCCTGTGTTACGGTAACCTCCAGGCTGATATCCAGGTATACCGTATCGCCGTTCGTACCATATTCTGGTAGGTTAGAATAATCCACGTCGGCTGTATCCGATGGAGTAAATCTGGCGTCATATTCTTTTGCACCCACAGATTTCAACTTGACAGACGAATCCTTCCATGCCCAGCCGTCCGGTAGTTTTACATCATTCAATGTTTGTCCATAGGTAGCTGTCAGTCCGGACACCTTCTCTACTTCGTCAGCCCACTTCTTTGTCATTACATTTACCGGAGTTGCATACGAAGCCGCATGGATACCCTTTCCTGCATATCGTACGTGGATCGTATATTCTGTATCCGGTGTCAGTCCGGTAAATATTCCGTTACTTTTCTCCCATGAAGTACCGCCGGAAATAGTAGTGCGAAACTCCAAATCTCCATAAGTGTCTGCCCCCTCAACACCGGAGATTACGATAGTGTCTGCGCTCACTTTCACTTTTCCGTCTAAATTCGGTGCAGGTCCTTTATTTCCGTATTCTGCAGTTACCGTAACCGCATTTGCCGGCATGGTAAACACAAGCGGCGAAGTCCTCTGCGCCAGAACATTCGCTCCATCAACCGTCCATCCGATCAATCCTTTTCCCTCATCATAGTTCGAAACCTCAAATACAGCTACCTCTTTCCCATAAGTACTATAATAAATTTTTCCCGCCGCTGTTGTTCCTGTTCCTTCCGCATAAATTCCACTCGGATTTTCCTTTGTAATCAGTTTGTACTTCGGCTTATTACCGGTTACTTTATCTGCCTCTGCAGAGTCCATTTTCCCGGCGACTTTGATCGTACCATGATTGGTCATGGTCTTTCCCGCACCAACCGCCAGCGTGGTGTCTTCCGGTACAACGAGTGTCTGATTCTCTGCAATTTCAACGTCCATGGCAGTCGTCACGCTTTTTCCATACACCTTTCCGTCAGGTCCATCGATAGAAATAATGTTGCTCCAAGCCGCTGAACCATCCTGCTTGTAAATACCTTTTTCCATACCACCGCTGCCGCCGCTTGCAAAAATAAACGGAGCATTTTCAATCGTAAGCTTTTCTTCCTCTCCGATTGATGTGCCGGAATAATATCCGGGTCCGATACCACTGCCCTTTTGACTGACTGCTTTTACCAGTCCACCGGTAATTGTAATGTCATTTCCAAAACCATCTTTGCCGCATCCACCCCCAATTCCGGCTCCTCCAGTACCAGTTGCGTTGATCTCTCCTCCGCTGATATTTATTATTGTACCTGTGCTCTGTTGTCCACCCCCAATTCCGGCTCCTCCAGCAACATCATCTTGGGATACCTGACGCGTATTGGCTGCTGTGATTTTTCCTCCACTGATGTTTATTAATGTACCTGTACTCTGTTGCCCACTGCCAATTCCGGCTCCACGTCCGCCACCCGTTGCTGTAATGTCTCCTCCGGTAATGGTAATGGTTACTTCGCCGGCACTAGAAGTTCCACCACCGATCCCGGCTCCGTATTTACTTGTTGCGTTGATCGTTCCACTATTGATGACTACCACTACCGGTCCCGTGCCATTGAAGTTTGTACCACTTCCGATTGCAGCTCCGTGGCCAATATTTGTTGCCATGATCGTCCCACCATTGATCGTAACCGTACCAATTGTGCTGCGCTGGCTTCCAGAACCAATTCCACCAATGCCGGCCCCATCGTAGCCTTCACAAGTTATATCTCCTCCATCAATGGTTACATCTCCTGCTCCCCCAAGAGCCGGATACCTAGTAGGCGTGTCTGCAGTATATTTACAAACCAGTTTTCCCTGCGCACTTCCATCTGATTGTGCATGGATATATAAATGAGATGTTGAGTTAGATACGTAAATGCCGCCCACATATTTATTTTTTTCATTTACAGATTCAATTTTAAGGTTACAGTTATCTGCCAGTATCAGATGTACGGTTCCCTTAACCGTGACTTGGTTTCCCATCGTGATATCCCCACTTGCCACATACCAGCTCTCCTGCCCGGCAGTTCCCCAAGTCGTATCTGCTGACGTCACCTCTGTCGCACTGTCACAGGTTTCTGATACCATTTTCTTGCTGTCCTCATTGTATGTAAGATACTTTACACCTGGCTGCGCGCCATACAGCGCCAGCTCCCCTCCGGTCGCTTCCTCTGTGTCTGGATTCTGCTGTCCTGCACTCTCTCCCGCGATGTCGGGCGCAGATACTGTCCTCCCTGCACTTACCGGCACCGGAAACATACTTCCTGCCATACTGATACATAATAGTGTTGCAAGTCCTCTCCAAAACTTTTTCATACTATCCCTTCCTTCCTTTTTTAACTGTTACACTCTGCCATACTCAAAAAGATACCGTAGAGCGAACTGTATTTGAGGTTAATTATAACATAATAATTTTGGAGAAACAATCCATTTTTTGTAAAATAATGTGTTATTTTTCCTATATTTTCTATAGGTTTTTCCGATAAAATGGGATTGATCGTAGATTTTCATAAAAATACGGAGGTGCGTTATGACATATATTACACGAGAGCTTGAACGCCTTAGCAAAACACCAAAGTTCTACTTCTGCGATACCGATTGATTCGGATAACTGTTTTATACCGAGTAATCTCATTTAAAAAAATTAAAACGGTCTCATTATACGCAGATATATTTCATTTCCAAACATTTACGGCTCTTAGATACATGTATCAGGCTTATTTTCTGATAATTTCCTCAGTCTCAAAATCTCATCCCCAAAATGAGCCTACGTGAAAGTAACTTGAGACTGATTTTCTCTTACTTTTAAAAAAAGTCGATTTTATCGGATTTCTACCGCTTTATTCAGTCTCATCTGATATCAAATCTCATGAGACTATGTTGAGACTAACTTGATACTGCATGAGACTTAGACAAGCTTATCAATCCAAATTCCATGTCGATGTCTTTTTATCATACATTGCACCTGTTACTTTTTTAATTTTAGCATAGTCTCTGAATACCGTTGCTCTTGATATATCAAGTTCTGCCATTACCTGTTCAACCGATAAGTGCAGATTTTCGCAAATCATATTATAAATTTTTTGTTCTCTTTCAGATAAAGTTTTCTGTTGCCTTGTCTCGTCCACAGCCACCTTGTCCAACGGAATGGTTATTCTAAACACATCATCTTCAATCAATTCCGGCTTACCACCATCAGAATATATTGGTGTATATTTATATAAATTTCGTACACCGGAACCAATGGTATCTGTTCTACCAATATTTGCAAAAAATTGCTGTATCAACGGGTTCTTAGGATATGGTGTAAACTCATCACTCATAATATTGCCATGACTTCTTGGTATACACCAGTTTTCCGTTTTTAACCAATCCTTTTCGATAATTACCTTTGCCGGAAACGCACTGGAATAATCTTCAGGCAAAACTTATCAGAAGTATGTTTTGCCACAAACTCCATTAACAATTCATATGCCTCAATCAAATTTGTCATCACCTGTAATCTGACTTGTCATTGTATCGCCTCCAATTTTTGCACTATATTACCCTTGTATACAGTATTGCATTTTTTCTGTCACAATTCAATATTTTTTCTACCTAACTTCCCGTTGCAGCAAAACCACGGTTTCTATCCCGCGCGTCCAAGGGAACATGTCCACGCATTCCGCACGCAGCGGCTGATAGCCTGCTTCTAAAATCATCTCCATGTCGCGTGCCAGACTCGTTGGCTTACAGGAAATATAGACGATCCGATCCACGCCGTACGCAAGGATCTTTCGGAGTGCTTTCGGATGAACGCCCTCACGAGGCGGGTCTAAAACGATAAAATCCGGTTTTTCTTCAATGTCATCCAAAGTTTTCAATACATCACCTGCAATAAATTCACAGTTGGAAAGATGATTTTCCTTTGCATTTTCACGGGCGGCAAGAACCGCTTCCTCGACGATCTCAACCCCGATCACTTTCTTAGCTACCGGCGCAAGAACCTGTGCGATCGTTCCGGTTCCGCTGTAGAGGTCATAGACGATACCACCATCAATCTCACCGATATATTCACGCGCCTTCTCATACAATACTTCCGCACCGGCAGAATTTGTCTGGAAGAAAGAAAATGGCGATATTTTAAAACGAAGTCCCAGGATCTCTTCGTAAAAATAATCTTTTCCATATAAAATTTCCGTCGAATCTGCCTTGACCACATCGGATAATCCATCGTTGATCATGTGAAGAATTCCTGCTATTTTACCGTCCAAATGTGCTGAAAGAAGGCGGTTTGTCCACTCTGACAGATCTCTATTTTCCTGTGATGTTGTTACCAGACAGACAAGAATTTCTCCGGTTTTTGCCGCATTTCTTACGAGCAGATGACGCAGATATCCTTCGTGTGACATTTTATGGAAAAAGGTGCAGCCCTGCTCCGAAAAATATTCTCTTGTCAACGTAATGATCTGACGGATATCGTCTGACACGATCTGACAATGGTCTACCGGCACGATATCATAAAAACTGCCGCGCTTATGCAGCCCCAATGTCAATTCGCCGCCCTTTTCCTGATCTCCAAAAGAAAATTCCATTTTATTGCGGTATTCCCAGATGGACGGACTGGATACACAGTTGTGGAGTGGCAGATCCGGGCAGACCTGTTCAAAAAGTTTCTGAACCTGCTGCAGTTTTAAGTCTCTCTGCCCCTCATAGGACAGGGTCTGATACGAACAGCCGCCGCAAAATTCAAAATGCGGACAAGGCGGTGTCTGTGTCTCCATATCCGATGGTTCCAACACTTCAAGAAGTTTTCCTTCTTTTTTATTTTTCTTGTTTTTGGCAAGACGAAACCGGACTTTTTGTCCCGGCAATGTATTTTTTACCATTACCGTTTCCTCTTCCTTTTCAACTATAACTTTTCCTTTATTTGGAAATTTTAATTCTGTTACGATTCCCTCATAAATTTCATTCTTTTTCATTGATTTCTCTACTTTCTATTTTCATTTTTTCTTTCTGCGTCAACTCTCTCCACACAATATGTAACATCGTTAAGAAGCAGGCAAGTCCTCCAACGATATTGGAAACCGGTTCCGCCAGATATACGCCGTCGGCTCCGAGATTCCACATGGTGGGAAGCCATAATGTCAGCGGTACGACAATAATCACCTTCCGCAAAAGCGAAAAGAATATTGCCTGCTTTGATTTCCCCAGTGCCACAAAGGTAGACTGCCCGGAAAACTGAAATGCCATAAAAAAGAAGCCGAAAAAATAAAGTTTCAATGCTTCTCTTCCGGGTGCCAGCATCGCAGCACTGTCACTGAACATTTTGATAAAAATGTCTGGGAAGATCATGATACACGCCCACACAAAAATCGTATAGGCAAAGCCAATAATCGCGGTAAATCGGATTGCCTGTTTTACCCGCCGGTATTCTCCTGCGCCATAATTAAACCCGAGCACCGGCTGCGCTCCATTGGTAATTCCCACAATCGCGATATTTACAATTTCACGGACCGAATTTAATATTGTCATCACACCGATATACAGATCTCCTCCATAAGCTCCGATCGTAATATTACACACGATCTGGACAAGGCTGTTCGTCACTGCCATAATAAATCCCGACAAACCAAGACTCATGATCCGTCCGACCAGCCTTCGTTTCAGTTTCATATATTTCCCGGAAATCCGGTATAACGTCCGATCTCCATGAAAGAAACGAAGGACAAGGATCATGGATACAAACTGCGAGATCACCGTGGCGACCGCCGCTCCTTTTACCCCCATATCCAGAACAAAGATAAAAAGCGGATCTAAGACAATATTGATCACTGCACCGCAGATCACAACAAGCATTCCGGTCTTCGGAAATCCTTCCGCGCTGATAAACGAATTCATCCCCGTTCCGATCATCAAAAACAGCGTACCTGCCAGATAAATCGTCAGATAATCATTGGCAAACGGATAGGTCACATCGCTCGCACCGAACAAATATAAGATCGGACGTTTCCAGCCATATCCCACTGCCATAAGCACAAATGACGTGATCACCAACATGGTAAATGTATTATTTAATATATAAGATGCCTTCTTTTCGTCGCCCTCTCCTCTTGCAATGGAAAAAAGCGGCGCACCGCCCATGGAAAACAGATTGGTAAATGCGGCGATCATGGAAATAATCGGAAATACCAATCCCACTCCGGTCAACGCTTCCCCCTGCGTTCCCGGAAGATGTCCGATATAAATACGATCGACCACATTATATAACAACTGTATCAGCTGGGCTATTGTCAACGGTACTGCCTGCATCAGGATGTGACGGCAGACATTTCCCTTTGAAAAGTCATTCTCTATCATGATTTTCCCTGCCTTTCAACGATTAAAGATCATTATACTACAAAAACGCACTTTTTACAAACTCGAATCGCTTCTATTTGCTTTTTTCAAAAAATTGCGTTATAATGTTTTTTATAACTTCAATTTGTGGCACCATTCAATTTTATGGAGGACATTATGAAAAAAAACAATGAAGAAAGCATCATGGACATTATAAGCAAACTCCGTGATATTGACTATATTAACCCGGAAGACATTCCCAACATTGATCTGTACATGGATCAGGTCACGACATTTATGGATGCCCGTCTTGCTTCCTGCAAGCGCTCTGACGACGACAAGATTCTGACAAAAACCATGATCAATAATTACACCAAAAATAATCTTCTTCCGCCGCCGGAAAAGAAGAAATATTCCAAGGAGCATATGTTCCTTTTGATCTTTTTATACTATTTTAAAAATGTTTTGTCAATCAGTGATATCCAGAAAATATTTGCCCCATTGACAGAAATGTTTTTTGGAGGAAAATCCGATGATATTTCGCTGGAAGATATTTACAAAGAAATCTTCACAATGGAAAAAGAATTGACAAACAATCTTACCAAAGATGTCGTGCGGCGTTTCCGCAGTTCGCAGGAGATTTTTTCCGAAGTGACCGACGAAGCAGAATCCGACTATCTTTCCCGCTTCGCCTACATATGTATGTTGAGTTTTGACGTCTATATCAAAAAACAGTTGATTGAACGGATCATTGATGAAACGCTTGAAGACCCAAAGAAAAAATAATGCAGAAAATGCGCCATCACGGCGCATTTTTAGCCTTGTCAAAGGCGAGAAAAGAACACGAAGTGTTCGAAATGCGAATGTAGGGGAGGGGGAGCCTGAATAGTTACGCTTTTTTCTTCAATGCCATTTTCAGTTTTTTCACCGAAGTATTGACGATCAGTTCCACCGGAAAATCGACTTCGCACAAAAGCGCATCGGCATATTCAAAATTCAGGATATCTTCCTCCGCATGGGCATCGCTGCCGACTACAACCGGAACTTCATATTTTTCACACAGACGCAGGATTTCCTTGTCAGCTTCTTTGGCATTCTTTCGGAAACTTTTCGGCGAAAGGGACGCATTGTTCAATTCGATCAACGTTCCATACTTCTTTGCCTCCCGGATGACCGTTTCGTAGTCCACTTCATACCGCACATCATCCGGATGACCGAGGATATCCACATAGGGACTGCGGATAGCTCCGAGATACGCATTGGTATTTTCTTCCCGCGTCCCGGATTTGATGCAGGGCGTGTGCAGACTTGCGATCACAACATCCATCTGCTTTAATATCCCTTCGTCAAGATCAATTTTTCCCGTATAATCAATAATATTTGCCTCAACACCAAGCAAAAGCGGCAGTCCGTATTTTTCTCTCCTTGCCACCTTCAGATTCAGAAAATGAAGCGGGCCGCTCGAATACGGCATCGCCGGCGCGTGATCCGTAATCCCCAGTAACTGCAGTCCTTTTTCTTTGGCAGCATACGCCATTTCATTCATTGTATTATAAGCATGTCCGCTTGCATAAGTATGCGTATGCAGATCCAGCACATAAATATCTCGCATAATTGTATTTTTACTTCCTTTCCCGTTTTGTTTTAATCATATCACACTTCTCCCCAAAAGTCATCTGCCAAATCCATAGGGGTATCCTCCCCTTATCTCTAACCCTGTCCTAGAGTTATCTTATCAATACTGGGACAATGGATTTCGAGTGAGGGATTTAGGACGCCGTCGGTGCATAGAGGGCGTATTGTGCCCTCATACACCGCTACGTGCGTCCTCTAAGCGCAAGCGGTCCCGAATACGAATCCATTGTCCCAATATTGACCAAGAAACTCTACCTCAAAGTCTTGCAATCCTCTTTTAAGTATGATAGAATGAACACATGTTTGTACCAGATAGAAAGGATGACGTAACATGACAGATATACTTGCTAACTTAAATCCCATGCAGAAAAAAGCAGTTTTACATAATGAAGGCCCGCTCTTGATCTTGGCCGGAGCCGGTTCCGGAAAAACGCGCGTGCTGACACACCGTATTGCCTATCTTATTGAAGAATACGGCGTTGCCCCTTACCAGATCCTGGCACTCACCTTTACCAATAAAGCCGCCAGTGAAATGCGCGAACGTGTTGACCGCATTGTTTCTTATGGGGCAGAATCGATCTGGGTAACCACGTTCCACTCTACCTGCGTCCGGATCCTGCGTCGTTTTATCGATCTTCTTGGTTACGAGCGCAGCTTTACGATCTATGATTCCGACGACCAGAAAAGTTTGATGAAAGATATCTGCAAACACTTAAATATCGATACAAAAAAATACAAAGAAAAAACCTTTCTTAACGCCATTTCGTCTGCCAAAAACGAATTACAGACGCCGGAAGAATACGCTGCCGAAGTGGCAAAAGAATACAATAAAAAAATATTCGGATCGGTTTACAAAGAATACCAGCGGCGCTTACAGCAGAATAATGCGCTGGATTTTGATGATCTTATTATGAAAACCGTCGAATTATTTCAAAAAGAACCGGAAGTCCTGCGCCAGTATCAGGAACGTTTCCGCTATCTCCTTGTGGACGAGTACCAGGATACGAACACGGCACAGTTTATGCTGCTCAGTCTGCTCGCCTCCCGCTACCGGAATCTGTGTGTGGTCGGCGACGACGACCAATCGATCTACAAATTCCGTGGTGCCAACATTATGAATATCCTGAATTTTGAGAAGGTATTTCCACAGGCAGAGGTCATCCGCCTTGAACAAAACTACCGTTCTACAAAGCGGATTCTGGAAGCTGCCAATGAAGTGATCCGCAACAACGCTTCCCGAAAGGCGAAAACGCTGTGGACCGATCAGGAAGAAGGCGATCCGATCCGCTATGTGCAGTTTGGCAATGAATACGAAGAAGCTGCGGGAATCGCCGGGGATATTGCGGAAAAAGTTAGAGATCAAGGAGCTTCTTATTCAGATTTTGCGGTTCTTTACCGAACCAACGCCCAGTCGCGTGTATTCGAGGAAAAACTTGTACAGGAAAATATTCCTTACCGCATCGTGGGAGCGATCAACTTCTACTCCCGTAAGGAAATTAAAGATATTTTATGTTATCTGAAAACGATCAACAATCCTGCGGATGATATCGCAGTCAAACGAGTCATCAATGTACCGAAGCGCGGTATCGGTGCTACAACGATCCAGCGTGTCACCGATTATGCCATTGACCATGATCTGAGTCTCTATGAGGCGCTTATGCAGGCTGATTATATCGACGGATGCGGACGTGCTGCGGCAAAGATCTTTTCCTTTGTTAATTTGATTGAACGGTTCCGTCACGCGCTGGATGACGACGAACTGACACTGCCGGAACTGCTGGACGAGATTTTTGAAGCCACCGGATATATCAGGGATCTGGAAGCCGAAGAAACCGTAGAAGCCAATGCCCGTCTTGAAAACCTGGATGCCCTGATAAACAAAGTGGCACAGTATCAGACGGACTGTGAAGAGGAAACTTCCGATGAAGAGGCTTCCCTCAACGGACTTCTTGAAAATATCGCCTTAGTCGCAGATATTGATACGGTAGAGGACGATGCCGAACAAGTTCTCCTTATGACGATCCATAGTGCCAAAGGACTGGAATTTCCGAATGTATACGTGTGTGGTATGGAAGAAAATGTATTTCCGAGTGCGATGGCTCTCTACGATCCCTCGAACGATGAAATCGAAGAAGAACGCCGCCTGTGCTACGTTGCAATCACACGAGCCATGAAAGATCTGACATTGACCTGTGCGATGCAGCGCATGAAAAACGGCCAGCCAAACTTCAACTTCCCTTCCCGCTTTATCAGCGAGATTCCCCGCTATCTGTTAAAGCAGACGCAGGGTGCAGACTCTCGTCCGCGGGCCAATTCACGCCCGTCGATCGACCGCACTGCAACATTGGATGACATATTTTCGCCGGCAAAAATATACTCCAAAGGATCCAAAAATCCATTTGCCGGAAATCCTTATATCCAAAAGGGTGTAAAGAAGCCGGAAGTGTCCGGTACGCCGGATTATGGAGAAGGAGACTCCGTCTATCATATCAAATTTGGCAATGGTATCGTCCGTTCTCTGAAGCCGCTTGGCTCAGATTACGAGGTCGTCGTTGACTTTGACACGATGGGACAGCGCAAACTCCGCGCTTCGTTTGCCAAGTTGCTAAAGATTGATCCTGAATAGTTTCAAAAAAAATGAAAATTCACTAGTATATTTTGTGTGGATATGCTATACTAATACAAAAGGATATAAAACACAACTTTTCAGGAAAGGATGGTAGTGATTATGTGTGGAAAATTTGATGATCTTATGAATAACGCAAAAATCAGTCAGCTTATTTCAAAAAATAAAGTCGAGGAAGAAAGAAAATCCTGCATTTTGTGGGTACTTGCGATTATCGGAGCAATTGCTTCCGTAGCTGCAATTGCTTATGCAGTATACCGCCATATGACTCCTCGCTATTTGGATGATTTTGATGGTGATTTTGACTACGATGAATTTGACGACGATTTCGATGACGACGATGATGTAGACGTTTATGTGAAATCCGCTGATAAGTAAAATTTCATTTTGACCTTTAAAAAGGCAGTTATCATAGTTTTATGACAACTGCCTTTTTTCTTTTTATTATTCACGTAACTATTCAGGACACCCCTCCTCCACATTCGCATTTCGAACACTTCGTGTTCTTTCTCGCCTTTGACAAGGCTAAAAATGCTCATATGGGGAGGGGGATCCCGAATAGTTACTTATTTACAAAGTTCTTTTGGCACATTAGAAAGTGCTACGGCAAGTGCTCCCGGTCCGATATGACAGGATACACTCAATGACAGGGGATCCATGTACACTTTGGCATCCGGATACTCCTGAAGAATTTCTTCTTTAAATTTATCTGCCTCTGCTTTATCGTATGTATAGGCAATATCAATCTCCATCTGTTCACCGGAAAACCGTTTTTCAAAGTCCGAACGGATTGCCTTCAACATCGTTGTCTTTGCCTGTTTCAACGTTTTTACTTTTGCATACGAATCCAGTTTTTCTCCCTGGATCTGAAGAACCGGTTTGATACGAAGAACGGTTCCGATCGCTGCGACAGCCGGTGTCAGACGACCACCCTCCCGCAGATATTTCAACGTATTTACCATAATATAAATACTGCTCTGAAACTTGTCTCTAAATAAAATATCATGAATTTCTTTTGCACTGTATCCCCTCTCGGCAAGTTCTTTCGCCTGCTGTACGCTTCTTCTCTGCGTAACCGAGATGCGCTGGTTATCAACGACAAATACCTTGCCCTCAAATTCTTCTTCCTGCGCCAACATCATCGCGGTAGAACACGAACTGCTGATTCCACTTGACATCGGAATATGCACGATTTCCTCGTACTCTCCAAGTTTTTTTCTCCACACTTGCATAATCGTATCCGGAGACGGCTGGGACGTGGACACTTCGGTCTTTTCATCCATCAAAGCCTCATAAAACTGTTCCTGTGTCATATCAATGTCTTCAAAATGCTGCACTTCATTGATATAAAACGGCATCGGAATTACTACAATTCCCAGTTCTTTACTTTCACTTTGTGTAATCCCGCTATTACTGTCTGTAATAATGCAAACCTTACTCATTCATTCACATCCTCTTCATGAAAATAAAGAGGGCTTATCAACCTTTTGTGATGATAAGCCCTGACCATAAACTACTATGTTCATTACTCAGCTGCTGCAATAATCTCTTTTTTATTGTAGCTGCCGCAGTTCTTGCATACACGATGTGGCACCATCAATTCTCCACATTTGCTGCATTTAACTAAAGTAGGAGCAGTCATTTTCCAGTTTGCTCTACGTTTGTCTCTTCTTGCTTTTGAAGATTTATTCTTAGGACAGATTGACATGTCTTTACACCTCCTTAAAAACTCAAAACACTTTTACCATTATACCGTCAATGCGGTTATTTGTCAATACATTTTTTAAATATTATTTCACCAATTCCATGGTCTCAC
This sequence comes from uncultured Eubacterium sp., assembly GCA_934316845.1. GTDB lineage: Bacteria > Bacillota > Clostridia > Lachnospirales > Lachnospiraceae > Eubacterium_F. The sequence continues at coordinate 22,913 of CAKRDZ010000025.1, read as the reverse complement.
GTGCGATTGCAAGTTCCTCGTTTGTTGGAACAACCAAAACTTTTACCTTACTGTCCGGCGTAGAAACAATCGTCTCTTCTCCGCGAACACCGTTCTTTTCTTTATCAATCTCTACACCGAGATATCCAAGGAAACTACATACATACTCACGCATGATACCGTTGTTTTCGCCAAGTCCGGCTGTAAATGCGATGGCATCCACTCCGTTCATGGCAGCGGTATACGCACCAATGTATTTGGCTACACGGTATCCAAATACATCCTGTGCAAGCTGTGCTTTCTTATTTCCCTCATCGGCTGCTTTTTCCAGATCACGGAAGTCACTGGAAACACCGGAAAGACCATATACACCGGATTCTTTGTTCAGAATCTTCATTACGTCTTCCAGAGATTTACCCATTGCATGAGCAAGGTATTCGATGATCGCCGGGTCAATGTCTCCACTACGTGTCCCCATTACCAGACCTTCCAGTGGAGTAAGTCCCATACTTGTATCTACGGATTTACCATTTTTTACAGCGGATACGCTGGCACCGTTTCCAAGGTGGCATACGATCACTTTGGAATTTTCAGGATCCAGTCCTGCCAGTGCGATCGCACGTTTGGATACAAAGCTGTGGCTTGTTCCGTGGAAACCATAACGGCGTACTTTATATTTTTCATAGCACTCATATGGAAGTCCATACATAAATGCGGTTGGTTCCATTGTCTGATGGAATGCGGTATCAAATACTGCTACGTTTGGCACACCCGGCATAATTGCCTGGCACGCACGGATTCCGATCAGGTTTGCCGGATTGTGAAGCGGCGCAAGTGGGTTACACTCTTCGATTGCTGCCATAACTTCATCATTTATCACTACAGAAGAAGCGAATTTCTCTCCACCATGTACAACACGATGACCAATTGCATCAATTTCTTTCAAATCGCTGATCACACCATATTTCTCGTCTGTCAATTCATCCAGAACCATCTGAACAGCTACTTCGTGATCTGGCATATCCTTATTAATAACAACCTTTTCTCCACCTGCCGGAGTATGGTTCAAACGTCCGTCGATTCCGATTCTCTCACAAAGACCTACTGCCAATGCCTTTTCTGTCTGTGCATCAATCAATTGATATTTCAAAGATGAACTTCCACAATTGATCACTAAAACTTTCATCATTTTTCCTTCTTTCTGCTTTTATTTTCATATCCGTAACGAAATCGTTACACAAAATCATACTTTTTAATTATACAACTGTGGATATGAAATTTCAATAGCAAAAAGGCAATTTTACACAAAAAATATTCCGATGGAATTCGGTCCGGTATGACAGGCAGAGACGGGATCCAGTGGCTGCATGATAATCTTTTTTACAAATTCTGACTTTTCCATCTGTTTTGCCACATAACAGGCATCCTCGTGGCAGTCCCCGTGACTGATATAGATCGTCTGTGGTTCGGTAAGCCCGGTCAAAGCATGTGCTGCCAGCTCCTGCAGTGCCTTTTTTCTCCCCCGCACTTTTCCAACCTGATGCAGTTTACCGCCATCCTGCATCGAAAAAAGCAGTTTTATCTTCAACACACTTCCCGCCGTGGAAAGAACTGCATTTGCTCGTCCACTCCGCCGCAGAAAGTCGAGGTCATCGACAGTAAAAAGTGTATGAATCCGCCATCTTCTCTGGCAGCACCAGGCGTACGCCGCACCGATTTCCTCGCCGCGTCTGCGGATCTTTACCGCATCAAATACCAGACTTCCCTCGCCCAGTCCGATTGCAAAACTGTCAACTGCATACCATTTCCTTTCCGGGTATTTTTTTGCTTCGTAAGTAAGCACCCTCTCCATCATATGAAAGGTGCCGCTCAATTTTGAAGACAATCCAATATACAAAATATCGTTCCCCTCTGACAGCAGCTTTTGTACCAGTTTTTTCGCCGCCCTCTGATTACTCATTGAAGTTGAGATACGTTTTTCTTTCCGCAGTTTCTCGTAAAACAGGGCATACGCTTCCCTCTCCCCTTCGATACTCCCGCTGTATTCTTTCTCTCCGGCGATCCACGTAAGAGGCAGTACATAAATACCTTGTTTTTCAATAAACGGTTTGGGTAAATTTGCTGTAGAATCCGTTACAATCGCAAATGAAGACATCTGACCACTCCTTTTTTTCTACTAGTATGTGGTATATTTGAGAGAATTATACATACGTTATACCAATACCGTACCGGAGGGACTCCCATGCTTTTTTTCCTGTTTTTTATACTGGCCTTTCTTCTGCTGTTTCCGGATACGGTATGCAGCGGGGCAAAAGACGGGCTTTTTTTATGGGCAACCGTCGTCCTCCCATCCCTCTTCCCCTTTTGTCTCTGCACCTCCCTGATCCGCACGTATACAAACGGTTCATTTTCCAAATATTTACTACTATTTGCCGGTATTTTGTCCGGTTATCCGATTGGCGCAAAACTTTCCGGTGAATTGTATCAGAAAGGTGTTTTGTCCTACCGCAATGCCGTTTTCTTTTCCGGCTTTACCAACAATGCCAGTCCGATGTTTGTCATCTATTTTGTCGGCAGTTCTCTTCTTCACCTTGGAAATGAACGCTATCTCTTTTATCTTCTGCTCTTACTTTCGTCCTTTCTGGGGAGTTTCTGCATCCGGCTTGTCCTTTGCCGGAGTTCCAAAGACCGTCATACTCTGCCGGTTAATGCATCAAAAAAGGAGTCCGCTGACTCCTTGTCTCTCTTTGACCGGTTTGATCTTGAATTAAATCACTCGGCAGAACTTCTTATCAAAATTGGCGCTTATATCCTTGTATTTTCCGTACTCACTTCATTTTTAAAGCAAATGGTCTTTTTTGGCACCTTACCGACTGCATTTTTATGCGGCATTTTGGAAATCACCACCGGCAATCATCTTATCTGCCAATTTTTGCCAGATTCCGTCCTGAAAACAGCCCTTTCCCTTGCCATCACCTCTTTCGGCGGATTGTGTGCGCTGGCACAAACCAATAGTGTGATTCAAAAGAATGGGCTGTCAATCTTCTGGTATACGATAGCCAAATTACTGAGCGCCGTCTTCGCTTTCTTCCTGGGTCTGCTCTGGCTGCTCCACTGATTTTCCCTGTACCTGCGCCATCAATTCATCCCGGTTTGCTTTGATGACTTCGATATCCCGTTTCAACGCGCTGATCAACATCGTAGACTTACTTTCCATCTCTTTTAGTGACGTCTCGATATTTCTGCCCGCCTGGGAAAGCAGATCACTCGTGTAATACAGGGCGGAAGTACGCACCTGATCGCTCTCCTGCACTGCCTGGTTTAAGATCTGCTCTGCCTGGCTCTGTGCCTGTGCCATGATCTGCTCTGCCTGTGCATAAGCACTCTGTACCAGATCACTTTCATTCAAAAGCTGTGCTGTCTCCTGCTGCACCTGACTGCGGATCTGCTCTGCCTCCGCGTTGGCTTTTGCCAAGATCTGATCTTTATTATTGATGATCTTCTGATATGTACGGATTTCCTCCGGCGCACACATACGAAGGGCATCGAGAAGATCGTACAACTCATCTTTCGCAACTGTCACCTTATTGGGCGCCAGTTTTGCCGGTTTACAGTTTTCTACATATTCATATATTTCGTCAATCGCTTTTTCAATTCTTGATGGGTTCATAGATTTTACCTGATCCTTTCTATCTTTCCTTCTTTACGCGCAGAAAAATGTGCTTATTCGTCTTATATTCTTTTACTTTTTCAATCTCAAACACCTCGGTATCGATAAAATCAATCGGTGTTTCCAATGCGGATTCAAAAATGACCAACGTATCTTCTTTTACAAGTTCCGACTGTCCGATCAACTGTGCCAGTTTCTCTTCAAATCCTTTTCGATAAGGAGGATCCGCATAAATGATATCAAATGTGGTCCCCTGTTTTTCCAGTTTGGATACTGCATATGTCACTTCTACCGGCAGAACGACCGCCTTGTCTTCCAAATGTGTCTTTGCCAGATTTGCTTTGATGCATCGCAGCGGTTCTTTTCCAAATTCTACCAAATATGCCTGTTTTGCACCACGGCTCAATGCCTCAATGCCGATAGCTCCGCTTCCACTAAATAAATCTAAAAACATCGCTCCGGGAACATCGTCCTGAATGATATTAAATAATGTCTCTTTAATCCGGTCTGTCGTAGGCCGTGTATCTTTCCCTTCCGGTGCAATCAATGGCAGCCTGCGGGCTGTCCCTGCAATCACTCGCATACTATTTCTCCCTTGCAAATATTTTTATCACAACATCATTGTAAACGATATTGAACTATTTTTCAACTGTTTTATAACGAAACATTTCCCATATAGGAATTTAATTTTTCCACAAGACGGCGGTTTTTCTTATAAAACATCGTGACTTCATCAAAAGCATAGTTCTTAGCCTCTTCGTTGGCTGCTTTTAGCACCGGGGCATCCTCGTAGATGTCGGCAAGGGAAAACAGTTTGTCCCCACTTTGCATCACACCGAAGAAATCTCCCTGTCCACGCAGTTTCAGATCTTCTCTGGCAATCTCAAAACCGTCATTGGAACCGGCAAGGATGGACAGACGTTCTTTTCCTTCTTTGCTCTCTTTCCCATACATCAAAATACAATAAGACTGCTCTTTTCCCCGTCCGACACGGCCGCGAAGCTGGTGAAGCTGGGCAAGGCCAAAACGCTCTGCATTTTCGATCATCATTACCGTTGCATTCGGAACATCGATCCCGACTTCAATGACGGTCGTCGATACGAGGATGTCCGTCGTCCCCTCGATAAACCGCTGCATGACTTCATTTTTTTCCTTCGGCTTCATCTTTCCATGCAGACACTCGATCGTTATCCCTGCCGGAAAGATTTCTTTTAACTGCTCCGAATACATCACGACACTTTCCAATGCCACTTCTTCTTTTTCCTCTACCATCGGACAGATGATATATACCTGCCGTCCTTTTTCGATCTGCTCTTTCATAAACCGGTACGCCTGCGGGCGGTAATCGGTGCCCACGACGCAGTTTTTAATCGGCAGGCGGTTGGCAGGAAGCTCGTCCATGATCGACAAGTCCATATCCCCATACAAAACCAAGGCAAGCGTTCTTGGAATCGGCGTCGCACTCATCGCGAGGACATGCGGTGCCTCTCCCTTTTCCATCAATTTTTCGCGCTGCCGCACACCAAAACGATGCTGCTCATCCGTGATGACGAGTGCCAGATCCGAAAACTCCACATTATCCTGCAATATCGCATGGGTTCCCACGACAATATCCCATTCGCCGTCTGCCAGTTTTTGTTTTCCTTCCCGTTTTTCCTTTGCTGTCATCGATCCAATCAATAGTCCGATCTTCACTCCATACGGGGCGAGCATTGCCTCCAGCGATTCCTTATGCTGCATTGCAAGCACTTCCGTCGGCACCATAAAAGCCCCCTGCGCTCCATTGCACACGGCAAGAAACAGCGCCATAACGGCAACTACGGTCTTTCCCGAACCAACATCTCCCTGCACCAGCCGGTTCATTGTCATTCCGCCGGTCATATCTTTTTCTATTTCTTCGTATACCCTTTTTTGTGCGGCTGTCAGTTCATACGGCAAGTTATTTACAAATTTTCCCAATTCTTCTTTTTTTATCATCACATGGGAACTCGGTTTATAATTTTTAATGCGGATTGCCTGTAATGCCGCCTGATACAGGAAAAATTCATCAAATACAAGCCGTTTTCTGGCTTTTCGATATTCCAGCTGATTTTTCGGGAAATGAATGTCATGGATGGCCTTGCGATACGCAAGAAGATTTTGACGTTTCCGAAGATCTGCAGGCAGAAATTCCGCAGCCCCCTCCAGGGAACCGATGGCATCACGCACTGCCTTTTCAACAGCATGATTGGTGAGTCCTGCGGTCAGCGGATAGATTGGATGCATCCTTCCAACCTGCTTAAAAAATTCATTTTTGCTATACATTTTTGGCTGTTCAAGCACCAATTTTCCATTTTTTCTGCCAACTTTGCCGCGCAGAATATAGCGCGTTCCCATTTTCAAACGGTTCGCTAAAAACGGCATATTAAACCAGGTAACGGGAAGCCGCCCGGTTTCGTCTTCGAGTACTATGCTTATGATCTTCAGCCGCGCCGTAGTATGAATGGATGGACGGCAGACGATAACGCCCTCTACTGCTGCCATCTCGCCTTCTTTTACCTCTGCGATCTTTACGATATCGTGAAATTCGTCGTATCCTCTTGGATAGTGTTCCAAAAGATCTCCTACGTTCCAGATATCCAATTTATGGAAACGCTGTTCCGCCTTTTCTCCGACGCCTTTTATCCGGCGAATGCTGTCCTCATATCTCATAGTCTCTCCGTTGCTGCTTTATTCTTTGCCTATGTGGATCTCTTCCAGCGCAAGATCCACATACATACTGATTTCTTCTTCCGGCATTTTGGTATAATCTGCCAGTTCTTCCAGCGTTGCCAGACGTCCCCATTCCTCTGCAAGCACTTTTGTCGCTTCATGGATGAGATTGGTCTTGGCAACAATGGTATTTTCCATGCCTTTGCTTGCCATCTGTTCATCGGCAAGTTCGATCAGCCTTGCTTTCACATACCGGTCAAGTTCTTTTTTCACGTCAAGAACTTCGGTGTTGCCGCAAAGTTCTTCGACTGCCAGCAAAAGACTCAGATTGCCCTCCTGGATCAGATCCTCCAGAGGCACTCCGCGGTTTCTGTACTTTGCCGCCAGAGTCACCACACGCTGCAGATGGGATTCCACCACACGGTGGGAAACTTCCGCTTCTCCTGCCAGAAGCCGCTCATACAACAGCTGTCTCTCTTCGTCCGAGCAGGGTTCCAATTCCCGTAATTCACGGCGGTATACCGTAAGATACTGGGAATCCTTTGTACTCAGCGACGGATTTTTTCCCTCTTTTGCCTCGAAGTTTTCTTTTGCCGTAACCCCTTGAACCTCGATATGATGTTCTTCCAGAAATTCATATACCAGTTTGAGCTGGGATTTCTGTAATTTCATATCCTGGCAGAAATCATCCACCTGTTCTTTGGAAATACGGTTTTCATTTGTCCTGGCAAGCTCAACGAGGTCAAGCATCTGCCGCATAAATTCATTCTGATCTCTCATGGCTTTCCTCCAGATACCAATCTTATTCCGGCTTACGTTCTGCCGCAAAATGATAGATCTTCTTCACATCATCGCTTGCAAGTTTTACATAATTTCCTTCTGTCTTGCGGTTTCCAAGAAGTTTTTCCGTCAGCCGGTCGATGTCTTCTGCCTTGGCTCCAATTTCTTCAAACGTAAGCGGCATACCTATCTTCTTTAAAAATGCCTCAAAGGCTTCAATTCCTTTTAATGCAGTCGCCTCATCTGTCTCCTGTGGTTCGATCTCCCACACGCGGGTAGCAAACTGTACCAGTTTATGTGGATTGATCTTAAGCACATAACGCATCCATGCCGGTGTGATCACGGCAAGTCCGGCACCGTGTGTCACATCATACATTGCAGAAAGTTCATGCTCAATGTGGTGGCTTGCCCAGTCCTGGACACGTCCGACGCCACATACATTATTGTGTGCAAGCATTCCTGCCCACATAATGTTGGCACGCGCTTCGTAGTTATTCGGATCCTCAATGATACGTGGTGCCTCATAAATCATGGTTTTTAATACCGCTTCACAGAGACGGTCTGTAATCTCGACTTCTTCCGTATTGGAAAAATAGCGCTCACAGATATGGATCATAATGTCCGTCGCCCCGGCTGCCGACTGATACGGAGGCAGTGTGCATGTCAATTCCGGATTCATGATGGAAAATTTCGGGCGAAGATGCTCCGAAGCTGCGCCTTTCTTAAATCCGGTCTCTTCGTTATTGATGACGGTATTCATGGATCCCTCGGAGCCGGCTGCCGCGATCGTCAGGATCGTTCCGATCGGGAGTGCCTTTTCAATCGTCGCCTTCTTCTCATAGAAATCCCAGAAATCACCATCATAACAGGTTCCTGCTGCGATTGCCTTGGAAGAATCGATCGTGCTTCCGCCGCCTACGGCGAGGATAAAATCGACACCCTCTTTTTTACACAACTCAATGCCCTCATATACCAGACCGCTTCGTGGATTTGGCTTAACGCCTCCAAGTTCTACATAATCAATCTTTTCCTCTTTCAGGCATTTTGTCACACGATCGTACAAACCGGAACGTTTGATGGAGCCTCCTCCGTAATGAAGAAGCACTTTGGTTCCGCCAAAACGGCGGATCAGCTGACCGACGTGAGCCTCGGCTCCTTTTCCAAAATCAAAATATGTTGGTGCATAAAATGTAAAATTATCCATATTCGACCTCTCTTTTACAGTAAATGTATGTTTCCCTTTTCTGCTTCTGCCACCATCTCATCCGGCCACAGCGATGCCTGTACTTCCCCGATATGTGCTTTACGTAAAAAGAACATACAGATACGGGACTGGCCAATACCGCCTCCGATGGTATATGGCAGTTTGCCTTCCAGCACTTCCTTCTGAAATGGAAGATTTTTCCTTTCTTCGCAGCCGGCTTTTTTGAGCTGCTCTTCCAGCGCCTTTTCGTCCACACGGATTCCCATGGAAGAAAGTTCCAGTGCAATATCTAGTACCGGATAATATACGATAATATCTCCGTTCAAAGACCAGTCATCATAATCCGGCGCACGTCCGTCATGAGGTTCGCCGCTTGCCAGCTTATCCCCGATCTTCATAAGGAAAATCGCACCATATTCTTTTGCTGCCAGATATTCTCTCTCTTTCGGCGTCTTGTCCGGATATTTTTCTTCCAGTTCATACGTCGAAACAAATGTAATGTCCTGTGGAAGCGTTTTCTCTATGTAAGAATATTTTACGGACATATAGTCCTCTGTCTCCTCCAGAGACTGGTATACTTTACATACGATCTCTTTTAATGTGGCTTCATTTCTCCGGGCTTTCTCAATGATACGTTCCCAGTCCCACTGATCGACAAAGATCGAATGGATGTTGTCCGTATCCTCATCGCGGCGGATCGCATTCATATCCGTATACAATCCCTCACCAACGGAAAACCCATAGCGTTTTAACGCGTGGCGTTTCCATTTTGCCAGAGAATGCACGATCTGTACAACGCGGTCATTCTGCTCGCGGATTCCAAAGGAAACCGGGCGCTCCACACCGTTCAGATCATCGTTCAATCCTGTCTCCGGTGCTACAAATAACGGTGCTGACACACGGGTCAGATTCAGGTTTGTCGCCAGTGCTCTCTCAAAAAAATCTTTTACTTCTTTAATCGCCACTTCTGTCTCACGTACATTCAGGGCGGATTCATAACCTTCAGGTACTTTCATTTCTGCCTCCTATAAATCACAGTTATTTACAGTTCTTGGGAATGGAATGACGTCGCGGATGTTGGACATTCCGGTCAGGTACATCACACATCGCTCAAATCCAAGACCAAATCCGGCATGGCGGGTAGAACCATATTTTCTCAGGTCAAGATAGAACTCATAATCCTCTTTGCGGAGTCCGCATTCTTCCATACGTGCGACCAGTTTGTCATAATCGTCTTCACGCTGGCTTCCTCCAATGATCTCGCCGATTCCCGGAACCAGGCAGTCCATCGCTGCAACCGTCTTTCCATCTTCGTTCATTTTCATATAAAATGCCTTGATCTCTTTTGGATAATCCGTTACAAATACCGGACGCTTAAATACTTCTTCTGTCAGATAACGTTCATGCTCCGTCTGAAGATCTGCGCCCCACGATACTTTGTACTCAAATTTGTCATTGTTCTTCTCAAGAATTTCAATTGCTTCTGTATATGTAACATGCGCAAATTCAGAGTTTGCCACATGCTCCAGTCTTTCAATCAGGCCCTTATCCACAAAACGGTTGAAGAAATCCATCTCTTCCGGTGCATTTTCCAGCACATAGCGGATGACATATTTTAACATTCCCTCTGCCAGCATCATATCATCCTGAAGATCCGCAAATGCGATCTCCGGCTCGATCATCCAAAACTCCGCCGCATGACGGGTCGTATTGGAATTTTCTGCACGGAATGTCGGACCAAACGTATAAATATTTTTAAATGCCTGTGCATACGTCTCACCGTTGAGCTGTCCACTTACGGTCAGATTGGTCTCTTTTCCGAAGAAATCCTGACTGTAATCAATGCTGCCGTCTTCGTTTTTCGGTATATTATTCAGATCCAGTGTCGTAACCTGGAACATTTCTCCAGCACCTTCACAGTCACTTCCTGTGATCAATGGTGTATGAACGTATACAAATTCACGCTCCTGGAAAAATTTGTGAATGGCATACGCGATCAGAGAGCGCACACGGAATACCGCCTGAAAGGTATTGGTTCTCGGACGCAGATGGCTGATCGTACGCAGATATTCAAAAGAATGTCTTTTCTTCTGAAGCGGATAATCTCCGGTAGAAGCCCCTTCAACCTCCACACTTGACGCCTGGATCTCAAATGGCTGCTTTGCTTCCGGAGTCGCTACCAGCGTTCCTTTTACGATTACGGCAGCTCCTACGTTTAATTTGGAAATCTCTTCAAAGTTGCCAAGCGCATCACTGTATACTACCTGAATCGGTTCAAAAAATGTTCCGTCGTTGACAACGATAAATCCAAATGTTTTAGACGCACGGATGCTTCGCACCCAGCCGCCTGTCGTTACTTCCTTTCCAATATATTGTTCGCGGTCACGAAAAAAGTTTCGTACACTTGTTAATTCCATGTTTTCTTTCCTCCATTGTTCTCTATTTCCCATTCCCGTAACGATTCCGGTCTTATCGGCAAACGAAATCCCGAATCGTTATAAAAAAACCTCTATGAATATTTATACACCATTTTACCGATTATTGCAAGGATATCTCCCTCAGCTTTTCATATTTTTCTTTGGCTTTCTGCGCCGCTCCGGCAAAAAGCATCTCTGCCCGCTGCGGATTTTCCCTGGAAAGTCTTTCGTAGCGCAGTTCTCCCTTTAAAAATTCCTCATACGAAAGTTTTGGCTCTCTGGAATCCAAAACAAATGGATTTTCTCCCCTTCTGCCGCGCTCCGGGGAAAATCGGAATAAGTGCCAGTAGCCGGAAAGCACCGCATTTTTTTCCTCTTCGACCGCTTTTCCCATACCTTTCCGGATGCCGTGATTGATACATGGCGCATACGCAAGGATCAGCGACGGCCCTTCATGTGCTTCTGCTTCTGCCAGCGCTTTGATCGTCTGATTGTAATCTGCACCAAGTGCCACCTGTGCCACATACACATTGTCATAGCACATCGCGATGGCGGCGAGATCTTTCTTTTCCTTCTCATTGCCCTGCGACGCAAACTGCGCGACTGCTCCCTGCGGTGTCGCTTTGGAGGCCTGTCCTCCGGTGTTCGAATACACTTCGGTATCAAAGACAAGAATGTTGATGTCCTCACCGCTTGCAAGCACATGATCCAGTCCGCCATAGCCGATATCGTACGCCCAGCCGTCTCCGCCAAAGACCCACTGGCTCTTTTTCGAAGCAAAATCTTTCAATTGCAGAATTTCCTGCTGCAGCCGGTCGGGATTTTCCTGCCTTTCGTAATATGCTGTCATTTTCTGTACCGCAGCGGCATTTTTTGCGCCATCCTGCCAGCTTTCCACATAGGCCTGCAACACTTCTTTCTCTTCGCCTTCCGCTTCTCCCAGCCGGTCATTTGCCGCCTCAAATACCCGTTTGCGAAGTGTCTTCTGTGCCATCATCATGCCAAATCCAAATTCGGCGTTGTCTTCAAACAGCGAATTTGCCCAGGCAGGCCCTTTTCCCTGCGCGTTTACCGTGTAGGCGCACGATGGCGCGGAGCCGCCCCAGATAGAGGAACACCCGGTTGCGTTGGCAATATACAACCGTTCTCCAAACAACTGTGTCACCAGCTTGGCATACGGTGTCTCCCCACAGCCGGCACACGCTCCCGAATACTCCAGTAACGGCTTTTTAAACTGGCTTCCCTTCACTGTCGTTTCTGCAAATTTTTCCAAAAGTTCCGGCGCATTTTCGTGGACTTCTCCGTAATCATACAATGGCTGCTGTGTCATTGCCTCGCCGGAGGGGATCATTTCCAGTACATTGTTTTTCTTGTTTCCCGGACAGATGTCTGCACAGTTTCCACAGCCGGTACAATCAAGCGGCGATACCGTGATGGCAAAAAGCCGATCGTCCATCCCGCGAAGTTCTGTAAAGGTTCCCTCCGGGACATGCTCCCGGTCGCCCCCGCGGATCACCAGAGGACGGATGCAGGCGTGCGGACATACCAGCGAACACGCATTGCATTGGACACACCCGTCCGGATTCCATCTTGGGCTCTGGATGCCGACACCGCGTTTTTCGTACGCGGCCGTCCCTGCCGGCATCGTACCATCCGCATATGCCACAAATTCGGAAACCGGCAGTTCGTCGCCCTGCTGTGAATTCATTTTCCGCTGGATGGTCTTTACATAATGCAGGAACGAAGTCGTTTCTTCTGCCGTCTGCGGCTTTTCTCCTTCTAATTTTTTCCATTCTTCTTTTACTTCTATTTTCCGGAATTTTGTCATCCCTTCTTCAATTGCCTTCCGGTTCTGCTCTACGACTGCCTGTCCCTTTTTTCCGTATGTTTTTTCTGCCGCTTCTTTCAAAAGTGTCTCCGCCTTATCTGCCGGCAAAATCCCACTGATGGCAAAAAAAGCCGCCTGTAAGATCGTATTGATCCGTCCGCCCAATCCGATTTCTTTTCCAATGGCAAATCCATCAATGCAGTAAAACTCAATTTCCTTTTCTGCCAGTATCTGTTTTACTTTTACCGGCAGTTTTTCTTCCACTTCATCCGGCGTCCACGGGCAGTTTAATAAAAATGTGCCGCCTCTGCGCAGATCCTGCACCATGTCATACCGTTCCAGATACGCCGGCATATGGCAGGCGACAAAGTCGGCCTGGTGAACGCGGTACGCCGAACGGATCGGCTGCTTTCCAAACCGCAGGTGGGAAATGGTAACCCCGCCGGATTTCCGCGAATCGTATTCAAAATACGCCTGCACCTGAAGCGGCGTATTTTCTCCAATGATCTTGATCGAGTTTTTGTTGGCTCCTACCGTCCCATCGGCACCCATTCCCCAGAATTTGCATTCGTACGCACGTTCTCCCGTCATTTCTACCGGATACGGCTTGAGTGAAAGATGGGTCACATCATCACAGATCCCTATCGTAAAGTTTTTGGTATGGTAATTTTTGTAAACTGCCGCAATATCCCCCGGCGTGACATCCTTTGATCCCAGACCGTATCTTCCGCCAAATACCGGAACCGAAGCATACGGACTGTCTTTCAGCGCTGCTACGATATCGAGATACAACGCCTCTCCCACTGCTCCCGGTTCTTTGGAACGGTCTAACACCGTGATCTGCTTTACACATTTTGGAAGTGCCGCAAGCAGATGTTTCTTCGAAAATGGGCGGAACAGACGCACCTGCACGAGTCCGATCTTTTCTCTTCCTTCCTGCTGCATGGCATCTATCGTCTCTTTGATCGTATCGCAGACCGATCCCATCGCCACGATCACATGCGTGGCCTCTTTCTCCCCATAATAATCAAACAAATGGTAATCTGTCCCCGCGCGTTCATTCACCTCGTTCATCGTATCCTCTACGATTTGCGGCAGCCTGTCATAATACCCGTTTGCCGCCTCACGTACCTGGAAAAATATGTCAGGATTTTGTGCTATTCCGCGCTGTACCGGATGCTCCGGGTTCAACGCCCGTCTGCGAAAGGCATCAACTTCTTCACGGGGAAGCATTTCCTGAAGTGAAATATCATCCCACACTTCAATTTTCTGAATCTCATGTGACGTCCGGAATCCATCAAAGAAGTGAAGGAATGGAATCCGCCCCTGAATCGCTGCCACATGGGCGACCACCCCCAGATCCATCACTTCCTGCACATCGGAGGCACAAAGGATGGCACAGCCTGTCTGACGGCAGGCGTAGATATCCGAGTGATCGCAGAAAATGGACAGCGCATGCGTCGCCAGCGCTCTCGCCGCCACATGAATGACTGCCGGAAGAAGCTCCCCAGCCATTTTATACAGGTTTGGCACCATCAAAAGAAGCCCCTGGGATGCGGTATACGTCGTCCCAAGAGCTCCCGCCTGCAATATCCCATGAAGTGCACCGGCAGCCCCTGCTTCGGACTGCATCTGCCGGATCAGCGGAGCATGTCCAAATGCATTCTTCTTTTCCTTTGCCGCCCATTTTTCCGTGTATTCCGCCATCGGCGACGATGGTGTGATCGGATATACCGCTGCTGCCTCCGTAAAGGCATACGATACATAAGCTGCTGCCATATTGCCATCCATGGTCTGTGTTTTTCTTTTTCTATCCATAAGATCCCCCTTTTCCTGCGTATCCCTTTACGCAAACATAGTCTTACTAAAAGGATATGCGGGAAATGGGAAAATTATTCCTGATTTTCCGTCATAAAGAACCGGTTTTTAAACATAACATCCATCAATATGCGGTATTCTTCTTCGTTTGCTTCTGCTTTTAATGCCGTCAGCGTTTCCTCGTTCGAGTACATCTGCGCGTCCATCGACGCCGATGCCGTTGTCATGTCGGCATTAAACAGCATTAGTTTTTCGATTCCCGGTATATTATTCCAGGTTGTCCAGACCGGCTGTTCTGCCACATTGGTCGTACCATCTTTCAAAAACTGTGCGATATACTGCTGCATGATCGTAGTCAGCTGCTTTCGGCCGGCTTTGTTTTCTGCCCGCATGGCAGTGGACGAATATTCCGGATATGGATTTTTATAATACCCCCGCAGGAAGTCTTTTGACACTCCATGGTAAGCCCCCACATACGTACTGTAATTTGCATCGGTCACGGCAGGATCCGTCCCCCACAAGAAACGATACGCATAAACCGGCTGATGCATCGCATCCTGCATAAGCAGATTTCCCGTCTTTTCGATATAACCGGCAGATTGCAGTTTACTTCCGTACCGGATCCCCAGCTGCATCACACGATCAAATGTCGTTGTCGTCGCCGTACTAAGCGCTTCTGCCATGTCTGTTTTCAATGCAAAACTGGAAAATTCTGTCGCATCGCTTCCCAGCATAACAGGGACACGATTGTAATTTCCACTTGCGATCACCGAAAATCCTTCTTTCGGAACAACAACGCCGTCGTTAAATCCCTGTGGGAAAAGATCAAACCGCAGGGCAGATGACTGGTGCATATTGGCAACCTCTGCCGTCGTGAGACTGTAAAAAAGATCCCGTACTGTCGCGTTGTCCGCCGACCGGATATATTCAAGCGCTTTCTTTTTGGTCGCATACGTTCCGCGTTTTACCAGTATAGAAGCAAGTTTTTCTTCCGAAGATTCTTCTCCCTGCTGCGGTGTGCAGGTATTGCAGCCACCGCTGAATGCAATGACCTTATGGAACAATCCCTGCATCTGCGGCGAGATCATACAGAGCATGACATTTCTTGCACCTGCGGAAAATCCAGCCAATGTCACATTTCCGGCGTCTCCGCCAAAATTTCCAATTTCTTCCTGTGTCCATTGTAATGCCGCTTTGATATCCAGCAATGTGAAATTTCCACTATTTTCCTCTGCCGTCCCTGTCTGCAGTGCCGGATGACTCAGATAGCCAAATGCGCCAAGCCGGTATTCAACAGAGACAACAACCGTTTTTGCAGTTGTCACAAATTTAGAAAAATCAATATTGGCTGTCCCGGCAGCATTTCCGCCCCCATGAAGATAAACCATGACCGGAAGATTCTGGTCTGTTGTATTCGGACGGTACACATTTACATACAGACAATCTTCCGTGCCATTGTAATTTTCTCCGTCTCCATAACAAGCCGCACCTGACTTTGGTACCGCAGCATTCAACGTATCACTCCACGGAATGACCGGCTGCGGAGCCTTCCAGCGATTGGTGCCGGCAGTAGACTGTCCATAAGGAATCCCATACCAGATCAGTGTTGACGCATCGCTGCTCTTCGTTCCCTGTACCGTTCCCTTCGATGTGGTACGGGTCGTACCTTCTTTCACTTTGATGCGCACTGTTTTTTTTGCATTGCCATCTTTGGAATAAATTGTCATCTGGGTACTTCCCGCGGTCAGAGAAGTGACCTTTCCTTTGGAGGAAACCGTTGCAATTTTAGGATTTTTCACTTCATAGTACAATTTTGCATAAGAAGCTGTAGAGGGCTGTGCCACCGCCCGTAAACCTGCTGATCCGCCAAACGGCAGTATGATCTGGGTCTGTGGAACATGGATCTTTTTCACCTTTTTCCCAACGATCAGACGAATGGACACCACTTTTTTCTTTTTCTTATTATATCCGCGAAGATATAATTTTCCTTTCTTTTTTGCCACCAGTTTGCGATTTGCCTTAACCTGCACAACTTTTGGCTTTGATGATTTCCAGATAAGATTGCGGTACTTTGCCGTTTCATTTTTGGTAAAAGGATGGCTGCCCAGAAGTTTGGTGATCAAACGGCTGCTGCCCTTTTTCATTGTATATACAATTTTTTCCTGTGCGCTTACCGTCCCGGAACCATAAAAAACTGTGCCCACTCCCAAGAACAGGCACAGTATCAAAATACATTTTACTATTTTCTTCACATTCATCTGTATGCCTCATTTCTACTCTTGCTGTGATTTTATTATCCTAACAACAACTTAAAGCAAAAACATGGCATACACATAAAATTTTAATTAGATATTGGTATCGACTTCTATTCCCTTAATGTCGTCCATCAAAAGATTCAACTCATCTATCATCTTCTTGATCTTTTCATCTGCATCTTCTTTTTTCTTCGACTGCTCAACAAGTTTTTCAGCAAGTGTTTCTTCCGTCTTATCCTTATCCGGTTTCTTTTCTTCCTGTTTTTCTTTCGCCTTCTGTGCTTCTTCTTTCGTCTTTTCCATATCTTCCTCAATATTGCTTTTTGCTTCATCGATCAAGGAAGCCGCCAGTTCTTTTGCGCTTTGGATCAAAAGATCCTCTGCCTCATTTGACGCATCAACCATCGCATGGCTCTTTAATCTCTCCACTTTCACGTCGGAAACTGCCTGACCGTACGTTTTGGCAAGAACGCGGTTTTCTTCCACTTTTTTCCAAATTTCAGTCATGCGTTCATCAATATCTTTGATATTCTGAGCCATAACCGGATCGTCCGCCTGGGAAAGCATCTCTTTGCGCTGATCCTTCAGATCACTCAGCTCTTTTAACTGCTTGGTGGTATCCGAAAGAAGCGCTTCGCGTTTGTCCTTCATCTCATTGACACCGAGATCCATCTTTTTGTCGCTCTTGAATACGTTTCCAACCAGCTTATCGGCACGTTTTTTCGCCAATGTACTGCGGACAGATTTCGCATTATCCGCATTTTCTCCGGCAAACGGCAGTATCTTATTGTCCTGCTGTTTTCCATTTACATTAATGTTGATATTCATATCTCACGCCTCCATTCGTTTGATAATCTTTGCCGTCTGACAATATATATCCGATGGGTCTTCATCCATGAAAAACTGTCCATCTTCATATAAAATCTTACCATTTACCATCGTCATCCGGACATTTTCTTTACTTCCACTATATACCAGATTTTTCAAGAGATCATGCTCCGGCTGCATATTCGGGCGTTTCATGTCAATCCGTATGATATCTGCCAGTTTGCCCTCTGCCAGGCAGTCACAGTCTTCCAGTCCCATGACGAGAGCACCCTGTGTCGTTGCCATCGAAAGAACATCGTCTGCTTTCATCGCCGAGGCATCTTTGTGATACACTTTCGGCAGAACCGACGCAAGATACATCTCACGGAACATATCGAGAGCATTGTTACTTGCCGGGCCATCCGTTCCGAGCGCTGCCGGGATCCCCGCTTCCATCAAGCCGCAGAGATCGGCAATCCCACTCGCTAACTTAAGATTTGACGACGGATTGGATACGATCGCGAGTTTGTTTTTCTGGCAAATTTTCTTATCTTCTTCGGACATCCAGACCCCATGAAAGCCCCCGCCACCATGAGTAAACATACCAATAGAATCCAAAAGCCCAAACGGGGAAACATGATACTTTTCATAACATTCCTCGACCTCTTTCTTTGTTTCTGCTATATGTGTATAGACCGGCCTGCGAAGATCCATAGCGGTCTTGGCAAGCTGTTCTAACGTCTCACGTTTTGTCGTATATTCTGCGTGAAATCCAAGCTGGCATGACACCAGCGGAGAGATCTCATTTAAACGGTAAAACTGCTCTTTTACTTCTTCCACAGAACTACAAAAATCGTTTAATCCACTGCACATCACGGTACGGAATCCTACATCCCTCGAAACTTCCGCATGACAGTCAAAATCACGGTACATGTCAAAATTGGCTGTGATCCCGCTTGTCAGATATTCCATGATCCCCAACCGGATCAGCCAGTATTGATCCTCTTTTGTAAGTTTATCTTCCATCGGAAAAATTTTTTCGTAAAGCCAGGTCTGCAGCGGCACATCATCCGCATAAGAGCGCAAAAAGGTCATCGCCGTATGCGTATGTGCATTTTTAAATCCCGGCAGGAGAAGATCATTTTCCACGTCGATTTCCCGATCCCAGTTTTCACTGTGCGGCGCATTTTCTGCTTCCCCCACATACGTGATCCGGTTTCCCTCAACATGGAGTTCTCCTGTAAAAATTTTCCTATCCGGTCCCATCGCTGCGATTCTCGCATGATAAAACCGTATCTTTGTTTTATTACATATCATCAATGATCACACTCTGTCGAACCGGCTGCGCCATGACTGGTTTTACTACCGGCTCTGTCTTTTCAATCATATCTGCTGTCATCTTACTGATTGCTTTATACACAAGCAGACGGAACAACGGTGCCATCTTTTCTCCCACTTCTGTCACTTCCATATGGTTCAACGGAGTCTTGCTGATTCCACACGCCATGTTGGAGATACAGGACAGTCCGCACACACGCATTCCCATGTGGCGTCCTGCAATCGCCTCGATCGCGGTACTCATACCTACGGCATCCCCGCCGATTGCCTGACACATACGGACTTCTGCGGTGGATTCGTACTGTGGCCCACGCATCTGTACATACACGCCCTCACGAAGAGGTACGTTACAGTCTCTCGCTGACTGGCGGATGCAGTCGCAGAGCTGGGTATCATAAAGATGTTCCATCGAAGGAAAACGGCTTCCCCACTCGTCTACATTTGCCCCCTGCAGAGGAGACGGCATAAAGCTTGCGATCTGATCGGTGATCATCATAAAATCTCCCGGACGGTACATCGTATTCAAACCACCGGCAGAATTTGTCAAAAACAAAATCTCCGCCCCCAGTTTTTTCATGACACGGATCGGAAGAACGACATCACTGATCGCATATCCTTCGTAAAAATGAACACGTCCCTGCATGATCACTACAGGAGTCTGCTCGATATATCCAAATACAAAACGACCTTTATGCCCATCTACCGTAGATACAGGAAATCCCTGGATCTGGGCATAATCAATCGAATCTACCACTTTGATCACTTCTGCCAAAGCGCCCAAACCACTTCCCAAAACAATTGCTACCTTTGGCTCAAAATCAATTTTTGCACGAATCTGTTTATAACATAATTCGACCTTCTCATATACTGAATTCATTGGTTCACTTCCTTAACAAAATATTAGTTATATTTATTGTAACCGTTTTTTTCCTTATTGTCTAGTCAAATTTGCGGATTTTACCCCAATTTTACATGAAAAACATCTCAAATACAAGATTGCTCACGTCGATGCCTTTTGCCGTCAGAAAAAGCCTGTCCTCTTCTCTTGCCGCAAGTCCCATATCACATATTTTCTGAATGGTTTTTCCGTATCGGACGGAGGCGTCTTCTCCAAATCTTTCTTTGTATTTTTTCAGGGAAACGCCACTCATACACCGCATTCCAAGGATAAAAAATTCGATTTTTTCATCCGCATCCGACAGATTCTCTTCTACAAAAGCCACGGTTTCTCCTTTTCCAAGTTTTTCCAAATACGCAGTCATATCCGTCTCGTTTTTCAGACGGAATTTCCCGATTTTCGAACTCGCCCCAAGTCCCACACCGAGATAATCTTCACCGGTCCAGTATTTGGTGTTGTGCCGGCTCTCATATCCGGGACGGGCATAATTAGATATCTCGTAGCGCTCATACCCTCTGTCTACGAGCATCTGCTGCGTCATCTCATACATTTTCCGGTCGGTTTCTTCGTCCACCGGCGGATTGTCTTTGTACCTTTCAAAAAACGGCGTCCCCTCTTCGATGATCAGACTGTACGAAGAAATGTGCTGCGGCTTAAGAGCCAGTATTTCCCGCAGAGAATGCTCATACGAGGCAAGTGTCTGTCCGGGGATGGCACTCATCAGATCCACACTCAGATTGGTAAAACCTGCCTCTCTCGCCCACGACACTGCCTGCTTTGCCTGCGAGAACGTGTGAATCCTTCCTAAAAGAGCAAGTTCTTTTTCTACGGCTGACTGGATCCCGATGCTGAGACGGTTGATGCCAAGATCATGATACGCCCGCAGGGACTCTGCAGTCACCGTCCCCGGATTGCATTCCATCGTGATCTCCGCATCCGCTTTTACCAAAAATTTCCTGTTTATCTCATCTAAAATGCTTCCTATCTGCCGCTCTGAAAGCAGACTCGGAGTCCCGCCGCCAATGTAGATCGTATCTACTTCGGCAGGAGACTCCGGCAGTTTAAAGGGATTCCGGATTTCCTGCTGCAATGCTTTCACATAGTTTTCCGTGTTCCGGCAATCCGTCTCTTTTTTTAATGGAAATGACAGGAAATCGCAGTAATTGCACTTTTTTACACAAAAAGGAACATGCACATAAATTCCCAAAGATCCCATATCAGTTTTCCTCATCCAATTTCAAAACGCTCATAAATGCCTTCTGCGGAATCTCTACATTTCCGATCTGGCGCATACGTTTCTTTCCTTCCTTCTGCTTCTCCAGCAGTTTCTTTTTACGTGAAATATCACCACCATAACATTTGGCAAGGACATCCTTCCGCACGGCTTTTACCGTCTCACGGGCAATGATCTTATTGCCAATTGCCGCCTGCACCGGGATTTCAAACAGATGTCTCGGAATCTCCTGTTTGAGTTTCTCACACATCTTTCTTCCGCGCTCATACGCCGTACTTTCGTGTACAATAAACGAAAGGGCATCGACTTCTTCTTTATTGATCAGGATATTTAATTTCACCAGGCTCGATGGTTCATAGCCTTTCATCTCATAATCAAATGACGCATATCCCCGTGAACGCGATTTCAGGGAATCAAAGAAATCGTAAATGATCTCGTTGAGCGGCAGTACGTATTTGAGAAGCGCTCTCGTCTCCTCCATGTATTCCATTCCCAGATACACACCACGCCGTTCCTGGCAAAGGGTCATGATCGCGCCGACAAATTCTGTCGTCACCATGATCTCCGCATTTACAACCGGCTCTTCCATATGCTCGATCTCGGACGGATCCGGAAGATTGGAAGGATTTGTCACTTCCACCATCTCACCATTGGTCTTGTACACATGATATACAACACCCGGCGCCGTTGTCACAAGATCCAGATTGTATTCCCGTTCCAGTCTTTCCTGAATGACTTCCAGATGAAGCAGTCCCAAAAATCCACAGCGGAATCCAAATCCCAGCGCGATCGACGTCTCTGCCTCAAACTGAAGCGCCGCATCGTTTAGCTGTAATTTCTCCAGTGCATCGCGCAGATCCTGGTATTTGGCTCCATCCGCCGGATACAGTCCACAGTATACCATCGGCTGTACTTTTTTATACCCCGGAAGTGCTTCTTCACACGGATTTTCCACCGTCGTTACCGTATCTCCGACGCGCGTTCCCTCTACATTTTTCAGGCTTGCCGTAATATATCCCACCATTCCGGCGGACAATTCTTCGCACGGGATAAACTGACCGGCACCAAACGTACCGACTTCCACTACCTCTTCTTCCATTCCTGTCGCCATCATCCGTATCTTCGTTCCCTTTTTCACGGTTCCATCGAAAATACGGCAGAAAATAATAACGCCCTTATAAGAATCGTAAATCGAGTCAAAAATAAGTGCTTTCAGCGGTGCCTTTTCATCCCCCTGCGGTGCCGGAATCTTCTGCACGATCTGCTCCAGCACTTCCTCAATGTTGGTTCCCATCTTTGCGGAGATCAATGGCGCATCTTCCGCCTCAATTCCGATCACATCTTCAATCTCTGCTTTTACCCGCTCCGGCTCTGCGCTTGGCAGGTCAATTTTATTGATAACCGGCATAATTTCCAGATCATGGTCGATCGCCAGATAACAGTTTGCCAGCGTCTGGGCTTCAATCCCCTGCGCCGCGTCCACGATCAGGATCGCCCCTTCACAAGCAGCCAGACTTCGCGATACTTCATAGTTAAAATCGACATGTCCCGGCGTATCGATCAGATTGAAAATATACTCTTCGCCGTCCTTTGCCTTATATACGATTCGTACCGTCTGCGCTTTGATCGTAATCCCACGTTCCCGCTCCAATTCCATATTATCAAGAACCTGCGCCTGCATTTCGCGCTCTGTCAAAAGTCCTGTCTTTTCTATAATTCGATCTGCCAGAGTAGATTTTCCATGGTCAATATGGGCAATGATACAAAAATTCCGAATGTTACTCTTTTTTATTTCTGACATAATTTACCATTTTCCTTCCATTGAATATTCTTATGGACAAGTATATCATAAAAAGAAAGGAAATTCTATAACTTTTTGACTTGGATTGAAACCGGGAGGTTTTCTTTGACAATACTTAAACGCTCCATAGTGGGTACACCCACATAAACAACCGCTCCAAAGAGCAGCATATCATTAAAGTTACTTTCTGCAT
>CAKRDZ010000024.1 GCA_934316845.1 uncultured Eubacterium sp. | reverse complement strand
ACAAGAAGCTGGCTTGTAAATTATGCAACAAAAGAAGCTGGTGGATATGTTGATTTTGATTATTACAAAGTAAAATACAAAGTAAAATAAAATGATACCATTTCTGCCGGCAAGATTGTCTTGCCGGCAGTTTTTTTATTGGGGCTGTCGCATTTCGAACACTTCGTGTTCTTTCCCGCCTTTGACAAGGCCAAACGGCTGTCCCATTAGTGAGGCAGCCGTTTTTTCATACAGCACAAATATTCTTCATGATGTGGTTCCGGTTCAATTTTGAAAATTAAAGCAGAGATGATCTGCGTTTTTCCGCGCGGCGGCGTGAAATGATACGTGATCTCATAACAGCCGTTGTTGCTTTCTTCCAGACGCTGCTCTAAAATTTCTTTGGATTTCAGCACCTGAAAAGCATCAGCTTCTTCTGGATCCGCTATCGAGATCATTTTCGAAAAACGCTGGAAAAAGTCTTTAAAGTAATAATGTTCTTTGATCTTCATGTTATCGCTGCGATTGGTGTGAAGTACCTCGGCCATGCCATTCTCATAATCCAGCCGGTACACCTTGTCAAATATTTTCAACAGGGCAGAACTGTAAGCGGTAAGATAACGCTCCTGCTCTGCTTTTTTTAGTTCATCAATGTTGTCAATGGCAAAGTAGAAGAGGGAATGCCGTCCGCGGCTTCCGATATATCGCAGTTTCAGATTTACCCATATAAGAGTCGTATCCGGGCGTTTCAGCTGAAGCTGGATGGACTGCACCTGATTGCTGTCCTTTGCCATATGGCAGGCGGCAAGAATCTGATCGAGCGATGGCTGCTCCACTTTTTTATGAAGAACCGGTGTCGTTTCCGAAAGAGGTGCATCCGTACCGTAAAAGACTTCATAATAGCCTCGGTTGACCTGCAGGATTTCCAGCGTATCGCCAGTCATTTCCGCAACGCCCATACCACCGATCATGTCATAGAAAAGCATATTTTCTTTCGAATTGGAATGGTTAAAAATGTCAAATATGGTATCGTCAAGTTCAAAAAGATTACGTTCCTTAACGGCATATTTCTGAAGATTTTCCTGATCGAGAACCTCGCAGAAATCAGCCTGCGGAATCGGCTTGTAAAAATAATACCCCTGTACCATCTCGCATTCCATGCTTTTCAGATAATTCCATTCCTTACGCGTCTCAACGCCTTCCGCCACGACAGGGAGCTGCATCCATTTTGCCATGCGGATGATCGCTTCCAGGATAATAGAAGCCTTTTCGTTGCCATCCAGGTTGTCCATAAACTGCATATCAATCTTTAAAATATCGATTGGCAGGTTTTTCAAAATGTTCAGCGAGGAGTATCCGCTTCCAAAATCATCCATCAGCACGAGAAAACCGTACTCGTGAAGTCGTTTAACCGCCTGCTGTACCTGGGTCGGGTTGTCCGCATAAGCGGTTTCGGTAATCTCAATCTTGATCAGGTCTGTCGGCAGCTCGTGTTTGTCGACAATTTCTTTGATCTCATCGGCGAGTTCCGGATTGTAAAATTCTACGCGCGATACATTGATCGACACAGGGACAACGTGCTTTCCGGCATCAATACGCGCTTTCAGCATTTTACAGGTTTCATTCCACACAAAACGATCCAAAATGTGGATCAGACCATTTTTCTCAAAAAGCGGGATAAAACTTCCCGGTGAGATCATGCCACGGAGCGGATGGATCCAGCGTACCAGTGCTTCCGCTGATACAACCAGCCCGTCATCAGCGCGGCAGATTGGCTGAAAATATACGGTAAACTGCTTTTGTGTGATCGCCGTGCGGAAATCGCTGACAAGCCGCTGTTCTTCAATCATGGTATCCAACATGGATCCGTCATACCACGCATATGGTTTCATGTAGTTTGATTTAATGCTGTCCATGGCAAGACGTGCCATATCGACCATTTTGTTGATCGGAAGAGTGCGGTCGTCAATCTGATATAATCCGCAGCAAGAATAAAAATGATACGTAGAACCGGAGATGGAAAAGGAAATATCAAGCAGATCTTTCCAATATCCGGCATCCATTATCTGTTTTGGAACACAGCAAATAAAATTGTCCGCCTCAAGCCGCCCATAGGTAGCAATCTGATCGGAAAATTCATTGTGCAATATGTCCGCAATATGTATTAAAATCTGATCTCCTGTCTGCATTCCAAATAAATTATTGAGAACTTTAAACTGCCGAATGTTCCAATAAATTAAGCAGAATTCAATTTCAGGGTGTTCTTCTAACAGCGAAGATGTATACCTAAAAAATCCCTTTCTGTTATAAATATTTGTCAACTCATCATAAAATAACAGTTCCTCCTCCATAAGTTTATCCCCCTCATCAAATGTAAAAAATATTACATATTTATTATATATATTATACTCGTTTCTCCAAAAAAGTACAAGAAAAATATGTCACCTTTTTGTTTACTTTTTTTCATGATGGTGCTATAGTAGGGAATGGAAAATAAAATTAACGATAACAAGGAGGATTCTCATGAAACAGAGAAAAAGAGTATGGAGCATATGTCTTGTCATTGCGCTTGTATTTTCATCCGTTTTTACATGGAATGAACCGGCACTGACAGCTTATGCCAGTGAAGCTGAGACAGAACAGATTGTTGTATATGTAGCAGCACAGGGAAAGAGTTCCGATGGAAAGACTGTGTCAATCGGTAAGACACCGGTTCAACTTGACAAAAAAATTAGCGAAGATAAGTCTGAGAAAGGACCGTATGCCAGTGAAGCCGTTGAAAAAGTGCTGAAAGCTTCTGAGTATAAGGATAATTATGATATTCAGGATACAGATTATGGCCCTTATCTTGAATCTATCAATGGCATGAAAACGGAACAGGCAGGCGAAAATTGGTATTATTGGAGTTTTTATGTCAATGGACAGTACAGCACTCTTGGACTGGGTTCCTATGAACTTCAGGATGGTGACCAGATCAGCTTGATCTACAGTTATGATGATCCGTCTAATGAAGCCGCTGTATTTGCCGATGATGCTTCTTTAAATCCGGAAACACCTGCTGTGGAATCTGCGGAAGCTTCTATGAAAAAAGCGCAGGGAATTGCTGCAAAAGAAATTTACAATTCGTATTTTGCAGATGGTCATATCCCGGGTTTGGGAAGTGTCAACGAATTGTATGTGGTATTTTCACTTGCCCGCGCAGGATTTGAAGCACCGGAATTTTATGGAAAAGTAAAGTACAAATTGACACGTCAGTTAAAAGAACTTGCAACGGAAGGAACTACTTACGATGCCGTTACAAAGACGAACGTAACAGAAGAGACTTTCTCTTCGAAAAAAGTATCGGAGCAGAATTATGCTTTTGTAGTCCTTGCAATGACCGCACTTGGTATGGATGCCCGTACGACAGGCGGTTATGATCTGATTGAAAAGATGGCTTCGAAAAAGCTTTATGAGGCAGATGATAGCTATAACGCAGAACAAATGATGCTTTTTGCATTTGATTCCGGAAATTATACATTGCCGGAAGGCGAAAACTACTGCACAAGAGAGGAACTTGTGGCAAAAATCGCAGGAAATGTAGATAAAACGATCGCCGGTTCCATTGAGTGGAATTTGATTGATGATGCCGTTATGGCGGTTCAGCCATTGGCTCCGTATACAGAGAGAGCATCCGTAGAAAAGGCTTGTCAGAAAGTCATTCGTTTTGCAGGAAAAATGCAGGATACTCAAGGATATCTTGGAGATTCCTATGATGCAAACAATGCTTGGACAACGGCACAGACATTGACAATGCTGGGAGAATTTGGAATTAATCCAATGATTGAAACAGAAAATGTGGATTTTGTGAAAAATGGTCATACACTTGCAGATGCCATTTTGGAATTTGTTGATTTGGATCAGAAAAAAATGTCAGATGAGGTTATGAACTACTCACCGGAGCAGATCCTTCGCGGTATCACATCATTTGTGTACGCAGCAGAAAATGCCGGAGAGACCGTGTATCGCGTAAAGACAGTTCCAGAGGCGAAAGTGCCATCCGAACCATTTGAGGATGAAAAACCACAGCCGGATGCAAGTGCAACACCATCTGCAGCACCAAGCACCAGTCCAAGTGCAGCACCAAGTGCAAACCCAAGCACAGCACCAAGTGCAAACCCAAGCACAGCACCAAGCGCAGTGCCAAGTGTAAGTCCAAGTGCAGCACCGAGTGCAAGTCCGGTGGCAGCGGATGGAACAGACAAAACGGTTTCCAAGAAAAACCCGGCAAAGAAAATTGTGGCTTCCAAGAAGAAAGTCAATACGAAAAAAGGAAAAACGGTAAAAATTGTCATTAAAGTTACCGCAGAAAATCCGAAAAAAGCCACGACAGATGCTGTGAAAGTTACCGGAAAGAAGATCAAAGTTAAGAAGATCACGAAAAAAGCCGGAAAAATTACGATCAAAGTGAAGGCTTTGAAAAAAGGAAAACAAGTCGTAAAAGTCAAAGTTGGAAAAGCAAGTACGAAAGTGACTTTGAAAATACGATAAAAGAAGTAATAATTTATCTGTGATAAGAAAGGCAGTTGTCAGCACAAAAGGCGGCTGCCTTTTTGCGTATTGTAAATTGAAAAGAAATCGCATATAATAATCCTTAACAGAACCCAACACGCCTCTCAACGATGCGGACCACGTTGGGTCTTTTCATTTTAGGAGGACCCGGCAGTACCTCCTTACGGATGCCACAAGATCAACAAAGTACCGGATCCCACGCTGATAATTCCTTTTTTAGCGGTTGTTTCATTGCTTACGCCAAGAGGAAATACATTGGTTAGTGTAACACCGTCCACTTCATATTTTAAGCCTTTGATTGATACATTTTCGCTGGAGTCACTAAGGGAAAATACGGAAACCATGCCGGTGGCATCTTTCGGAACGGTAAAACTGCTGTCTTTGATGACGGTAAGAGCATAGGTGTCACCGTATAAAATACCGGAAGCGCCTTCGCCTGCGAGATAGGTGAGAGACTGGATGTTGGCGATGGTGTGGTCGAGTCTGCCGCCCAGTCCGCCATAAATGGCAAATTCACGGTAGCCGCGGGAAAGTCCGAGTTTGATGGCGAGCATCATGTCGGTATCGTCTTTTTCCGGCGGATAGGTCAATTTTTCACAGATTGCGTCGTCCCATAAATCCGGGGAAGTGACGGAGTCAAAGTCGCCCAATACCACATCGGCACGCAGACCAAGACGGACAAGATAATCATATCCTCCGTCTGCCGCAATTACCAGATCTTTTGAAGTTAAATCAATGGTGCAGGGAGTGAAATCCCCTGCACCGAATATATAACATGTTTCCATTGTTATGCTCACGCTTTCTGTTCTGTGTTTTCAATAATCTTAACGGCATCATCCATGTAAGAAAATTCCAGATCTTCCACATTGCCGGCATCGACTGCGGCAGTAAGTGCAGGATTGATCGGAAGCTGGCTGAGCACAAGAAGATCGTATTTGTCAGCCACTTCTTTTACATGGCTTTCTCCAAAGATGGAAATTTTCTTTCCACAGTCCGGGCATTCTACATAGCTCATATTTTCTACGATACCAAGTACCGGAACGTCCATCATTTCTGCCATTTTTACAGCTTTTCCCACGATCATGGATACGAGATCCTGTGGCGTCGTAACGACGACAATGCCATCAAGCGGCAGTGACTGGAATACGGTAAGCGGTACATCCCCGGTTCCCGGCGGCATATCGACAAACATATAATCAACATCTTCCCAGAGAACGTCCGTCCAAAATTGTTTGACGGCACCGGCGATGACCGGACCGCGCCAGATGACGGGATCGGTTTCGTTTTCCAAAAGAAGGTTGATTGACATAACGTCGATACCGGTCTTTGTTTTAACCGGATAAATGGTATCCTGAGTGCCCTCTGCTTTTTGCGTCAGACCAAATGCTTTTGGTATGGAAGGCCCCGTGATATCGGCATCCATAATGGCACAATGATATCCTTTGCGGCTGAATGCGACAGCGAGAAGATCGGTTACCATGGATTTTCCGACACCGCCTTTTCCGCTGACGACACCAATGACTTTCTTTATCGAACTGCCCTCATGCGGGCTTGCTATCAATGATTGTGGTTGTGCTTCGGAGCAGTTTGAACTGCAGGAAGAGCAATCATGAGTACATTCACTCATTTTCTATTCCTCACTTTCTAAAATGGTTTTCAATGGGGTGAAGAGTGACGGCTTTCCCATGTAAGCATGGTTGGTGGCTGACTTTTCGACCCTGTTAATAATGTATACTTTATTAGAAGGTTTGTCAAGATGCAGTTGTCCTCAACTCAGGTTTTCCCATACTTCCGGCGCAGTGGCCGAAAGTACATCATAGATGTGAAACGCAAGTTCGTATTCGCAGCATTGTGCCAGAGAGTCAAAGTCGGCGGCAAGCAGTTCTTTGATCTTTCCAATGCGGTAATTTACGGTGTTTCGATGAGTATAGACCACTTTGGCGGCTGCCTGTACACTTTTCCCGTGTTCGAGGTAGAGGCGGAGCAGGGAAAAATAATCCGTGTGGTGCTTTTTGTCATAACTTAGGAGCGGGCGCAAAAGCGGCATAGACAGGGCAATTAGGGAAGAGGTGTCGGGAATGGAAAATACAGTGCGGTAAAGACCGATTTCTTTATAAGAAACGACCGGCTTATTTTTGATCCGGCTGACTAAATAGGCTTCGTATGCCTGACGGTGTGCAGTATACAGCGAGGAAAGGTCGTTGCAGACAGTAATCCCGTAGGAAAAAGGATAGAGGGTGTCCGAAAACTCGCCCGGAAAAAAGATGCCGTAATACAGATCATTCATGGGGAGAGAATGCGTGGTGGACGGGATGGGTTCGCGGCTTGCCGTGATATGATAGGTGTCGCCGGTCTGACAGCCGTAGCGGGCAAGGAGGGCAAGTGCACTTTCGTCTGCGGGAGATGAAAAAAGCAGTTTCTCAAAAGCACTCTCAATCTGTGAGCGGATATTTCGCTGGATCGTAATCTCATTGCAATACTGCTCCATAAGGTCGGCGATGTGAATTTTCCACGGCATCGTAAAAAGCGGCAGGGAATTTTCGTCACAGTAGGAGATGAGCGACAGAGGGATTTTCGTGATATAATGTCCGACATTGAGCAGGAGTCCGCAGGCCTGTTTTCTTTTTAATGACGCAGCAAAGGCGAGGAGAGTCTGCTCCGAGTGGATCGACATGCCGGTTGTGATGACAAGTTCGCCACCACGCAGAAAGTCCGTATTTTCAATATCTTCCATTAGGTAAACCCACGAAATATCAGCGTGAAGCCCTGCGTTCCCGGCAAGCTGTGTCAGCTGATAGCGCGTGGAAGTTTTTCGGATAAAATAATGCAATGAATATGACATGATACAAACTCCTTTCCATTCTTGTTTTCTTTAGTGTAACAGAGTGAAAAATGAAAATCAATAAAATTTTCGTCATCCAGCACAAAAAATGAATAAAAATTTAGGCTGGGAAACGTTGTGTGTGTAAAAATATTGTGCTAGTATCTGAAACAACAAACAAAAACACTCACAGAACGGAGGAATTTATTATGGAATTAAGACAGGCATTACCAAAAATTGTAACGGAGACAGTACCGGGACCGAAGTCCAAAGCGTTGATCGACCGGCGTGCAGCGGCGACGGCGACGGCTGTAAAATGTGTTTACCCGGTAGCGATTGAACGGGGAGAGGGAGCAATGGTTGAGGATTTGGATGGAAATATTTTCCTTGACTGGGTAGGCGGCGTCGGCGTATTAAATGTCGGTTACAGCCAGCCGGAGATTATCGAGGCAGTCAAAGCGCAGTCCGAAAAATATTTTCATGGCATGTTTAATATCGTGACACATGAGGGATATGTGGCACTGGCAGAAAAGTTAAATCAGATTGTACCGGTAAAAGGCGACAAAAAGAGAACCTTCTTTGCCAACAGCGGGGCAGAAGCAGATGAAAATGCGGTAAAGATTGCAAAATCATATACGGGCAGACCAAACATCATTGTATTTTCCGGAGCATTTCACGGAAGAACGCTGATGACCATGACAATGACTTCAAAAAAAGCCTATGCGGTCGGCATGGGACCATTTCCGGATGGTGTTTACCGCGCAGAATTTCCGTATTATTATCGTGCGCCGGAAGGAATGCCGGAGGATAAGAGACTGGAATATTATGTAAAAAGTATCGAGAAAGTGTTTGAGGAATGTGCACAGCCGGAGACGGTGGCTGCGATGGTTGTAGAGCCGCTGCAGGGCGAGGGCGGATTTATCCCGGCACCAATTGAATGGGTCAAAGCCGTGCGCCGGATCTGTGATAAATATGGAATCTGTCTGGTGGCAGACGAAGTGCAGTCGGGATTCTGCCGTACCGGTAAAATGTTTGCTTCCGAATATTGGAAAGAAGCAGGATGTGCGCCGGACATTTTGGCAACTGCGAAGTCTATTGCGGCAGGCCTTCCGCTGAGTGCCGTCATTGCCAGAGAAGAAATTATGGAAAAAGTGACGCCGGGAATCATCGGTGGAACGTATTGTGGAAATCCGCTTGCCTGTGCCGCTTCCCTGAAAACCATTGAAATTATGGAACGTGAAAAACTGGCTGACCGCGCCTGTGAAATTGGCAAAAAAGTGATGGAGACGTATGAATCGTGGAAAGAAAAATATCCGGTGATCGGCGACGTGCGTGGAATGGGTGCCATGATCGGACTGGAACTGGTAAAAGATGCTGAAAGTAAAGAACCGGCAGCAGAACTGACAAGCAAGGTCATTCAGTCGGCAGCACAAAAAGGACTTATTATAGAAAATGCAGGAATTTACGGCAATGTTCTGCGTTTCCTGGCACCGCTTGTTATCACCGACGAACAGTTACAGGCAGGACTTGATATATTAGAAGAAGCAATCAAAGAAAATATGTAACAATGCGCGACAAAATGTGTAGAAATGAGGAATCCCAATGAAACAATTTGCAGTAAAACCGGAAATTTTTATGTGCGATACCTGTAAGGAATTTTGTGACGAATACAAAATTGGAAAAGGTGATCTGATCTTATCAAATGAATATATCTTTGAACCATACTTTTCCCAATATGTAAGCGGCGCGACCGTTGTTTATGTAGAAAAATACGGAACCGGCGAACCGAGTGACGAGATGGTAGAAGCTATTTACGCAGACATTAAAAACTGTTATTACAGCCGCGTGTTTGCTATCGGGGGCGGTACGATCATCGATGTGTCAAAATTATTTGCGCTGGAAAAAGTATCGCCGGTGCTTGACCTCTACGATCATAAAATTCCGGCAAAAAAAGGAAAAGAACTTTTTATCCTGCCGACGACGTGCGGTACGGGAAGTGAAGTGACAAATATTTCCATATTAGAATTAAAAAGCCGCCATACAAAACTCGGACTGGCAGAGCCGGCATTGTTTGCCGACGCGGCGGTGCTGATCCCGGAACTGCTGCAGGGACTGCCATTCCGCTTCTTTGCTACAAGTTCGATCGATGCGCTGATCCATGCCGTGGAGTCGTATCTTTCGCCCAAAGCCAATGCATTTACGCGAATGTATTCGACGAAGGCGATTCATATGATCCTGGCGGGGTACAAGAGGATTGCGGCAGAGGGAGAAGAGGCGCGTATGGCGGATCTGAAGGAATTTCAGCTGGCAAGTACATTTGCCGGTATTGCATTTGGCAATGCGGGCTGTGCCGCTGTCCATGCGATGAGTTATCCGCTGGGCGCAAGGTATCATGTGCCGCATGGTGAGTCGAATTACGCCATTTTCACGGAAGTTTTAAAGACCTATCTCCGGCTGGCGCCGGAAGGGCGGATTCAGCAGCTCAATGCAATGCTTGCGGAAATTCTTGCCTGCGACAAGAATGCCGTGTATGATGAACTCGAAACCCTGTTAAATCACCTCTGCCCGAAAAAGGCACTGCACGAATACGGCGTGTCCCAGGAAGAACTGGAGGATTTTACGGAAAATGTAATGACCAGCCAGGGACGTCTGATGGCAAACAATTATACTGAACTTGACCGGGATGAGGTGCGTGCCATCTATGAGCGTCTGTATTAGAAAATGAATTTACGGACGGTAACGCAAAAGTTCCCATTTGGAAGAAACTTCCATTTTTCGGAAAATATTGTGCAGATGCTTTTGCAGAGTGGAATCGCTGATGTTAAGGGAGGCGAGGATTTCCTCATTTCCTTTAAATAAATAGATTTGACATTAAGGCTCTTTTTACTGCAATAGTTCAAAAATGAACTATTCAAAAGTGAATGAAAGGAGCCTTTATGATATTTAGTCTTGAATTTACGCGGAAAACCGCGTTTGCGTACAATGTGATCTGCAAACCGTTGTGGGTAGTTATGTGGCGAGCTTGCTGCCATCGGCGACAATGGGAGGTTTTTCGGTCTTTATGACATTTTTATTGCAGCAAAATTTGCCAATAAAGCGGAGCCAAAGACATTGAACCGCGCGACAGGGCTTGTCCTTGTGATTCTGGGGATTGTGATTATGGGATTTCAAGTAATTACGAAATAAAGCCAAATTAAAAACGGACACAAACCTTGATTTACATCGTAAAATGTGGTATGATAAAAAGAAATTTGACTATTTTTATCAAAAAAATAAACAGGAGGCACTTTTTATGTTTAAAATTGTGGAAAAGAAGTCCCTGAATCCTACCGTTACGAAAATGGTAGTAGAAGCTCCGTTGATCGCAAAAAAAGCGGAGCCGGGACAGTTTATTATCTTTCGTGCGAAAGAGGACAGCGAAAGAATCCCTTTGACGATTTCGGATTTTGACCGCGAGGCGGGAACGATTACCATTATTTACCAGATCGTCGGCGGTTCTACGATGGAACTTGATACATTGAATGAAGGGGAATACATTCATGACTTTGTGGGACCACTTGGTGTACCGACACATACCGAAGGATTGAAAAAAGTTGCCGTAGTAGGTGGTGGAGTTGGCTGCGCGATCGCTTATCCGGTTGCCAAAAAATTGCACGAAATGGGCGCAGAAGTTCATTCTATCGTGGGATTCCGTAATAAAGATCTGGTTATCCTTGAAGATGAGTTCAAGAGTGCCAGCGACAAATATGTTATGATGACAGATGACGGAAGTTACGGAGAAAAAGGTCTTGTAACAGACGCACTTGAAAAATTGATCCAGGAAGGCAATCAGTATGACGAAGTGATCGCGATCGGACCATTGATCATGATGAAATTTGTCTGCCTGACTACGAAAAAATATGATATTAAGACGATGGTCAGCATGAACCCGATTATGATCGACGGTACGGGAATGTGCGGCGGATGTCGTCTGACAGTCGGTGGAGAGACAAAATTTGCCTGCGTAGATGGACCGGACTTTGACGGACATCAGGTTGATTTTGATGAGGCAATGCACCGCGGAACCATGTACAAAGAATTTGAGACACATGCCCGCGAAGCAGCTTGCAACTTATTAAAAAAGGAGGCAAAGTAAATGGCTGAACGTAATATGGATATGAAAAAATGTCCGATGCCTGTACAGGATCCGGACGTTCGTAATAAAAACTTTGATGAAGTAGCACTTGGCTACACTTATGAGATGGCAGTAAACGAGGCAAGAAGATGTCTCAACTGTCCGAAAAAACCTTGCCAGAGCGCATGCCCGGTACAGATTGACATTCCGGCATTTATTGAGCGCGTAGCAAATGAAGATATGGACGGCGCATTTGAAATCCTGTCCAAATCCACTTCACTTCCGGCGGTATGTGGACGTGTGTGCCCACAGGAAAACCAGTGTGAGGGAAAATGTGTCCGCGGTATCAAGGGCGAGCCTGTTGGTATCGGACGTTTGGAGCGTTTTGTGGCAGATTACCACAGAGAACATTGCACAGACAAACCGGAAATGCCGGAGCAGAATGGTCATAAAGTGGCTGTTATCGGAGCAGGCCCAAGTGGACTTACCGTAGCCGGAGATCTTGCTAAGATGGGTTACAAAGTAACGATTTACGAAGCACTTCATCTTGCCGGCGGTGTACTTGTTTATGGTATTCCGGAATTCCGTCTGCCGAAAGCAATCGTACAGAAAGAAATCGACAACTTAAAAGCCATCGGCGTTGACGTAGAGACAAACATGGTGATCGGAAAAGTCCTCACGATCGACGAATTGTTTGAGATGGGTAACGAAGCTGTTTACGTAGGTTCCGGAGCAGGACTTCCAAGATTCATGAATATTCCGGGAGAGAGTTTGAAGGGCGTTTACTCTGCCAACGAATTCCTGACACGTATTAACCTGATGAAGGCTTATAAAGAAGGAAGCAAGACACCGATCCAGCATGCAAAGAAAGTTGCTGTCGTTGGCGGTGGTAACGTAGCGATGGATGCTGCAAGAAGTGCCAAACGTCTTGGTGCAGAAGAAGTTTACATCGTATACCGTCGTGGTATGGAAGAACTTCCTGCAAGAAAAGAAGAAGTAGAGCATGCGGAAGAAGAGGGAATCATCTTTAAGACCCTTCATAATCCGGTGGAGATCCTTGGCGACGAGGATGGTTTGGTATCCGGTATGAAATGCGTTGAGATGGAACTCGGTGAACCGGATGAAAGCGGCCGCCGCCGTCCAATCGTAAAAGAGGGAAGCGAATTTGTCCTTGACGTAGATTCTGTAATCATGTCAATCGGCACGAGTCCAAACCCGTTGATCCGCTCTACGACACCGGGACTGGATGCCAACAACCGTGGATGTCTGATCACCAAAGACGAAAAAGGTGAGACGACACGTGAAGGTGTGTACGCCGGTGGAGATGCCGTAACTGGCGCAGCTACTGTAATCCTTGCGATGGGAGCAGGTAAAGAGGCTGCAAAGGCAATCGACGAGTACATTAAAAGCAAATAATAAAGTTTTATAGAATGTGATAGAAAGAGAGGAAATCGGGATAAAGGATTCCTCTCTTTTTGCTTGCAATAAGTGGAAAAAATGAGTATACTAGAATTAGCGAATTGGACGGAAAAAGGGTATGAAGGAGATGTGAGGTGCTTATGAAAAAAAGATCAAAATTACGAGCGTCAATGCTGCGGGCAACATTGCTGCCGGTGCTGATATTTGGGATATGTATTATCGTTTGCAGTATCAGCCAGACAGAGAAATCCATATACCAGGAAGTGGAGTCCGGACTTGAAAGTGTGGCACAGATGACAATGTATCTGTACGAAGAAACGTATCCGGGGGATTATGCCTATGACAGTGCGTCAAAAACTTTATACAAAGGCGGAAAAAAAGTAGAAGGAGCGTTAAAATTTTTTGAACATTATAAGGAATGCTCAGGAACGGATATTACAATATTTTACAAAGACATCCGCGTTATAACGACGATCAAAGACGAAAACAATGAGCCGATTGTAGGGACACGGGTCAA
Organism: uncultured Eubacterium sp.; assembly: GCA_934316845.1. Classification (GTDB taxonomy): domain Bacteria; phylum Bacillota; class Clostridia; order Lachnospirales; family Lachnospiraceae; genus Eubacterium_F. Next base: position 32,461 of record CAKRDZ010000024.1, on the reverse strand, counting down.
CAGCGTCATAAAAAAAGAAGTATTTGATAGTCAGCAGGCGCATTTTTATACAAAATCAACGATTGGAAAAGAGAACTATTTTTCATATTACTGCCCGCTGTTTGATGAAAATGACCAGTGCGTCGGGATGGTATTTGCCGGAAAAGCGTCGGCTTATGTAGACAGCATTGTGTGGAAGAGCATTCTGCCGATTTTATTGCTGGTGCTTTTATCGATGATCATTTTGATCTTTGTTATCTGGAATTATGCGGATCACCTGAACCGCGCTTTCCGTCAGCTTCAGCGATTCCTTGGAAATGTGGAAGAGGGCGATTTTACGGTGGAACTGAGTGAAACACTGACAAAGCGCAAAGACGAAATCGGTCAGATGGCAGGGACGGCGGTCCGTATGCAGCAGTCGCTCCGGGATCTGGTGCAGAGGGATTCCCTGACAGGACTTTATAACCGGCATTATGGCGAGATGTGGATGAAGCAGGTAAGAGATGAGGCGGAAAAAACCGGAGAGCCATTTTCCATTGCGATTGCAGACATTGACTTTTTTAAAAAATTTAATGACTGTTATGGACATGACTGTGGTGATATGGTGCTGCGCAAAGTATCGGATCTTTTGCAGACGGAGGTCGGCAGACGCGGCTATGTGTCGCGCTGGGGCGGCGAGGAATTTCTGATCATATTCAAATCCCTTGCACTGGAAGAATCTGTAAAAATTGCAAAAGAGTTTATGGAAAAATTGCATCATACGGAACTAAATTACCGCGAGAAATGTTTCCATGTCACCCTGACGATCGGATTGGCGGCAGGAGACTGTGAAAGGAGCATTGAATCCATGGTGAAAGGTGCGGACTGCGCGCTTTATGAGGGAAAAAGGAACGGAAGAGACCAAGTGGTTTGCGAGAAGCAAAAGCAATCTGTATAAAAAAACAATAAAAAACCTAAAAAATATTGAAAAAAAAGTGGAAAAATGGTATCCTTGATTCAACAGTTTTATACAAGAAACTGTTTTGATTCAAAATTAAATTTGTAATTTACGGGGGGTTGATTTTAGTGAACACAATAAGAAAAAGGATTGTAGCAATTGCGGCGATATGTGCGTTGATTATGGGACTTAGTCTGGGTGGCTTAAGTTATTATTATTCGGGACATATGGCGACGGAGGATTCGGAAACATTGATGCTTGCCAAGTCGGAGGAGACAAAGGCAAAATTGGACAGCATCTTATCGGGAATACAGCAATCGGTAGCGACATTGACAGAGATCGCTGTAAGTGAGCTGGATGATTTTGATTCATTTAAGACCAGTTCGAAATATGTAGAAAATTATACAAAAAAGATTGAAAATACGGTGCTGCATTTTGCAGAGAATACAGACGGAGCATTGACAGCGTATGCAAGATATAATCCGGATTTTACGCTGCCGACATCCGGGGTTTTTCTGACACGAAATTCTACAGATGATGGCTTTGAAAGTGTAGAGCCGACGGATTTTAGTACATATGACAAAAATGATTTGGAACATGTGGGATGGTATTATATTCCGGTAGAAAATAAAAAACCAACATGGATGAATCCGTATCTTAATGAGAATATCAATGTTACAATGATTTCTTATGTAATACCGATTTATATTGATAATGTGTCGGTAGGAATTATTGGTATGGATATCAGTTTGGATACAATTCAAAAGAAGGTTGAAGAAGCGACGATTTATGAGAATGGGTATTCTTGTCTTGTGGATTCCGAGGGTGGTTTTGTACAGCACAAAGAATTTCAGCTGGGTGATAAACTGGAAGAGAAAGCAGCAGAAGTAGGCGCGATTGTCGCGGATGCAGAGAAAGAGAATACCGTTCTTGGTTATCATTATCAGGGCGAAGAGAAAAAGATGGTGTACCAGACCCTTCAAAATGGCATGAAGTATATATTGACGGCCCCGGTGGCAGATATTGAGGCGAATTCAAAAGCTCTTCTTAAAACAATGATATTGTATCTGATAGCGGCGTTTATTCTGACAAGTATTTGTAGCTGGTTCATAAGTGGAACGATAGCAAGACCGATGAAGCAGATTACGTCGGTTATTGCTAAAATTGCACAATTAAATCTCCAAAAGGACGAGCGCGTTGCACTGTTGTCCAAGCGGAAAGATGAAATTGGTGTTATGGCTCAGGAAGTGGCTGTTATGAGTGGAGAACTCGGAAATATGGCCGGACAGATTGAAAATTCATGTACTGTTGTAAATGATGGCATTGGCATCTTGGAGAAGACGATGGAAGAAACCAATGAACTTTGTCAGGATAATTCGGCTACGATGGAACAGATGTCTGCCGGAATGCAGGAATCAGCCTCTACCATGGAAGTAATCTTGAAAAATGTGGATAATGTAAATGGAAATGTGCAGGATATCAATCAGGCATCCGTTCAAGGAAGTGAAATATCCAAAGGGATTAAAGAACGCGCAAAAAATTTGAAAGAGCATACCAGAGAAGCAAACGAACGTACTATGGAAATTTATGCGGATTTGAAAGAAAAATCGGATTCGGCCCTGCAGCAGGCGGCGGCAGTTTCCAAAATCAATGAGCTGGTGCAGACAATTAGTGAGGTTTCAGAGCAGACCAATCTTTTGGCACTGAATGCCTCCATTGAGGCGGCGAGAGCCGGAGAAGCAGGGAAAGGATTTGCAGTAGTGGCATCTGAGATTGGAAGTCTTGCCGGACAGACGCAGGTTTCGGCAGATGATATTAAGAAAATGGTAGAGGAAGTGCAAGAGGCGACAAAGAACATGCAGACTTGTATCGGAACATCTACAGGATTTTTGGAAAATACGGTAATGAAGGATTACAAAGATTTCGGCAAATTGGGAGAAATGTACAGCGAAGATGCGACCACTTTCGAGAATTTTATGGTAGATATTCACGCCCGTATGGAGACACTGGAAAAAGCGATGGATGAGATAGTCCAATCTCTGGAAGTGATCGGTCAGGCAATAAGTGAATCGGCGGCCGGAGTTTCGGATGTGGCTGATAAAACGAATGTACTTGCCGGGGCAACGGTTCGTGCCAGCGATATGGTTTCGGAAAGTCGGGCAAATGTTTCGACCATGCAGCAATTGATTAAAAAATTCATGTTATAAACAATGAAAAGGTTTTGAAGAAAAATAGTATACGATGTTAATAAAAATCATGTGTATCAAAGAGAGGATGATTAGTGATGAAACGAGTAGCCTTTTTGACAAGCGGCGGCGACTGTCAGGCGCTGAATGCGACGATGCGCGGTGTGGCAAAAGCACTTTACGCTGCGGACAAAGACATTGAGATATATGGAATATTAGAAGGATATAAAGGATTGATTTATGGAAATTATAGGAAAATGAAACCTTCTGACTTTTCCGGGATTCTGACGCTGGGCGGAACGATCCTCGGATCTTCCAGACAGCCATTTAAGCACATGCGTAAACCCGATGCCAATGGATTGGACAAGGTTGAGGCGATGAAGAAGACGTACCGCGACCTCAAACTTGACTGTCTTGTGATCCTTGGAGGAAATGGAACGCAGAAAACAGCCAATCTTCTCAGTGAGGAAGGTCTGAACGTCATGGGACTTCCGAAGACGATCGACAACGATATTTACGGAACAGATATGACATTTGGATTCCAGAGTGCTGTGGATATCGCGACAGAATGTATTGACTGCATTCATACGACGGCATATTCCCACGGACGTGTATTTATCGTAGAAGTGATGGGACACAAAGTCGGGTGGCTTACGCTTCATGCCGGAATCGCCGGTGGTGCGGATGTCATTCTTCTTCCGGAGATCCCATACGATATTGATTCTGTCATTGCAGCGATCGAGAAACGGACAAACGAAGGAAAACGATTCTCCATCCTTGCGGTAGCAGAAGGTGCTATTTCCAAAGAAGATGCGGCACTGACGAAAAAAGAATACAAACAGAAATTGAAAAATAATCCGTATCCGAGTGTTTCATATAAGATCGGAGCCGAGATTGAAGAGCGCACCGGCCAGGAAATCCGAATTACGGTTCCGGGACACACGCAGCGTGGCGGAAGCCCGTGTGCGTATGACCGCGTGATCTCTACCCGTCTGGGAGCAGCCGCTGCTTCTCTCATGCTGGAGGGAAAATTTGGTTATATGGTCGGATTTCATGGGGATGAGATCGTGCCGGTTCCACTTTCCGAAGTGGCAGGCAAATTAAAAATGGTAGACCCAAATTCTTCCATCATCAAAGAAGCCAAAAGCCTTGGCATCTGCTTTGGTGATTAAGGAGAAGAACGGAGGAAACTATGTCTTATCAGGCATTATATCGTAAATTCAGACCGGATAATTTTGAAGATGTCAAGGGACAGGATCATATCGTCACGACCTTGAAAAATCAGATCAAATCCGATCATATCGGTCATGCGTATCTTTTTTGCGGGACGCGCGGAACCGGTAAGACAACCGTGGCAAAAATCTTTGCCAAAGCGGTAAACTGTGAAAATCCGGGGGAAAAAGGCCCTTGCGGTGAGTGCGCGATGTGCCGTTCGATCGCAGAGGGATCTTCGATGAATGTGATCGAGATGGATGCGGCATCCAATAATAAAGTTGACGACATTCGGCAGGTCATCGAAGAAGTCCAGTATTCTCCGGCAAATGGAAAATACAAAGTATATATTATTGACGAGGTGCATATGCTGACGACAAGTGCCTTTAATGCACTTTTGAAAACGCTGGAAGAGCCGCCGTCATATCTGATCTTTATCCTGGCGACGACAGAGGTGCATAAGATCCCGCTGACGATCCTTTCGCGCTGTCAGCGCTACGATTTTAAACGGATTTCGGTACAGACAATTGCCGACCGCCTGAAAGAACTGCTGGATAAAGAGGGGATTGAGGCAGAAGAAAAAGCACTTTTGTACATTGCCAAACTGGCAGATGGTGCGCTGCGAGACGGTTTGAGCCTTCTGGAACAGTGCATTTCCTTTTATTTTGGAGAGAAACTGACCTATGAAAAAGTGTTGAAAGTGCTCGGAGCAGTCGATACGGAAGTATATGCAGACTTTGTGAAAATTTTAGCAAACGACGATGTGGCAGGGATGATTTCCATGCTGGACGAAGTGATCGCCGCGGGAAAAGACCTGACCCGCTTTTGCGACGAACTGATCTGGTATCTCCGTAATCTGCTGATGGCGAAGACGACGGAACATCCGGAAAAGATCGTGGATATGTCAGAGGAAAACTGCCGTACATTGATCGAAGTAAGCAAACTGCTGGAAACGGAGATGATCTTCCGTTATATCCGTGTCCTTTCGGATGTGGAAAATCAGATGAAATATGCATCGCAAAAACGTGTATTGTTTGAAATTGCACTGTTAAAACTTGGAAAACCGGAGATGGAAAAAGATTATGATTCGCTGGTAAACCGGGTGCATAATCTCGAACATCAGCTGGAAAAGGGCGTGATCGTGCAGGCTTCGCAAACACCGGCAGGAACGCCGGAAGAAGTGGAAAAACCGGTGCCAAAACTGCGGGCAAGTGCGGTACCGCAGGAGGTAAAGCAGCTTGTCGGGAACTGGCAGCAGGTGCTGAATCAACTCGATCCGGTGTCCAAAGCCATGCTTGACATGGTGACACTTACCGTAAATGATAACGGAAATCTGGTCATTGCGTTTTCCAAGCAGACGGGATATTCGTATTTTGCTTTGCAGGAGGAGAACCGGAAAGCAGTATCCGATGCGGCGGCAGAAGTGCTTGACAAAACGGTGACAATTGAGTATAAATATGTAGAAAGCAAACGTGAATTTGATGCATTGCCCGAACTCAGGGGAATGTTCGGCGAAAGTGACATTGTCATTGAAACCGAAGAATAAAATGAAAAGAGAGGTATATAACGATGGCGAGACGTGGAGGATTTCAGGGAGGAATGCCCGGAAATATGAACAATCTGATGAAGCAGGCGCAGAAAATGCAGCGTCAGATGGAAGAGCAGCAGAAGGAAATGGAAGAAAAAGAATTTGAGGCGACAGCAGGCGGCGGAGCCGTTACGGTAAAAGTTTCCGGAAAAAAAGAAGTGCTGTCCGTTAAATTGTCCGAAGAGGTTGTGGATCCGGATGACATTGAGATGTTGGAAGACCTGATCGTGGCTGCAACAAATGAGGCATTGCGTATGATGGAAGCCGACAGTGCGAAAGCGATGGAAGCCTTGACCGGTGGATTAAATCTTGGCGGAGGATTTCCATTTTAATGAATACGTATTCGGATTCTATTAATCGTTTGATCGAAGAACTGGCATCCTTGCCAAGTATCGGCGCAAAGTCGGCACAGAGGCTGGCATTTCATATCCTCAATATGCCGCAGGAACGTGTAGATAATCTGGCAGGTGCGATCGTGGCAGCAAAGAAAAATGTGCGCTACTGCAAAAAATGTTTTACATTGACAGATCAGGAAATCTGTCCGATCTGTTCCAATCCAAAGCGCGACCAGAAGACAATCATGGTTGTGGAGGACACGCGGGATCTTGCTGCTTATGAAAAAACCGGGCAGTACAAAGGGTTATACCATGTACTGCAGGGTGCGATCAATCCCAGCCTTGGGATCACACCGGCCGATATCCGTCTGAAGGAACTGATGCAGCGCCTTCAGACCGAAGAAGTTGAGGAAGTCATCATTGCGACCAATTCTTCTCTGGAAGGGGAGGCAACCGCAATGTATATCAGTAAGCTGTTAAAGCCCGTTGGGATTAAGGTGACACGTATCGCGAGCGGTGTTCCCGTAGGCGGTGACTTGGAGTATATTGATGAAGTTACGCTATTTCGCGCGCTGCAGGGACGAACGGAATTGTGATACGCCCGCCGGTGTGCAGAGACAGCGGCGCAGACCGGCGGCGATAAAGGAAGCAAGTTCCAGTACCAGACTGAGACGTGTGGTCTGGAGCAGCATCTGTCCGCCAAAACCAGAAAGGTTGACGATACCGGTGATACACAGATCTCCGACGGCAGGCAGTTTTTTGGATACGCCGACTCCGGGTGCCAGGGAACCTTCTCCCAGCGTGATATAGCCGATATGCTCGGCGACTCCCAGAGAGGCATCAATGGCGATAATAAAAGGATTTTTATGATTCAATTCAATAAAGGTTAAAGCATCTTCCAGATTTTTGGCATGTACAGGGTTTTTCAATGTGCCATAAAGATGGAAGTTTTTTTGTACCCGCGCAAGCTGGTGTCCGACCATCGGCCCCAGGGAATCCCCGGTGGCGCGGTCCGAGCCGATGCACAAAATGACAAGTTCGCGATGGTCCATATCCTGTTTATCCAAAAGGGAAGACAGGGTTTTTGTAAATTGCCGCTGGGCGAGTGGTTCATTGGGATTAAAATAATGAGTCAATCCGGTTTCTCCTTTCCATACATAGAAAATCTTGTCTGTGCTAAAAAGTATGAACCAACTGTGATGAAACTATGCGGCAGAAATGGCAGGATAAAAAAGGAAATATGAAAAAAAGAAAACAATGTGTCGAAGAACAACGAACAGTTTTTTGATAAATGACAATATTTGACAAAAAAGATGCCGCACATTTCTTATAATGAAAGTATCATGTAAGGAAAGTGAGGTTTTATCATGGATTGGAAAACACCAAAAAGTGTGCGGCAGATAGGGGACGTCAAGGGAAAATGTAAAATTTATATCGAAGATTATGTAATTACATTTGCCAAAAGACTGGTAAAGGAGGCAGAGGGAAAAGAGGCGGCAGGTGTGCTTTTGGGGCACCGGTTATTTCGTTCTCATGAAAAATTATTCCAGATATCCGGCATGGTTGTGATTCATGACTTTGCAGCGCGGAAAGGGGATAGTTTTTCGTCGGAAATGTGGACAGACATTTATACCGATATGAAAGAAAATTTTTCGGATGTCGATGTCGTCGGCTGGTTTTACACTGGCGAAAAGGCAGATAAGCAGCGGGTGCAGGAGGAATTGCTGGAATTACAGCGGAGAAATTTTTCGGATGGGGACAAGCTGCTGCTTTGCTGTCCGCCGAAAGAATGGCAGGAAACGTGTTTTCAATACGAAAACAGCATGCTGATCCCGCAAAACGGATATTATGTATATTATGAGAAAAATCCGGAAATGCGCCGCTATATGATGGAGGAAGCCAACCGGTTTGTACATATTGTCGAGCAGGAGGACGACCGCGTCCTGCGCAATATCCGCGGTGTCATCCGGGAAAAGGAAGAAAAGAAAAAAGACCGTGAGACTGGGGAACGGCGGAGTTACGGCTTCGCGGCACTTGTCGTGATACTTGCCGTTGTATTTGCGGCTGCCGCCTGGAATAACAAGCTCAATCTTTCGCGGCTCAACGACCAGCTTACGGGAATAAAAAATGAGATTCAAAAGGAATGGAACGCGGATACCACGATGGAAACCCTCGGAGATGGCGTGGTAACCCCGGCTGCTGTCGCAACAGAGACTCCGACCGGTGCGCCGGCAGATGAACAGGATCCGGCACAGGTGCCGGCCGCGAATGTTTCGCCGGGCGGGGTGCAGTAGTGCAGCCGCAATTCTGCCTTCATTTGGCGCGCTGAGGGGATTTATAACAAAATGTTATAAATGGATTGCGACAAACTCGTTGAAATCTGTAAATGGTTATGATATACTTTTTCTATCAGCAAGTGTTTAAGCACAGAAATGAGGCAAAGTGTGGAAAAGGAAAAGAAACGCAGAAGAATTCTGCTATTTGGCTCCATTGCAGCCGCAGTGATCGTAGCATTGACAGCAATTGTTATCATTTCTTATTATTATATGAACCGTTCTTTTTCGGGATACGATGTGGAACACGAGATTACGAGAGAGGACAGTAATAATGTAGAATACCTTTCGTATCATGGAAAACTGTTGAAATACAGCAGAGACGGAATCTCAGCACTGGACAAAACGGGAAATGTTCTTTGGAATGGCGGATATGAGATGCAGCAGCCACAGGTGGATATCTGTGAAGATTATGTTGCAGTTGCTGATATTGGAAGCAAAACGTGCATTGCTTATGATGGGACAAATCCCGGCAAAGAGATTGAGACGACGCTGCCGATCGGCCGGGTGAAAGTATCTGCCGACGGAAAAGTGGCGGTTTTGCTGCATGATGACGATTCCGATGTGATCAATATATATGATCCGTTCAGCGCGGGAGAACAGCTTTTGGTGGAGATCCCAAGCAATGTACTTGACGATGGATATGCAATGGATTTTGATCTGGCACCTGACGGAAAAAGTATTGTTATTTCTTATCTGGTGACAAATAATGGAATGATGGAGAATAAAGTCTGCTTTTATAATTTTACCGAAGTAGGCCAGGATCAAAATACGCTGGTTGGTGGAAAATCTTTTGAACAGAAGATGATTTCGCAGATTGAATATGTGGATAGTGACCGGGTTGTCATTTTTACCGAAGATGGTTTTACCATATTTAAAGATATGAAGAAACCGGAAATTCAGGCAGAGGTTACATTAAAAGAAGATATGAAGAGTATTGCCGTCGATGACAAAAATATTTTGGTCGTCACCGGAGTGGCGGGCAACATTGATGACCAGATCGTGCATCTGTATACGCTGCAAGGCAAAGAAAAGATGACGAAAAAAGTAACGATACAATATTCTCATATAGCAATGGAAAAAAATGAAATATTGTTTACAGGAAATCAAAATTGTTTCATATTAAGAAAGAATGGAACAGAGAAATTTTCTTTTGATTTTGGAAAGAATTACGATTATTTCTTTCCGACAACACGGGAGAATCAATACTTTTTCCTGGATGAAACGACCATACGGATAGTTAAACTGTCCGGCTGACCAAGAACCCTGCGTTCTTATGCCGGAAGTTTCTATATATAATAAAGACGAATGGTATAAGATACCAAGAAGGGGGATAAGATGTCAGTAGAAATGATAGGACAAATTTTGGAATGGGTTTTACTTGTGGTTATTTTGGTGAGTGCATTGATCGGATCCAACAGAGGATTTTTGCTCAGTGTATTTGCGATGGTTAAAAACCTGCTTACCATCATTGCCGCAGCGGCAAGTGCGCCAACGGTTGTATCGCGTCTGCCAAAGGCGTGGCCGGTCAGAGAAGCCATTGGTTATGGAATCGCATTGGTGGTCTGGATCCTTGTATTTGGAATCATCGCACGGCTGGTCCGTATCGCGGATGATCTGCCGATCGTAAGCACACTGAACCGTTTTCTGGGATTGGTTTTTGGAGCGGTATCCGGGCTTTTTATCGTGTGGACGATTCTTGCTATCCTCGGTGGCGTACAGGAGTACTCCTGGGCAGCTAAAATTGTAGAAGCGGCAAGAGGCAATTCCGTCGTTATGTGGCTGCAGAGTTACAGCCCAATCATGATAATATTGCAGATGATGGATTTTCCGGTGGTGTAAGATTGTTGTTGTGAATTTTAACGCGAGACTGTACTTTCTCTCTTCGGCGCCGCTTGCGCTTAGAGAACACACGTAGCAGTGCATGAGGGCTGAAATACGCCCTCTATGCACTGACGGTGTTCTAAACGCCGTGGAGAGAAAGGGCAGTCTCGTTTAAATTACCACAATAATACTACTATAATAAAAAGAGAGAACTAATTCACAAAAATAATTCTTTTCAGGGAGATGGCTAAAAAATGTTTCTTATATAATTTTTATTGTAGTTTGATTAAAGATGAGATTCGTGTTTCGCATGGGGTGTTTCGGACGCTTTGTGATTCCCGCAACTCGCAACTAAAACGTTTTTAAATAATTTTTGTTGTAGTTTGATTAAAGATGAGATCCGTGTTTCATATGAGGTGTTTAGAACACCGTCAGTGCGTAGAGGGCGTTTTTTGCCCTCACACACTGCTACGTGTGTTCTCTAAGCGCAAGCGGCGCCGAATGGGAAATACGGATCTCATTTTTGATAAAATCTACAGTGAAAAAAATTTTTTTAAAAAACACCCTTGACAAACACCTGCAAGGGTGTTATCTTTATCTTAGTCAATGATTAGCACTCGTACTTGATGAGTGCTAACAAGACAAAAAGGGAGTGATGATATGGAACTGGATGAAAGAAAACAAAAGATTTTGGAGGCCATTATTCACAACTATATGGAAAGTGGTGAACCGGTTGGCTCCCGAACCGTATCCAAGTTTACCGATTTAAATTTAAGTTCTGCGACGATCCGGAACGAGATGGCAGATCTCGAAGAGATGGGCTACATTTTACAGCCTCACACGTCAGCAGGAAGAATCCCTTCGGACAAAGCGTATCGGCTTTACGTAGATACGGTGCTTCGCAACAAAGAAAAAGAAGTGGACGATGCGAAAGGGATTTTGATCGAAAAGGCAGACAAGATTGATCTTCTTTTACAGCAGGTAGCAAAACTGCTTGCGGATAATACCAATTACACGACGATGGTTTCCCAACCCCGTTATGAACACAAGAAGATCAAATTCATACAATTGAATCAGATATCCGATTCGCAGATCCTTGTGATCGTAGTTTTGGATAACAATCATGTGAACAACAAATTTATCAATCTGGCAGCGCCGATTGAGGACAATGTTCTGGCTCAGTTGAATTTTATGATCAACGCCGCACTCAATGGACTGGATGTTACAGAGATCAATATGGCGATCATGCAGCAGATCAAAGAAAAAGCCGGTGAATACGGTGAACTTGCTTCGAGCATATTAGACTGTATCGGAGAAGCGCTGAGTGATGAAGAGACATCGGAGGTATATACTTCCGGTGCGACGAACATTTTAAAATATCCGGAACTGAGTGATAAGGAAAAGATGGTAGATCTCCTTTCCACGTTCGAAGAAAAACAGAGACTGGAAGCCTGGGTCAATGACGAGGCGACCGATCCGGAAGAACATGGGATTCAGGTATATATCGGTGAAGAATCACCGGTCGCATCCATGCGTGACTGTTCCGTGGTTACGGCAACATACCAGATCAAAGAAGGTGTGTATGGAAAGATAGGAATTGTCGGACCAAAACGTATGGATTATGAAAAAGTGGTTGGCACATTGGAAAGCTGCATGCAGCAGCTGGATGATATATTTAAATCCAAGACATAGTGACAAAGCAGAGTTGATGGAGAAAGGCGGTACAAAATGGCAGAAGAGACAAAGAAAGCCGAGCAGGCGGAAACGCCGGAAACCGAAAAAGAAACTGCAGCCAAAGAAACACAGGCGCAGGAACAAACCGTAGAGGAAACGCCGGCAAAGGCGGAAGAAAAAAAAGAAAAGAAAAAATCCAAAAAGAAAGATAAGAAGGATGAAAAGATTGAAGAGTTAAATGACAGACTTCTCCGTAACATGGCAGAGTTTGAAAACTTCAGAAATCGTTCCGAAAAAGAAAAAGCAGCAAAATTTGACATGGGTGCCAAAAATGTTGTGGAAAAAGTCCTTCCTATCGTAGATAATTTCGAACGAGGCCTGGCAGCCGTTCCGGAAGAGGAACAGGACAATGCCTTCGTAAAAGGAATGGAAGCAGTTTACAAACAGTTTACTACAGTACTTGAAGAAATTGGAGTTACTCCGATCGAAGCCGTCGGAAAAGAATTTGATCCAAATCTTCACAATGCCGTAATGCATGACGAAGATGAGACCAAAGAGGCAAACATCATTTCTGAAGAATTTCAGAAAGGCTATATGTATAAAGACAGCGTCGTGAGACACAGTATGGTTAAGGTAGTAAACTAATTTGGAAATATATGGAAATGTGCAAAACGCACAAAAATTCAGGAGGTAATTATTATGAGTAAGATTATTGGAATTGACTTAGGAACAACAAACAGCTGTGTAGCTGTTATGGAAGGTGGAAAACCAGTCGTTATCGCAAATGCAGAAGGTGCACGTACAACACCATCTGTTGTAGCATTTACAAAAAATGGAGAGCGTTTGATCGGTGAACCGGCAAAACGTCAGGCAGTAACCAATGCAGATAATACCATTTCTTCCATTAAAAGACATATGGGTACCGATTATCGTGCCGATATCGAAGGAAAGAAATATTCTCCACAGGAAATTTCCGCAATGATCCTTCAGAAATTGAAAGGTGATGCAGAGAATTATCTTGGCGGCGAAAAAGTAACCGAAGCCGTTATCACAGTACCTGCTTACTTCAACGATGCACAGCGTCAGGCAACCAAAGATGCCGGTAAGATCGCAGGTCTTGATGTAAAACGTATCATCAACGAGCCTACCGCAGCGGCACTTGCTTATGGACTTGACAACGAAGGTGAGCAGAAGATCATGGTATACGACCTTGGTGGTGGTACATTTGATGTATCCATTATCGAGATCGGTGACGGTGTCATCGAAGTATTGTCAACATCCGGAGATAACCGTCTTGGTGGTGATGATTTTGATAACAAACTCTGCGATTACATGGTCAGCGAATTTAAGAAAGCAGAAGGCATCGACCTTTCCGGTGATAAGATGGCAATGCAGCGTTTGAAAGAAGCTGCTGAGAAAGCGAAGAAAGAGCTTTCTTCCGCAACAACGACAAACATCAACCTTCCATTTATCACAGCAACACAGGAAGGACCAAAACATTTTGATATGAACCTGACACGTGCAAAATTCGATGAATTAACAGCAGATTTGGTAGAGAGAACGGCTACTCCTGTAAACAATGCATTGAAAGATGCCGGAATTACTGCTTCTGAACTTAGCAAAGTTCTTTTGGTTGGTGGTTCCACGCGTATCCCGGCCGTACAGGATAAAGTAAAACAGTTGACAGGACATGAGCCGAACAAATCGTTGAACCCGGATGAGTGTGTAGCATTAGGTGCTTCTATCCAGGGTGGTAAACTTGCCGGAGATACCGGTGCCGGTGATATCCTTCTTCTGGATGTCACACCACTTTCCCTTGCTATCGAGACAATGGGCGGTGTAGCTACCAAATTGATCGAAAGAAATACAACAATTCCTACGAAGAAGAGCCAGATCTTCTCTACCGCAGCTGATAATCAGACCGCAGTAGATATCAACGTAGTACAGGGTGAAAGACAGTTTGCCCGCGACAATAAATCTCTTGGACAGTTCCGTCTGGACGGAATTCCACCGGCAATGCGTGGAGTACCACAGATCGAAGTTACCTTTGATATCGATGCCAATGGTATCGTAAATGTATCTGCAAAAGACCTTGGAACAGGAAAAGAGCAGCACATTACCATCACAGCAGGATCCAACCTGTCCGATGATGATATCGATAAAGCAGTCAAAGAAGCCGCTGAGTTCGAAGCTCAGGATAAGAAACGTAAAGAGGGTATTGATACCCGCAACGAAGCAGACAGCATGGTATTCCAGACAGAGAAAGCCCTCAATGAAGTGGGTGACAAAGTAGATGCTTCGGAGAAAGAAAAAGTTCAGGCTGAGATTGACAAAGTAAAAGCAATTCTTGAGAGAACACAGCCGGAGTCTATGACAGATGCTGATATCGAAGAATTGAAAGCAGCAAAAGAATCCTTGATGACAAACTCACAACAGGTATTTGCTAAGATGTATGAGCAGGCGCAGCAGGCAGCTGGCGGCGCTCAGGGTGCAGCTGGTCCGGACATGGGAGCAGCAGGACAGCAGACAGCAGATAACGGCGGAGACGACGTTGTCGATGGAGATTTCAGAGAACTGTAATCAACCTTGATAGATTCCGATGTTACGGCTCGTACTCTGGTGCGGGTCGTACTGTCGGTTATAACGAAGAGTGAGTGAATGGAGGATAAAAATGGCTGATAAGCGTGATTATTATGAGGTATTAGGGGTAGACCGCAATGCCGATGATGCTACCCTGAAACGTGCCTATAGAAAATTGGCAAAAAAATATCACCCTGATACAAATCCCGGAGATAAAGATGCCGAAGCAAAATTTAAAGAAGCATCCGAAGCGTATGCCGTATTGAGCGACCCGGATAAGAGACGTCAGTATGATCAATTTGGTCACTCTGCGTTTGAAAATGGTGCTGGCGGAGCCGGCGGCTTTGACTTTTCCGGCATGGATATGGGAGATATTTTTGGCGACATATTTGGCGACTTCTTTGGCGGCGGAGCCAGAAGACGTGATCCCAATGCACCGACAAGAGGCGCGAACATCCGCGCGCAGGTCCGCATCACATTGGAAGAAGCCTGCTTTGGCGTAGAAAAAGAACTGGAACTGACATTGAAAGACGAATGCCAGACCTGTCACGGAACCGGAGCCAAACCGGGAACTTCACCGGAAACCTGTGCTACCTGCGGTGGTAAAGGTCAGGTGGTGACATCCCAGAAATCTTTATTTGGTATGGTGCAAAATGTATCCACATGTCCGCATTGCCATGGAACAGGAAAAGTGGTCAAAGACAAATGTTCCGACTGCCACGGAACCGGTTACATTGCAAGCAAAAAGAAGATCCAGGTTTCGATCCCAGCCGGAATCGACCATGGACAGAGTGTACGTATCCGAGGAAAGGGCGAGCCGGGCACCAACGGCGGAGCACGTGGCGACCTTCTTGTAGAAGTATACGTACAGCCGCATGAGGAATTTGAACGTCATGACTACGACCTGTATTCCGAAGTGAAGATTTCTTATCCGAAAGCCGTACTCGGTGGCGAAGTAACCGTAAAGACCATCGACGGAGAAGTGGCGTGTACGATCAAACCGGGTACCCAGACCGGAACGCGTATGCGTCTGCGCGGCAAAGGAGTACCTTCCCTGCGCAACAAAAAACTGCGCGGTAACCATTATGTGGACTTCGTTGTCGATGTCCCGACATCCGTTACCAAGGAGCAGAAAAAACTGTTGCAACAGCTAGAAGAAACCTTCGACGGAAAGCTGGGGAAAAAATTCAAAAGAAAATAAAGAGAAAAGAAATGGTGCGCCGGTAGAAGTTGTCTGCCGGCGCTTTTTCATACGTTCGGTCTGAAAGGCAACGAAATTTGTGGAGATTGTGCTTTTGTGTTGCTTTTTGCAGACAGATTTGGAGGGAAAGGCAACGAAATTTGCTGAAATTGTGCTTTTATGTTGCTTTTAGAGGACAAATTTGAAGGGAAAGGCAACGAAATTTGCAGAGACTGCGTTTTTATGTTGCTTTTAGAGGACAAATCAGAAGAAAAAGGCAACGAAATTTGTGAATATTGTGCTTTTATGTTGCTTTTTGCAGACAGATTTGAAGGAAAAGGCAACCGGAATTACAGATTTAAAGTTTTAGGATGCCTATAAGAACTTTTCCCAAAGTGCTTTCCAAAAATTGTATATCTTAATATTGAAAATATAATTGTCATAAGATATAATCAAAGAAGACATTATATTATCATCAATAAAAGAGAGTGTGTGCAAAATGATTCGATACAGAAAAATAACAGTAATTCTCCTGACGTTTTCCCTTTTATTTTTGTCTGCATCACCGATATCGGTGTCTCATGCGGCAGAGATAAAAGGAACGTGTGGAGCAAAATGCAGTTATACCCTGTCCGAGGATGGTGTGCTTACGATTTCCGGGACAGGGATAATAACAAAAAAATTTAATGAAGACGAGAAAATTAATAAAAAAATCAAGTCCATTGTGATAGAAGATGGGATTGAAAAGATTGGAAAAAAATGTTTTGAAGGGATGAATTATCAAAACGTTGATGTAGTATTACCAACTACTTTGACTGAGATTGGAGAAAGCGCATTTGATACATTTTGCTCATCAGATATTCAATTTCCGGATGGGTTGAAAAAAATTGGAGATTATGCTTTTGCGGAAAATTATCTGAAACGGGTTGTTCTTCCGGATTCTTTAAAAGAGTTAGGAATTTATGCGTTTGCAGGCGGAGGAAATATAGAGGAAATACGTTTTCCCAAAAACTTAACTGAAATTCCAGCGGTCTGCTTTTCAACGTGTCCAAAACTTAAAAAAATTGAATGGCCGCAAAATGTGATTCAAATAAATGAGAGAACTTTTGAGTCTTGCGATTTTTCATATTTTAAAATACCAGATACGGTGGAGGTTATTAAAGAATACACCTTTGACAGCTGCTCCAAATTACAGAACATTATCATTGGAAAGTCGGTAAAAAAAATTGATGAAAAGTTTGCGTCAAATTGCATTGCATTAAAAACAATTACCAATCATTCCAAGATTACCATTCCCCTAGATACGATGTCCGGAAAACGAAGCTGGTATGTTGGCAAGAAAAAGGCAACAAAACTCGCTCCGGGAAAGACGGCGACAGCAAAGCTTCAGAAGTATAAGATCAAATATAATCTGGACGGGGGGAAAGTTTTAGGGAAAAAACCGGTTTCTTATCAATATCACCAACAGCAGAAACTGCCTCAGAAAGTGAAGAAAAAAGGATATACATTTGTCGGATGGTATATATCGGCAAAAAACGATTGGGAATTATTTCCAAATTGTATTACGGAAAAATTGTACGGCAATCTTACTGCCAATGCTATTTTCAAAAAGTACCGTGTGACTTCTACGAAAGGGAGAATACATGTCACGGTGAAGGATGCAGGATATGGAAAGAAAGGGTATAATAAAGAAGAAGACGCCTATTATTTTCGATATTCAGAAAAGAAAGATATGTCTGACGCAAGAATTCATCTCTATACAGCGCCTTATGGGGACGGACTTTCTCCAAAATTAAAAAAGGGAAAGACCTATTATGTCGAGATCACGAGACATGTAGCGTGGTATATGGAAGATAGTGAAGACCTTGAAGAGCCATTTTGCGGATGGCATTGTAAACGAAAGGTTAGGATACAGTGATAAGCGGGAAAGGCTTCGCAATTAGAAAGAGAGTGTGTGCAAAATGATTCGATACAGAAAAATAACAGCAATTCTCCTGACATTTTCCCTTTTATTTTTGTCTGCATCACCGATATCAGTGTCTTATGCGGCAGAGCTAAAAGGAACGTGTGGAGCAAAATGCAGTTATACCCTGTCCGAGGATGGTGTGCTTACGATTTCCGGGACAGGGACGATAACGAAAAAATTCGATCAAGACGAGAAGATTAATAAAAAAATCAAGTCCGTTGTGATAGAAGATGGGATTGAAAAGATTGGAGATAATTGCTTTGATAGTTTGGGTACATCACCCGATGAAAAGATAGTGATATCGTTGGCAGAGACGATAACGGAAATTGGTGATGAGGCATTGGTTTCTCCACGTATAGCGGTAATAGAACTTCCATCCGGGTTGAAAAAACTCGGAAAGAATGCATTTGAACTTATTGGGATGGAAAAAATTGTAATTCCAGAATCGACAAAAGAAATAGGTGACTGGACGTTCTATGATTCGGATGTAAAGGAAGTGGTATTACCTCGTGGTCTGCAAACTCTTTCCGTTGGAATGTTCGCAGGGTGTAAAAAACTTACAAACCTTCAGTTGCCATTGCAGTTAGAAACGATAAAAGAATATGCTTTTGCGCGATGTAGTTTTACAAAGTTTGAAATTCCAGATACAGTAAAAACTGTAGAAAAACACACATTTGACAGCTGCTCCAAATTACAGAACATTATCATTGGAAAGTCGGTAAAAAAAATTGATGAAAAGTTTGCGTCAAATTGCATTGCATTAAAAACAATTACCAATCATTCCAAGATTACCATTCCCCTAGATACGATGTCCGGAAAACGAAGCTGGTATGTTGGCAAGAAAAAGGCAACAAAACTCGCTCCGGGAAAGACGGCGACAGCAAAGCTTCAGAAGTATAAGATCAAATATAATCTGGACGGGGGGAAAGTTTTAGGGAAAAAACCGGTTTCTTATCAATATCACCAACAGCAGAAACTGCCTCAGAAAGTGAAGAAAAAAGGATATACATTTGTCGGATGGTATATATCGGCAAAAAACGATTGGGAATTATTTCCAAATTGTATTACGGAAAAATTGTACGGCAATCTTACTGCCAATGCTATTTTCAAAAAGTACCGTGTGACTTCTACGAAAGGGAGAATACATGTCACGGTGAAGGATGCAGGATATGGAAAGAAAGGGTATAATAAAGAAGAAGACGCCTATTATTTTCGATATTCAGAAAAGAAAGATATGTCTGACGCAAGAATTCATCTCTATACAGCGCCTTATGGGGACGGACTTTCTCCAAAATTAAAAAAGGGAAAGACCTATTATGTCGAGATCACGAGACATGTAGCGTGGTATATGGAAGATAGTGAAGACCTTGAAGAGCCATTTTGCGGATGGCATTGTAAACGAAAGGTTAGGATACAGTGATTACAAGTAGAACATTTTATTTGACACATAAAAGGTATAAAAATCTATGAAAATTAAGAGAAAGCAGGTGCAGTAAATGAACATGCAAGAGGTAAAAGAACTTATTTACAAGGGAGAAAAAGTTGATATAGAGTGCAAAAAAGCAGAAAAAAATGTCCCAAAATCTGTATATGAGTCATACTCTGCATTTGCGAATACTAAAGGAGGGCATATCATACTTGGAGTAAAGGAAGATAAAACCAAGACGATACCAGAAGAACGATTTATGATACAAGGGATAGATAATCCGTTAAAACAAAAAGAAGATTTTTGGAATACAATCAATGGAAGTAAGGTAAATGTTAATCTGTTAAAGGACGAAAATGTAGAGATTGTTGAAGAAGATTGTGTTAGTCTGCTGGTGATTTATGTTCCAAGAGCTGATTTTAACATGCGGCCTGTGTATGTTGGGGAGAATCCTTATAAGGGAACATATAAAAGAAATCATGAGGGCGACTATCATGCAACAGAGTATGAAATAAGTGGGATGATAAGGGACCGGAGTTTTGAAGGTAATGATAATCAGATAATTGAATATTATAAGATGGATGATATAGACAAAGAAACATTAAGAAAGTATCGTCAGATTTTTGAAATCAGAAATGAGAGCCATGTTTGGAATTCATTGGATGACAAAGGGTTTCTTGAAAAATTAGGCGGTTACAGAAA
This sequence comes from uncultured Eubacterium sp., assembly GCA_934316845.1. Taxonomy (GTDB): domain Bacteria; phylum Bacillota; class Clostridia; order Lachnospirales; family Lachnospiraceae; genus Eubacterium_F. Next base: position 12,539 of record CAKRDZ010000024.1, on the reverse strand, counting down.
GGACAGGAAAACTGGCGTTGAAGGTTTGACTTTAGCGGGTCTTTTGATGTTTGGTACAGGACAGGCTATAAGAGAGCGTTTTGATAATGTGTTTATGGATTATCGTAATGAGAGTCAGGTGACTGCGGATATTCGCTGGAATGATAGGATTACTTATGATGGAACATGGGAAAATAATCTATTTAACTTTTTTACAAAAGTAACTCCAAAGTTGACGGAGGATTTGAAAAGGCCTTTTAAGTTAGAGGGCGGAGTACAGCGTATAGATGATACTCCGGTGCATAAGGCTGTTCGGGAAGGATTTGTAAATATGATCATACATGCGGATTATCTGATGGATTCAGGCGTTTTGAAAGTGATCAAGAGAGAAAATTCGTTTGAGTTTACCAATCCGGGAATATTAAAACTTCCTCTTGAAGACATTTATCGTGGGGGTAATTCGAAATCGAGAAATCCTCATATGCAGACTATGCTGAGATTAGTAGGGTTTGGAGATAATGCCGGGTCAGGATTCCCAACAATTCTTAGCGTGTGGAAATTGGAAGGATGGGGTGAACCGGAATTGATTGAGGATACCAATCTTAATCAGGTGACACTTGTTATGAAGATGGAGAAGACATCAGCAGAAAAATCAGCAGAAAAATCAGCAGATTCAGCGGATTACTTACAAATTAATGGATTCGATTTATCGAAAAGACAAAAACAGATTTTAGCATATATGGATGCTGGGGTGGAATACAGCACAGAGCAGATTGCGGAAGAGCTAGGTTTAAAAGGACCTAGGACAAGACAATTATTAAATGAATTGGTGGATATGGGGCTATTGGATTATTTTGGCACCACAAAAAGAAGAAGATATATTAAGCATGTAAATCATTAATTTACCTCATCCTTTTTCATATCTCCCCTTTACATCCCCTCCCGAAAGTGCTATGATATAAATACTATATGTTGTGGGCGGATAAAAATAAAACACTATATATTTGCAGATATCGGGGACGAAAGACGTTAGTCTCCCGATATCCTTTACGATAGAAGGAAACCACCAACGTGCAACAGAAAGAAAAGATAGGAGATGACAGGCACAGATGGGTAGTGTATGGGTAATAAAGCGAAATGGTGAAGAAGTTGAGTTTGATGCGGAAAAGATCAGCAATGCGATCCAAAAAGCCAACAATGAGGTGACGGATGATAAGAAACTGACGCTTTTGCAGATTGCGGACGTGACAAGAAAAGTGGTAGAGCGGATCGAAAAAGCACCGCATGCCGTCAATGTAGAGCGAATCCAGGATTTGGTAGAAATTGCCATTATGGAAGAGGGCGGATACGAGATTGCGCAGAAATATGTGCGTTACCGCTATCAGCGTGAGATTGCGAGAAAAGCCAATACGACCGATGCAGAGATTTTGTCGCTCATTGAGTGCAGCAACGAAGAAGTCAATCAGGAAAATTCTAACAAAGATGCAAACATCAATTCGACGCAGCGCGATTATATGGCAGGGCAGGTCAGCAAGGACCTTACGATGCGTCTGTTGTTGCCGAAAGAAATTGTAGATGCGCACAATGAGGGAATCATTCATTTTCACGACTCCGATTATTATGCACAAAAAGAACATAACTGTGATCTGATCAATCTCGAAGACATGCTTCAAAACGGAACGGTCATCAGCGAGACAATGATCGAAAAACCGCATTCTTTCTATACCGCGTGCAATGTGACGACGCAGATTGTAGCGCAGGTGGCGAGCAACCAGTACGGCGGCCAGTCATTTTCCCTTGCTCATCTGGCACCGTTTGTGGACATCAGCCGCAAGAAAATATATAAAGAAGTGGAAACGGAATTTGAGGAAAATGAACTGGAAAAAGATGTAGAAAAGATAAAGAAAATTACGGAAAAACGGCTTTTGGATGAGATCAAGCGCGGGATTCAGACCATTCAGTACCAGCTTATTACTCTGATGACGTGCAATGGACAGGCGCCGTTTGTCACAATGTTTATGTATCTGGATGAAGTGGAAGGCCAGACACGGTATGACCTTTCGCTGCTTATCCGAGAAGTGCTGACACAGCGGATCCAGGGGGTAAAAAACGAAAAAGGTGTCTGGATCACACCGGCATTTCCGAAGCTGATCTATGTGCTCGACGAGGACAATATTTCAAAAGATTCCCCGTATTATGCGCTGACGGAACTTGCTGCCGAATGTACGGCAAAACGTATGGTTCCGGATTACATTTCGGCGAAGGTCATGCGTGAATTAAAGCAGGGGGATGTGTACACCTGCATGGGCTGCCGGTCATTTCTGACGGTGGAAGACAGCCAGCGGAATCCGGATGGAAGCCATAAATATTATGGAAGATTTAACCAGGGAGTCGTAACAATCAATCTCGTTGATGTGGCTTGCTCATCGTACGGCGACATGGACATGTTCTGGAAAATATTGGATGAAAGACTGGAACTTTGTCACCGTGCCCTGCGCTGCCGTCATGAGCGCCTTCTCGGCACGGTTTCCGATGTGGCACCAATCTTGTGGCAGCATGGAGCGCTTGCCCGCCTGAAAAAGGGGGAGACGATCGACCAACTTTTGTATAACGGCTATTCGACCATTTCGCTCGGCTATGCCGGTTTGTACGAAATGTGCGTGCGAATGACCGGAGAAAGCCATACGGCAAAAGAAGGCCATGATTTTGCGCTGGCAGTCATGCAGAAATTAAACGACAAATGTGCCGAATGGAAAGCCGCCGAAAATATCAGCTATTCGGTTTACGGCACACCGATGGAATCAACGACTTACAAATTTGCCAAATGCCTGCAAAAGCGGTTTGGCAGGATCGAAGGTGTGACGGATAAAAATTACATTACCAATAGTTACCATATTCATGTGACCGAGCCGATCAATGCGTTTGATAAACTGACGTTTGAATCGGAATTTCAGAAATTGTCGCCCGGCGGTGCCATCAGCTATGTGGAAGTGCCGAATATGCAGCACAACATACCGGCGGTACTTGCGGTAATGCGGCATATTTACGAAAATATTATGTACGCGGAACTCAATACGAAAAGCGATTTCTGTGAGGCCTGCGGATACGACGGCGAGATTCAGATAAAAACGGATGAAAAAGGGAAACTTGTCTGGGAATGCCCAAATTGCGGTAACCGTGATACCGACACCCTGTTCGTCGCCCGACGCACCTGCGGCTACATTGGAACCCAGTTCTGGAACCAAGGAAGAACCCAGGAAATCAAAGACCGGGTATTACACCTGTAACATTCCTCAAAAAAAACTTGCACTATCCGCTATAATCCATTATTATAGAAGATATTAACGCACGGACAGGAGGACTTTATGGAAAAGAAAAAACGAGGGAGTTTTACAGGGACACTGGGATTTGTAATGGCGGCAGCAGGGAGTGCCGTTGGACTTGGAAATATTTGGAGATTTCCGTACCTTGCAGCGAAAAATCATGGTGGAGTATTTATCATCTGCTACATCATACTGGCATTGACATTTGGATTTGCGCTTCTTACAACCGAGATCGCGATAGGGCGAAAGACCAAGCAGAGTCCGCTTACTGCGTATGCAGCCATTCATCCGAAATGGGGAAAATTAGGCGTGCTTGCCTGCCTGGTACCGACGATCATTTTGCCGTATTACTGTGTGATCGGTGGATGGGTTGTCAAATATTTCACTGTATTTGCGACAGCCAAAGCGCATAATGCAGCACAGGATAATTTCTTTACCGGATTTATTACATCGCAGTATGTACCGATTATCTTTATGATGATATTCTTAGGAGCGACGGCAGCAGTCGTACTTTGCGGCGTGGATAAAGGAATTGAAAAAGCCAGCAAATTTATCATGCCGGTCTTACTGGTACTTATCATTGGAATTTCCGTTTATTCCCTGACGATAAAATTTACGGACGCAGATGGAGTTACCCGAACCGGACTTGATGGTCTGAAAGTATATCTTGTGCCGGATGTCAGCGGAATGACGTTCAAAGACTGGGTTGTTATCATTATGGATGCGATGGGACAACTGTTCTTCTCCATCAGTGTAGCAATGGGAATTATGGTCGCGTATGGTTCTTATGTGCCAAAAGATGTAAATTTGATGAAATCTATCAATCAGATTGAGATTTTTGATACCGTGGTGGCACTTCTTGCGGGTCTTATGATCGTACCGGCAATTTATGTATTTATGGGAATCGAAGGAATGTCCGGCGGACCGGGACTGATGTTTGTTTCCCTTCCGAAAGTATTTGACCAGATGGGTGGTGTCGGCATCGCCATCGGTGTCGCATTTTTCCTGATGGTGCTCTTTGCGGCAGTGACATCTTCCGTGTCAGTCATGGAAGCCATCGTGTCAAGTATGATGGACAAGTTCCATTGGTCGAGAAAAAAAGGCGGAATCATTGTAACCATTTATGCGTTTATCGGCGGAATCATTGTCTGCCTTGGCTACAACCTGTTTTACTTTGAACTGCCACTGCCAAATGGAAGCGTAGCACAGATCTTAGATATTATGGATTACATCAGTAACAATATTCTGATGCCGTCGGTAGCCGTGCTTACCTGTATTTTGATCGGCTGGGTTGTAAAACCGGATGTCATCATCAACGAAGTAACGCAGAATGGAAAATATAAGTTCAGCAGAAAGGGATTGTATATCGTCATGATTCGTTTCGTGGCACCGGTGCTGTTGCTATTCCTGCTGCTCCAGTCATTGGGGGTTATAAATATCTAATAACGAAAGGAGCATCTCTCCTGCGCTATCGGTAGGAAAGGTGCTCCTTTTTGAAAAGGGGGGAGGATAAGTATTTTAACTTTATCTTTGGTTATAGTAAGAGTATAACCGGAAGAAAAGAAATTATACAAATTGGGAAAGGAAAATTGATATGAATATAGAAGTTCAGGAAACCGCAGACCGTTTATTGAATCGGATCGGCGTATCAACGTGCAGTTTTACGACAGTAAAAACGGCAAAAAGAACATTGGAAGAAGAAGGTGTCTGCGTGCTTTCCATGCAGGAACCGCATTGGGAGCTGGAGCCGGGCAAGACCTATCTTGTGACGCAGTCCGACTCCAGTTTATTTGCATTTTCCATTGGCTGCCAATTTTTGGCAGAAGAGGCGGCGGACGACGGACAGATGCTTCGGCTCGCTGCGGCGCACACAGACCACCCTTGCCTTTATATCAAAAGCAATCCGGAAGTAGACAGCAAAGGATATGGAAAATTAAATGTCGAGGTGTACGGAGGAGCTATTTTAAATACATGGCTGGACCGAGCCCTTTCCGTGGCAGGAAAAGTTGTTATCAAATCCGATAATGTATTTGAGCCGGAAGTGCGTATTGTGGATATGAAACGCCCTCTTTTTACGATTCCGAATCTTGCCATTCATCTGAATCGCGAGGTCAATAAAGGCGTGGAATTAAACCGCCAGAACGATCTTGAACCGCTGGCTTTTGTCGATGGAACCGGAGTGGAAAAAGAGTTCTTTCTTTCCCTGCTTGCGAGAGAATTGAAAGTGTCGGCAAGTGAGATATTAGATTATGAATTATATTTGTACAATTGTGATGCCGGAGATGTTTTGGGCATTCAGGAAGATATGATCTCTGCCCCGCGGCTGGACAACATTACCTCGGTGGAAGCCTGCCTGCAGGGAATACTGAATCAGAAACGGGAAAAAGGGATCAATGTTATCGCCTTGTTTGACAACGAAGAGATTGGAAGCCGTACAAAACAGGGGGCAGACAGCGAATTTTTGTACCGCTTGTTAAAGAAAATATACCGCTGTCTCGCAGTGGACGAAGAAAAGGCTGAGACGGCGATTTTTGGAGGATTTGCATTGTCGCTTGATGTCGCACACGGATTTCATCCCAATAAACCGGACAAATCCGATCCGACCAATCCGAATCCGCTGGGAAAAGGTGTCGTGATCAAACGTTCCAGCGCGCAGAATTATGTAACGGACAGTGAAGCCGTGGCGACCGCAATGATGATCTTTGAAAACGAAGGCATTCCGTATCAGAAATTTGCCAGTCGATCCGACGTTTCACAAGGCGGCACCCTGGGTTCGATCGCATCCAAATATCTGCCGATGAAAATGGTAGACATGGGAGTGCCGATCCTTGCGATGCATTCTGCCCGCGAACTGATGGCGGCAGCAGACCAGTATTATCTGGAAGAATTTGTCACTGCGTTTTTTGAACAATAATACACAGGAGGAAAAGAGATGTATTTATTAGGATCCCATGTGGGAATGAGTGGAAAAGATATGATGCTTGGCTCCGTGAAGACCGCCCTTTCTTATGGCACAAATACCTTTATGCTTTATACCGGAGCGCCCCAGAATACAAGAAGAAAGAAAATCGATGAATTAAATATTCCGGCAGCCAGAGAGCTGATGAAAGAAAATGGAATCGAGACATTTGTCGTACACGCACCGTACATTATCAATCTGGCAAATACAGTCAAGCCGGAGACATTTCAGATTGCGACGGATTTTCTCGCGGTAGAATTAGAGAGAACCGAAGCGATGGGATCCGAGACACTCGTTCTTCATCCGGGTTCCCATGTGGGCGCGGGCGAAGAAGCCGGTATCGCGCAGATCATCAAGGGACTGGATATGGTGATGAAGCCGGATATGAAAGTGAAGATTGCCCTGGAGACAATGGCGGGAAAAGGCAGCGAGATCGGTCGTTCTTTTGAAGAACTCAAAGCGATTTATGACGGAGTGCGGTATCCCGAAAATCTCCGTGTGTGCTTTGACACCTGCCACGTAAATGATGCAGGATACGACATCGTCAATCATTACGAAGAGGTATTAGAAGAATTTGACAGCGTTCTTGGACTGGATCAGATTGCCGTATTCCATATTAATGACAGCAAAAATCCACTCGGAGCGCACAAAGACCGCCATGAAAATGTGGGACTTGGTACGATCGGATTTGATACCCTGTACCGGTTTGTCTCGGATGAGAGATTTGCCAATGTGCCGAAAATACTGGAAACGCCGTGGCTCAAACCGGAAGACGATCCGAAAAATCCGATTCCGCCATATAAGGAAGAAATTGAGATGTTACAGAGTGGAGTGATGAAACCGTTGACAATTTCATGATTTCCCACTAAAATAGAAAGATAGGAAGTTAAAATTGAAGGAGGCTCTTACAAATGGCAAAGAAACCATATTATTTGACAACCGCCATTGCTTACACATCGGGAAAACCTCATATTGGAAATACGTATGAAGTTGTACTCGCCGATGCAATCGTGCGATATAAAAGAAATCAGGGTTATGATGTGCGGTTCCAGACCGGAACGGACGAACATGGCCAGAAAATAGAATTGAAGGCAGAAGAAGCAGGCATTACGCCAAAAGAATTTGTTGACAATGTTTCTTCGGAGATCAAACGTATCTGGGATCTGATGAACACCTCTTACGACCGCTTTATCCGCACGACGGATGAAGACCACGAAAAACAGGTTCAGAAGATCTTTAAGAAATTGTACGAGCAGGGAGATATTTACAAGGGACATTACGAAGGAATGTACTGTACCCCTTGTGAATCGTTCTTCACGCCGTCACAGCTTGTCGATGGCAAATGTCCGGACTGCGGACGCGAGTGCCAGCCGGCGAAAGAAGAAGCATATTTCTTGAAATTAAGCAAATATCAGGACCGCCTGATCGAACATATCAACACACATCCGGAATTTATCCAGCCGGAGTCACGTAAAAACGAAATGATGAACAATTTCCTTTTGCCGGGACTTCAGGATCTCTGTGTTTCCAGAACCAGTTTCAAATGGGGCATTCCGGTAGATTTTGATCCGGGGCACATCGTATATGTATGGGTAGATGCTCTCAGCAACTACGTTACCGGACTTGGTTACGATCAGGATGGAAACAGCGATGAAATGTTTGACAAATTCTGGCCGGCAGATCTTCATTTGATCGGAAAAGATATTTTGCGTTTCCATACGATTTATTGGCCGATCATGCTCATGGCGCTCGGACTGCCTCTGCCAAAACAGGTATTTGGACATCCTTGGCTGCTTCAGGGCGACGGCAAAATGAGTAAGAGTAAGGGAAATGTACTGTATGCCGATGATCTTGTGGACGAGTTTGGTGTCGATGCCGTGCGTTATTTCGTTCTTCATGAGATGCCATTCGAAAACGATGGTGTAGTAACTTGGGAATTAATGGTAGAACGCATGAATTCCGACCTTGCCAATACATTGGGAAATCTTGTAAATCGTACGATTTCCATGTCCAATAAATATTTTGACGGCGTGGTAAAAGATGCCGGAGTTTCCGAGCCGGTAGATGACGAATTGAAGGCTGTGATCAATGCAGCACCGGGCAAAGTGACAGAAAAAATGGACAAACTTCGTGTGGCAGATGCGATCACGGAGATCTTTACCCTGTTCAAACGCTGCAATAAATATATCGACGAGACGATGCCTTGGGCACTTGCCAAAGAGGAAGAAAAGAAACCTCGTCTGGCTACCGTCTTGTATAATCTGATGGATGGTATCCGCGTCGGAGCGACTCTTTTGGATTCCTTTATGCCGGAAACCAGCGAGAAGATCCTTGCACAGATCAACGCGCCAAAGGGCGAACTTGAGACACTGAAGGCAGGAGATTATCCAAACGATACCAAAGTAGTTGAAAAACCGGAGATTCTGTTTGCGCGAATCGATGAAGAAGAATTTATGAAAAAAATTCATGAAAAAGAGGCGGTGCAGGCAGCAGAAGCAGAAAAAGCAGCAGCACCGGAAGATGTCATTGATATTGAAGCAAAACCGGAGATCACATTTGATGATTTTACGAAAATGCAGTTCCAGGTAGGCGAGATCATTGCCTGTGAGGAAGTGAAGAAATCAAGAAAACTTTTGTGCTCCCAGGTGCGCATCGGAAGCGAAGTAAAACAGATCGTATCCGGCATCAAAGCACATTACAGTGCAGAAGAGATGGTCGGCAAAAAAGTCATGGTTCTTGTAAACCTGAAACCGGCCAAACTGGCAGGTGTATTGTCAGAAGGAATGCTTCTCTGTGCAGAAGATGCAGAGGGAAATCTGGCACTTTTGACACCGGAAAAACCAATGCCGGCAGGAGCCGAGATCTGCTGATAAAATAAGAATAAAATGGAGATAAAAGGCAACAGAGGAGCCATCTTCTGTTGTCTTTTCTGGGAATAATATGATATTTGATACACATAGTCATTACGACGACAGAGCATTTGACGAAGACCGCGAACGCCTTCTTCTCTCGTTGGAAAAAAATGGAATTGGCAATATTGTATGCGTAGGCGCCGACATGAAAAGCAGCAAAGCGGCGATGGAACTGGCGCACCGTTATGATTTTGCCTATGCGGCGGTTGGCGTGCATCCTTCGGACACGGCGCCCCTTACAGAATCCGATATGGAATGGCTGGAACATGCTTCCCACGACGAAAAGGTCGTTGCCATCGGTGAGATTGGACTCGATTATCACTGGAAAGAGCCGGAACCGGACATTCAGAGAAAATGGTTCCGCCGCCAGATTGAACTGGCAAAAAATGTAAATTTGCCGATTGTATACCATAGCCGGGAAGCAGCAAAAGATACAATGGATATCATTTTGGAAACCCATGCGGCAGACTGTGGCGGGGTGATCCATTGCTATTCGTATGCCAAAGAGATGGCAAAAGAATATGTTGACATGGGATTTTATATCGGAGTCGGCGGCGTGATCACATTTAAAAATGGACGGCGTTTGAAAGAAACGGTAGAAGCCATCCCGCTTTCGCATATTGTGCTGGAGACGGACTGCCCGTATCTTTCGCCGGAACCAAACCGTGGCAGGCGAAACGATTCCACAAACCTGATTTATGTGGCACGCGAAATTGCCGCAATAAAAGGAATTTCCGAACAGGAAGTAATCACAGAAACGGAAAAAAATGCCAGAAAATTATACCGTCTGGACGAAAAAAACAGGAGGTGAATATGGAAAAATTAAGCAATCCCAAAGAGACGATACAAGTGCTTCAAAAGCATGAATTTCAATTTAAGAAAAAATTTGGACAAAATTTTTTGATCGATCCGCATGTGCTGGATAAAATTGTCGATGCGGCACAGATCACAAAGGACGATTTTGTACTGGAGATCGGACCGGGAATCGGCACATTGACGCAGTATCTCTGCGAAAATGCGCGACAGGTGCTTGCGGTAGAGATTGATGATAAACTGATCCCGATCCTGAAAGAAACGCTGCAGCCTTATGACAATGTGGAAGTGCTGCATGGCGACATTTTAAAACAGGATATCCAGCAGATTGCAGACACTTACAATGATGGAAAACCGATCAAAGTAGTGGCAAATCTGCCGTATTATATTACCACGCCGATCATTATGGAATTATTTGAAAGCCACGTTCCGCTCGCCAACGTTACCGTCATGGTGCAGAAAGAAGTGGCAGACCGGATGAAGGCAGAGCCGGGAACAAAAGATTATGGGGCGCTGTCTCTCGCGGTTCAGTATTATGCCAAACCATATATCGCCGCCTTTGTGCCGCCGAACTGTTTTATGCCGCGGCCAAATGTCGGAAGTGCGGTCATACGACTCGACTGTCTCGCAAGAGTTCCGGTCGAAGTACACAACGAAAAACTGATGTTCCGCCTGATCCGCGCCTCCTTTAACCAGCGCCGGAAAACGCTGCAAAACGGAATTGCAAACAGCGCAGAACTTTCTTTTACGAAAGAGCAGGCGGCGCGTGCGATCGAACAGGCAGGATTTGATGTAAGGATACGCGGCGAAAAATTAGGACTGGAAGAATTTGCCAGATTGGCAGACGAATTGGAAAGGATGACAGAAAATGGATGAAGAAAAATTGACAATGGCAGATTTTGAAGATGAGATCAATGCCTCTTTTGTAAAATTCCGGCCGGGACAGGCGATAAAGGGAACCGTTGTGGCGATTGACGAGGAAGAGATCGCTCTTGATCTGCAATCATACTCCCGCGGGATCATTCCGAAAGAAGAATGGAGCAACGACCCGGATTTTCACGCAATGGATGAAATTCGGATCGGAGACACGCTGACCGTGATCGTTTTATATGAAGACGAATCCGGGCAGACGATCACTTCCCTTCGGCAGGCGAAAGAAGAGGCAGCCTGGGAAACCCTGCAGGATGCCTTGGAAAACCATACCATCTTTGACGTGAAGATCAAAGAGGTAGTTCCTTCCGGAGTAGTCACGTATCTTGAAGGGATCCGTGCATTTATCCCGGCTTCCAAACTGGCAGCGGAATACGTTGAGGATCTGGAGTCCTATGTCGGCAAAAAGGTGCAGGTACAGGTGATTACGGCAGATGAAGAAGAAAACCGCCTTGTGCTTTCGGCAAAGGAAGTGGCGAAAGAACGTCTTGCACAGGAACATGCGGCAAAGTTAAATGCGCTGCAGAAAGGGTTTATAACCGAGGGTACGATCACGCGCATCGAATCGTATGGCTGCTTCGTCGAATTTGGAGACGGACTTACCGGACTGGTTCATATTTCGCAGATCTGCAACCGCTTTTTGAAGTCGCCGAAAGAAGTAGTGAAACTGGGAATGAAAGTAAAAGTGAAAGTGCTGTCTGTCGAAGACGGAAAAATCCGCCTGAGTATGAAAGAAGCAGAGGATATTGCACCTGAGGTTGTTGAGGAAGAAGTGAATCTTGAATATAAAGATGAAGAAGCAACGACCTCTCTCGGTGCACTTTTACAGGGAATACATTTTGAAGAATAATATGGAGGAAAAGAAGATGAAAATGAGAAAAATAATAGTAACCATGATGGCAGCAGCGATGGTTTTGACAGCCTGCTCCAACGAAAAGCCTTCACAGCAGGTGAATACTGCTCCGACAGCAACCCCTGAGCCACAATGGCGGGCAGGGAAAACATTTGCAAGCGGGGCTATGACAACAAGCCGCCAGACAGATGCGGTCATTGTATACATTGATGATAAAGACGCAATGCTGTACTATGATGATTATAATCAGAGCGTCTATGGACAGGCGAAGTTTCCAAAACCTGTACAGGACAAAAAGTTTGCAGAGCAAAATCTCTCCTTCCCGGATATTGACAATGATGGAGTGTCGGATCTTTGCATCCCTTGCAAAGTGGACGGAAATGATGTTTACAATTACTGCTACCGCTGGGATGAAGACTACCGCAAGTTTAAATTGATCAAGGGAGCAGAAAAACTTCCCAATCTGTCATTTCAGAATGGAATCATTGTAAGCAGCAAAGATTCCGTGCAGAAAAATTATCAATATAAAAAAGGAAAATTAAAAGAAATGAAGGAAAAAACAGCAAAATAAGCTGTGTAAATGACGAGATTGTGGCACTTTTGGAAAAAAACATAAAAAAATGAAAAAAGGTGTTGACAAAAGTGCCACCGTCTGATATTATATATCTTGCTGACGCGGTAAAGCGACAGCGCAGAACCTTGATAACTGAACAGTGAAACAACCCTGAAAATTCAAATAAATTATTGGATTTTCAGAATCAACAAGATTG
>CAKRDZ010000023.1 GCA_934316845.1 uncultured Eubacterium sp. | reverse complement strand
AAAAAGTAAATGTCGATTGTGCAAAACTGAATTCTATTGTGACAGCAAGGGGTGGAATTTACTTTTTCATTTTAGGAACGAGGAAAAATCAGCAAAACCAGTTGCCTTTGTAAATGAACCGTGTTATACTGAATGTGTAATTGGAAATCAGGATTTCTTATAAGTACATTTCGTACAAGAATTCACACAAAAAAATTAAATAGAAAGCGGGAAATTTGATGGAGAGAAAAATTTTACAGAGAATGGAACAATTGGAGAAAATTAAGAAAGGTCTTGAAAAGAGATTGCAGGAGGGACAGATCCGAAAAGTGGAGTGTAGAAATATTCGTGGACATTACCGGTATTATTTGGATCAAAAGTATGTCAAAAAGGAAGAAGTGAAGTCGATTAAACGGCTGGTAGAACAGGAATATTACGCGAAAATGCTTCCGGAAATAGAAAAGCAAATTGCAAATTTAAAGGAGGCATTGCGAAATATTGATGAAAGAAAATTGGAAAAAATATACAATGATATGCATGCGGGGAAAAGAAAATTGATTACGTCAGGGATTTTGAGCAGGGAAGAAAAGATTCGCAGATTCGAGGAAGAAACGTACGAGAGCAAACCGATTGATGATGATCGGACGGAAATTTATACCAATAAAGGCGAGCGGGTCAGGTCAAAATCGGAAAAGATCATTGCGGACCATTTTGAGAGACGAGGGATTTTATATCGGTACGAAAAGCCGCTGTATTTGATGGTGGATGGACAGAGGAAGCCATTTTATCCGGATTTTACGGTGATGAATAAGCGGACGGCGAAGATTCTTTATGTGGAGCATTTTGGGATGCTGGATGACAGTGGTTATTATAATGGGACACTGCGTAAATTGGACATTTACGAGAAAAATGATATTCTGATTGGGAGAGATTTGTTGTTGTTTCATGAAACGGGGAAAAGGGCGTTGAATATGAAAAACGTTGATAAATACATAGACGAATATATGATTTAAGAAACAAATATTTCCAAGGATTGACAGACACAGCCGACAAAGGGTATACTGATTATAACTAAAATTTAGACGAGGAGAGACAATGATGATTCGACACATTTTATTTTGGAACTATACGGATGCAGTAAAGGAAAAACACGGCGAGGAAGAAGCACTTCGTTTTATGCAGGATGCTGTGGAGACGATGAGGGGAAAGATTGACGGGCTGTTGCAGGAAGAAATTGGAAAAAATATTGCGGGCGGCTACGATCTTGTCTTTTATGCGGAATTCACGGATGAAGCGGCGTTGAAGGCGTTTATGAATCATCCGCTGCATGTGGCGCACCGGGAACGCTGCAAAGATATTGTGACCAATCGGCTTTGCGGCGATCTGGTGGTTAGCAATTCGTAACGGATTACCGCGAAGAGGAGGAGAAGGATGGATTGGAGACGTTTAGCGGTTTTTGCTCTGGTGGGGACATTGGGGATAACGGCCGTTTCCTGTGGAAAAAAGGAGACGAAACCGATGCAGGAACAATCACATCAAAACACGGACGAGATCAAGCCGGCATCTAAGCAGGCTTATGAAGAATGCCCGGAGGCGATTGATTATTTTTGTAAAACGATGGGGGTAAAGAAACAGGAGTTAAATCTTATTTTCAACTTTAAGTCGATGTACGGGAATTATTCGTATGATGTCGGTGTCGCTGGGAAACCGGAACTGACCGGGACTTATATATTTACAGATACATATGCCTATACGGAAGATCCGGTTGGCGAAAGATGGTCCATTGCCAAAAAGGTTACGACCGGGGAAAAGAAAGAGCGGAATCTGGAAGAGAAACTGGGCGACTGGTGCAATGACTATCTGTATGAGGAAATTTGCCCGGAAGAAACAGAAAAAGATTCGGCTGCAGTAAAATTATCTATTGATGAATCCACAGTGAAAAAATATAAGGAAAAAAGATTTGGAACCGACGCAATCTGGGAGTGTTGGAGTGGAGAAATAGACAAAAATGACCGTTTTTCCGTGTCGTATTACGGAGATACTTCCGGTTGGAAAACGGGATATTTCGATGGAAAAAAATGGAAAATGCAACAGCATGTGGCAGTTGGTGATGAGCAGTATTATCATTATAATACCGCAGCGGGGCTTTTGTGGAATTTCGACGGGAAACGTTTGACCGTAGGAGATCAGACCGGAAAGACCGTGTACAATTTTACCATGTCAGAATGGCGTAAAAAGAATGAACTGGAGGAAGATCCGGCTTGTGACCGCTGCAATATTATGCCGCTGACAAAGACAAAGGCGGTATTTCACTGCGATCTTTCAGAAAAGGACAAGGTAATGTCGTATATCGTGAATCTAAGAACTTTGAAAGTGGAAAAGAGTTTTGACCGGGCATTGTATGGCAGTTATTATGGTGGTGATTTTTACAACTTTGATATAAATAAAAAAACTTTGGAGATCGTGGATCTGAGAACGGGTGAGACGAAGGAAAAAGTGGATTATTCGGCTATTTTGGAGGGGATTGTGGAGACTGGCATTTATTTGAATTATAATGAGGAAATGCAGGGATTTGTTGAGGCCGACGACAATATGGGAGATGAGTCAATTCGGTATTGCGTCAATCCGAATACCGGCGAGGTTTATTTTTCCTATTTTAATGGGGTATTTCATTATAATCAAGAGACAAAGAAATTGGAAAAAATTGTCGACTCGAAAAATCTGAAGTTGTTTCCTGAAATGTGTGGTACGATGGAAGTGGGGGCGGATGGAAAAATCTATATGCTCGGTTTTCTGGGCGGCGGTGACGACGAGGGACCGATCGATTTCTTATATATGACACCGGAGGAAAAGGAATAGTTACGTAACGATTCAGGACTTCCCCTCACACACATTCGCATTTCCGAACACTTCGTGTTCTTTCTCGCCTTTAAAAAGGCTAAAAATGCTCATTTTGTGTGGGGGAGCTCTATTAGGACCTAACGTGAGAAAACCAATGCATCTTACGTGCAAGCACGACGATTCATTAATTTTCTCACATTGGTCCTGAATAGTTACGTATTTGAAATTTATGGGAACTTTTTTACTTCTATTGCTATCATTATTTATAGAGGAAGAAAAGAGTACAGAGAGGAAAAAATATGGAAGCAAAAAAGTTTTGTGAAAATGTACAAAAATACCAGAACGATATGTATGTGATGGCATATGCGGTACTGAAAAATGAAACAGATGCAGAAGATGCAGTAAGCAATGCGATATTAAAGGCATATGAAAACATCGGCAAACTTCGCAGCCTGAAGAAAATGCGGGCGTGGCTTTTGGTGATCACGAAAAATGAAGCCTTGCTGATTAAGCGGAAGCGGTTGTTTCTTCCGGGAGATGAGACGGTAGAATCTTATGCCAAACCTGTCGAGGCACATTACGATGAATTGTGGGATGTGCTGGGGCAGATGAAGGAAGAGTATCGTCTTGTTGTGGTACTGTTTTATTATCAGGGATTACCGATAAAAACGATCGCAGAGGTGTTGGAAATGCCGGAAGGAACGGTGAAATCCAGACTCAGCAGAGGGAAAGAAGAACTACGAAAAGCACTGGAAAGAGGTGACAAGAAATGACAGAATTTGACAAAAACATACAAAAAAGGATAAAAAATATGCCAATTCCAGACAGTTATCATGAAAAAGTAAAAGAGGTACTCGAAAAGATTGAAGAAGACGAGCCTGTTCCTGTGAAAAAGAAACGGCATCCGGTAAAGGCGGCAGCGGTTATTCTGGTGTTGATCCTTGCGGGAAGTCTGGCATTTTCGGCGACAAGAGCAAAAGCAGGATTTATGGAGTTGTTTACGCAAAACCTTCTGTCATTTTTAGGACTGGAGCAGGAGAGTTCCAAAGAACTCGGCATTGAGAGTCAGAAGCAGGAAGCGGTTAGCAAGCCGGATCTGATGATGGAATTGCAGGAAGTGGTAATGGACACGCAGAACATTTACGCCGTAGTGAAGATTACCGCGCCGCCGGGCATCGAATTCAATGAATCGATGTCATTTGACTATTTTGGATTTTGCGAAGGAACGAATTTTAATGCGTCGGAGGTAGTAGGCGGGGCGCGAAGCTGTGAACTTCTCGAAGTGTCCAGAGAAAGGAAAAATGTGGCGACGTTTGTCGTGAATGTGGTGACGGATGAGCAGATTCCGGAAGGAAAGGAAGCCTGCGTTTTCTTTAAAGATCTGATCGCAGATCCGACAGAGACGGAGCCGAATGTGCTGGTCGAAGGAATGTGGACGTTGAATTTTATGGCAGAGTATACCAAGTCGCAGGATATCACGATTGAGGGAACGAGCGATATGTCCTATCCGTTTCTGGACACGACAGCGACCGTGAAAAAGATAAAACTTCTGCCACTCGGAATGACGTTGAAAGCGGATGTGTCAAATGTGCCGAGAGAGGATCTGGGAATCAGCGATACGAGACTTACCATCCGTTTAAAGATGGCAGATGGAAGCGAGCTGATCGTGCAGAGTCCGGATCCCGACGCAAAAGAGATTACGAGCAGCGGAAGCATGGCAGAGTCGGAAAAAGGGGACCGCACGTATCTTAAATACGTGTCACAGTTTGAAAAAGCAGTTGATATCAACCAGGTACTTGGCGTGTATATCGAAGATCTGTATGTACCGGTGAGAGGATAAGAAAAAAGGAGGAAACTATTATGAAGAGAAAATGGAAACGAACAGCTTTGGTGCTGGCAGCAGCACTGACAATCACGAGTCTGCCGGCTGCGGCTGACAAAGAGGTAAAAGCAGAGGGTTACGATGTGAGCAATCCAGTCGTTACCAGTACTTTGAGCACATGGGATACTCTGATATTTGGAAATTATTGGCAGGAAGACACGAATGGAGACGGCGTTGCTGACCAGAATGATGACAAGCAGCCAATCCAATGGCGGGTTCTTTCGGTAGATGGAAACGATGCGTTTTTGATGGCAGAAAAGACGTTGGACAATCAATGCTACAATGAACATCCGAAATCCGGTACGGGAGGCGGAAAAGAACTTTGGGCAACCTGGGAAACCTGTACGCTTCGCACCTGGCTCAATGATACGTTTTTAAATGCAGCATTCACCGACGAGGAGAAAAATGCCATAGCGGATACAACCGTAGTAACTCCGGGAGAAGATCCATGGAATACGGGAACACTTACCGATGGTGGAAATGATACGGTTGACAAAGTGTATTTGTTATCTCTTGAGGAAATTCGTAACGGCGAATATGGTTTTGACAGCCAGCCGGAGGGATACCTGGGTAACGGTCAGGATTGCTGGCGTCTGTCTCAGACGATTGCTTCGACCAATACCGCCTATGCGACAGCACAGGGTGCGCTGACATTTGAGGAAAAAGAAGCAAGAGAAAAGTATCCGTCTGAAATACGTGCGATTGGAAATACCTATTGTTGGTGGCTGCGTTCTCCGGGCTGGGATGGTATGTCAGCTGTCACGGTTCTGATTGGAATCGTGTCGATAACCGGTTCTACGCACAATGATGAACTTGGCATACGGCCGGTCATTCATTTGGATCTCAGCAAGACATCCCTTTGGACAAAGGGCGAGCCGGTTTCCGCAGAAAATGACGGATACGCCTTAGAGGCAGCGAGCAGTGCTTCACCATCGCCGTCGGCAACCCCGGAAAACACGCCGGCAGCAGAACCAAGCGAGACTCCGGCAGCAACCCCGGAAAACACGCCGACAGTGACACCAATTGAAACGCCGGCAAGTATTCCGTCAACGACGATTCCGGCGACAAATGCTCCAACCCAGAGTCCGGCTTCCAATGCAACACAGACACCAGTGACAAATGCCACCCAGACTCCGGCAGCAGCCACAGACAAACCGGTCATCCAGCCATCTGAAACGACTGCCGCCCCAACAACGACAATGGCAAAAATTGGAAAAGTGAAAATTCAGTCTGCAAAAAATGTTAAAGGTAAAAAGATTCAGGTGAAGTGGAAGAAGGTAAAAGGGGCTGCTTCTTATAAAGTTCAGTATGGCATCGGAAAAGAGCTGTCAAAAGAGAAAACAGCGAGGACAGCGAAAACCACACTGACTTTAAAGGGACTCCGGAAAGGAAAGACTTACCGTATACGTGTCTGCGCCTGCGATGCCAAAGGAAAGAAAGGTAAGTGGAGCAGCGTGAAAAAGGTAAAAGTGAGGAAGTAGACGATAATATATAATAGAGAAGCCCTTTGCCGGTGTTGGCAAAGGGCTGTTTTCTTCGTTATATCTTGTATCGTGTTCTACAGATTCTGTCCCTGATACTGTATTGTTACCACATAAACGGTTTTGTGTGGTTCATCAATACGGAAAATGGCGATGTAGTTATCAATCAGTAACTGTCTGTAACCTTTTCCGGCATATCTTCCCTCGTTTCGCTCTTGGTGGGACTGTGGAAAGGCATCTAAGTTTAAAACGGCTTTCTTGATTCGGTCAACTTGTCCCTTGGCATTTTCAGGAGCCAATTTTTCATTTGCGATATATTCGTAAATGTGGTCTAATTCACGGATTGCCCTAGGGTTGAGTTTTACCTTGTATTTATCCAAAATGTTTTTTCTCCAATTCTGCAAAAACTATTTCTGCATCAACTGCTTCTGCTCCGTTAGCAATTTCCTGCTCGGATTCGAAGATTGCCTGGTCGATGCGATTCATTCTTGCGAATTTATCATATAGTTCACTACTCATTACAACCAGGTCACTATATCCGTTTTTGGTGATGAAAATAGGCTCCTGTTCCTTGTGTGCGATATTTGAAATCTCGGTTGTATTGCGTAAATCTTTAATAGGCATAATAAGTGGCATAATGTTTCACTCCTTTCATTGGCATAATTATAGCATAATTATGCTCTACAAGCAATAGAAATATACCATTTCATAGTAACGGAGTCATGTATAAGGGGAGAAAAAGGATTCCGTCTTCTTCTTTCAGGTCATTGGGGTGAAGCACATAAGGAATGTGTAATTGTTCGCTGTATTTTTCCTTGAATTTGCGCAAGGAAGTCAGCGTATAATTTTTGCTTGATTTTACCTCGATTGGCGAAATGTTGTGGCGGCTGCTGATCTTGCTTTTCGCGGTCAAAAAGTCGATTTCCATGCGGAGACTCGCATCGTCGCGGGAAGGATTGGAATAAAAATATAATTTGTGGCCGCTTGCCGTAAGCATTTGTGAAACAATATTTTCCATAATCATTCCTTTGTTTACTTCCAATTTGTCAAATAAAAGTTTTTTATAAATTTCTTCGCTTACCAATCCATTTTCATCAAAGGCATGGCTGATCAAAAGCCCGGTATCTGCCATATAGCACTTCAATGTCATTCGATCCATATTCAGCTTCAATCCGATATTGGGCGCCGTCGAATTGTAGCAGATATTTGTGATCATGGCATCGGAAAGCCAGAATAAGGCATCCTCGTATTCCCGGAAACGCGCTTCCTTTTTCAAAGAGGAAAATTTGAATTTGGTATCGTGCTTCTGCAATTGGGCAGGGATGTCGTCAAAAATCTGAGCGACTTTCATCTGATAGCCTTCCGCGTGCTTTATGATATCTGCCCGGTAAAGTTCCAGAATATCCCGTTTAACACGGTCTACCTTGTCAAAATCATGCGACTCGCAGTACATTTTTACCGCCTGCGGCATCCCGCCGACGATGAGATATTGGCGGAAATAGTCCATAGCTTTGCGGTGAAGCACCTGCCCCATAGGTTTTTTCTTATCAAAACAGAGACGGATAAAATCCATCAATGTATCGTTGTCGAGCGCCCATAAAAATTCTTCGAAATCCAAAGGATACATTTTCATATGGCGTTCTTCGGAAGGAATGACAATGTCCGTAACATTTTTTTTGATCGTCATCAGCGAACCGGTTTCGATGTAATCATAGCGACCATCTTCCACAAGATATTTGATGGCAGCACGTGCTTTGGGAAATAATTGAACTTCATCAAAAATGATCAAACTTTCGCGTTCATAGAGTTTTACGCCATAAAAGTTTGATAAATACAAAAAGAACATATCCAAATCATTCAGATAATGGATAAACAGATCCGTAATTTCAGCAGGCGCGCGGTTGAAGTCAATAAGAATATAACTTTTATATTCATTTTCTCCAAACTGCTGTGCGATATAACTTTTCCCGACACGCCTGGCACCATCGATCAATAAGGCGGTGCGTCCATTTTCTTCTTTCCATCTGCACATGGAATCATACATTTTCCGTTTCATGATATATCCCTCCTTACACGAAAACGAGATTTTTATAAGTATAGTATATCACGAAAACGAGATTTTTAAAACCCACAAATTACACGAAAACAAGATTTTTTGTTTTAGCCTTGTTTCATTGTAACAGATATGGTACAATCTGAAAAATAGATTGTAACGTTTTTGATAATTTGCCGTCTTATTTACAAACAGAGAGACAGAAAGGTGGCGGGAAGAAAATTTGAAAATAACAGAGGAGTCATTTGATGAGATTTACCGTAGTTATGCAAAAATGCTGTACGCGTATGTGCTCTCGCTCTGCCACAATCCGACCGTGGCGGAAGATGTGGTGCAGATGACATTTTTGCGGGCGATTGAGAAAGCTGATACGTTTCAGGGAAAGAGTAAGATTTCGACGTGGCTGTGCCGCATTGCGAAAAATATCTGGCTGGATCTCTGCCGCAAAGCGGAGGAGAAAAATATTCCGCTCGACGAGTGGTGTGAGCCGGTATCCGAGACGGATATGCTGCAGCAAATGATTGACAAAGAAGAAAATGCAAGGATGTATCAATGTATCCACGAACTTCAGGAACCGTTTAAGGAAGTTTTCATGCTTCGGATGATGGGAAATTTGTCGTTTCAGGAGATTGGGGATATCTTTGGAAAATCCGAGGTGTGGGCGCGCGTGACATTTTACCGCGCAAAAGAGCGTCTGCGTGAACAGATTAAAAAATAGGAGGCGAAGGATATGGAATGTTATGTTGTACGGGATCTTCTGCCGGAGTACGTTGAAGGACTCTGCCGGGAAGAAACGGCAAAAGAGATAAAAGAGCATCTGGCAGGGTGTGAAGAGTGCCGGCAAATATGGAAAAATATGTCGGAAAATGACGAAGAAACGGATAAAATGGAAATGCAAAAGATCCAGCCATTTCAAAGGATCAAAAAAGAGATTAAGAAGGATAAGAGGGGCAAATGGGTGGCAATCGCGCTTCTCGTGCTGGTTTGTGCGGTGTTTGGTACCTTAACGGCCGGACAGATCTTTCCGGCGCTGTCGTGTCCGAGTTATGACACCATTTATTATCATCACCGCGCAAAGCAAATTGCCACGCAGCTTGTCGAGGGAGACATTGAAACTGTGATGAAGGGCATGGGGGCACGGGTCACAAATGAGCGCGCCCAGGGTCAGGTGGAATTTTACCATGATACGGTGGATCAGATAAAAAAATTGCAAAAGAAGGTGTTTGACGGAAAAGACGTTTCGATCAAAGTCGGGACAGTGACCTATGAACAGTTTTTATATTCCGATCAGGATTTCTTTCCGCAGACGGACTATCGAACGCCGGTAACGATCACGTATAATGGGAAAAAACTGTATCTGACATTTCTTTTTTACGAGAAAAATTATTACAGCATGATGGTTTCTGACGGCAAAGAAAATTTTAACCGATGGGGCATGACCGAAGAAGAGAGTCAGAATGAAGATACGGTTCATCTTCGCCGGATGTTTGCGCTGCTTGACTTTTATTATTGTGCCAGCCGGCAGGATAACATCGAGAGACTGCTTTTGACCCACCGGATCTCAAGGATTACCAAAGATAATATTGATAAGATGAGAAAGGAAGATTTGGATTTTCATACGGATTACATTGTAAAAAATTGTAATGATTTCAGGACGATAAAAAACGGCGAATATGTATCGGAATTTCATACTGAAGTACGGGAAAAAGTATACAATATACTCCAATCCTCCGTCAAAAACACGCTTGAAATAACAGACGGCGAATACGATACCGGGAAAAAGGCGTTCAATGCAACGCTCTATTGGACACTCACCGACCGGAACGGAAAAAAGGCGGTAATGACCCAGAAATTCTATTATGGGATGAGCGGCTACGAACCGGTGCAGGGCACCGCAAAAGTGTGTGCGGACGATGGCTTCGACCAGAAACTGCAAGAAAAGTTAAAAGCCGGACTTTAATTTTAGTCGGGGGATATTAAGTAAATGAGACTCTCGGTCCCGAAGAGAAACCCGGAGTCTCATTTTCTGATAAACAAACCGTTAAAATTGACTTTTCCCCTCAACGATGTTATCATATTATTACTAATTTTGACGAAATATCGAACAAACTGACAGGAGGGGGCGGATGAAAAAGATCGCACAAAAAAAGGTTATCATCATTCCCTTGTTCATAGGGGTGATCGCATTTACCATCCTATTTCTGGCAATGACAAGTCATGACAAAAAGCGTATTGACAAAATCGCGGATGAAACGCTTGCTTTTATGGAAGAAAGGGTCAACCAGTTTGACCGGTACGATCAGATCCGGAGTAGAAGTGGTGAGGACGGCGGATTTACGCTGGAATCCATCTTTTCCGGCTATTCCTTTGTCAATGACGGCATTGTCGTGGTGACCGATGGGAAAAAGATATTAAGCACGAACTACGCGGGGTTAAACGGAAAAAATGTGGAATCCTTTGTAGCGTCGCAGTTACTTCGGAGTACGCATGGGCACCTGATCCGTTTTGAACGCGACAACTCAAAATGGTTTGGAAAAGTGGAAGAAACGGATAAATATTATCTGTGTGTACTTTATAAGGAAAAGTCCGTATTTTCGACGCGGCGGGCGGCGATGGTCTATGGATTCATTATTTATGGACTTCTTTGGATGATGTTAGCGCTTCTGCGTGCGCGTTACGTCCGGCTGAATATGGTTCAGATGCAGAAACAGCTGGATATTGTGCAGGCGATCAGTAAGATGTATTCGGTCAATATGTACATCAATCTGAAAAACGACAGCTGGGAGCTTATCAAAGATTCGGAAAAACTGCAGAAATCGCTGGAGGGAAAAGAACACGTAGAAGAAATGTTTGAGACATTTATCGAGCGGGAAATGGCTCCGGAAGATTATGCACAATGCCGTGATTTCCTAAATCTGGAATATATCAGAGAGCATATAAAGCACAATAAAGTGATTTCGTGTACCGCAAAACATCAGAATGGCAAATGGATCCTGATGATCCTGGTTCCTCAGAAATACGATGAAAGAGGAGATATTGAGTCATTTCTGCTCTTGTGCCGTGACGTTACCGGAGAAAAAGAGCGCGAAATACAATACCAGAAAGAACTGGAAGAATCTGTCAAACAAGCAGAGCGTGCCAACGCCGCAAAGACTGGTTTTCTGCGCCGGATGAGCCATGATATCCGGACTCCGATCAACGGAATACGCGGCATGGTTCCGATGTGCAAAAAATACACGGGAAATCCCGAAAAGCAGGAAGAATGCCTGGACAAGATCATGTCGGCATCCAGTTTTCTGCTTGACCTTGTCAACGATGTGCTGGATATGAGTAAACTGGAGTCCGGCCGCCTGATCATGGAAGCAAAGCCGTTTTCCCTGACGCAGGTTGTAGATGAAGTGAAAAATATGATCGAGATTCAGGCGCAGGAAAAAAATGTGGAATTTGTGCTGGAGAGCGAAACATTTGAACAGGATCAATTGGTCGGAAGTTCCCTGCATCTGCGCCAGATCATGCAGAACATTGCGTCCAACGCGGTAAAATACAACCGCGATGAGGGTGGCTATGTGCGTATCACCTGCTGGGAAGAGACGACGGGCAGCGAAGAAGTCTGTTTTCATTTTGTGTGCGAGGACAATGGAATCGGCATGAGTAAAGAATTTCAGGAGTCCGCCTTTGAGCCGTTTTCGCAGGAACGCGAGTCCGCGAGAACGCTGTATGCCGGCACCGGTCTGGGACTTGCGATCACAAAACATCTTGTTGAGCGCATGAACGGAGAGATTTTATTTGAAAGTGAAAAAGACAAAGGCACGACATTTGACATCCGCATTCCGCTGCGGGTAAACCGTGTCCGGATCTCACGTCAGCCAAAAACCAAAAAAGATACACTGCGCCGGAAAATACGTGTTCTTTTGGTAGAGGACAACGACCTGAATATGGAAATTGCAGAATTTATGCTGCGGGATCTTGGGGCGGAAGTCAAGAAGGCGTGGAATGGACAGGAGGCAGTTGACCGGTTTAAAAATTCGGAACCGGGAGAATATGATGTGATCCTTATGGACATTATGATGCCGGTGCTCAACGGACTGGATGCTGCCAGAAAGATACGCAGACTCGACCGGGAAGACGTGGGAACCATACCGATCATCGCGATGAGCGCCAACGCCTTTTCGGAAGACATCGCGAGCAGTCTGGAAGCGGGCATGAACGCACATATATCAAAACCAATCAATACGGAAAAACTGATCAAAATGCTGAACCAGTATTGTCGCAGATAAAGGAGATAAGAGACGTGAAGATAGCAGTATTTTTTCCGGGAATCGGATATCGTTTTGAAAAACCGTTGTTATACTACAGTAAAAAATTGGCAGAAGAATGTGGCTATGATACATTTCTGGATGTCGATTATGAGATTAAGCGGGCAAAAAGTAACATTCGCGGAAATGATGAAAAAATGCGCGAAGCCTTTATGGAAGCCTGTGAGAGTGCAGAAAAATTTCTTGCGCCTGTTCCGTGGGAGCAGTACGACGAGATCGCATTTATCTCAAAGAGCATTGGGACGGCAGTTGCCGCTTATTTTACCAATAAATATAAACTTGAGGCAAAGCAGATTTATTATACCCCGTTGGCACAGACATTTTTGGCAGATCCCGCGCCGGGCATCGCTTTCTGCGGTACAGCGGATCCGTGGGTGCCGGAAGTGGACAAGGTGCTCGGCCTGTGTGCGCAGGCACACATTGTCAGCCACCGCCTGGAGGGCGTAAACCACTCGTTGGAGGGAAAAGATACGCTGGAAAATATTGGCATCCTCGAACGAGTCATGCAGCTTACCGGAGAGTATTTAGAGCAGTAATTCGAAAGAGATATGCTGGATCTCATCGTGGTTTTTGTTGGAGATCAGCAGAGCGCCACCGTATTTATTTACCATATTTTGTAAAATGGAAAGGCCGAGTCCGTGTTTATCCGGCTCTTTTGTCTTGGTGGTATATCCTTTTTTTAATATTCGTTCGCGAAAATCGTCGTTTACCGTCTGTCCCGGATTGTCAACGACGATTTTTATGCCATCTTTGTCGTGGCGGCGGTGGATGGAGATGTAGATGCGGTCACCCGGAGTGCTTGCTTCCAGTGCATTATCGACAAGGATTCCTACGGCATCGACCACTTCAAATTCCGTTGCCGGACAGTGGCAGGTGGGATCGGCAATTGAAAAATGCAGTGACTTTCCCTGCTCAGAGGCCAGACAGTGCTTTTGATACAAAAGAGCGGCAAGCAGTTTATTGTCAAGGCGCAGAAGTGCGGACGGGAGAAGTGTTTTCTGAAATTCTTTCGTATAATCTGCCAGTTCGCGGGAAATCTGTTCGTTACTGCTGTCTACATCGATCAGATGAAGGATAGCCTGGATCGTATTGTTGTGACCGTGCTGGGTCTCCCGCACTTTCTCGATCAAATTGTCAAGAATGGGAAGATATTGCTCATAATAGTGCAGTTCCATCGAATTGCGGCGGTTGATCAAGATCTGGTGCGTCAGGATCAACGAGGAATTCAGACCGAGCAGAACAATCAAAAATATCTTTATAAATTCCGGCACATAAGTAAGTTCGGTGCTCAGACTGCAAAGCAATGCGAGGATGGCAAGGAACAACAGGATAAAATAACTGACTGAGGCCGGAATCTTACACAGACTTTTATAAAACTGCCGGACCGGCAGATAACGAAGGGCGGCAAGCTGGAAAACAGAGCCGAGGACAGCGGTGATAAGGGAGAGCCAGGCGGCCTGAAGGATGTATTCCGGCGACCAGAAGAAATACCATACAAACAAAATTGGCAGGTTGGAAAACAGCATAAGGAGATAACTTACGCAGATGGATAAGAGGGAATACAGATAACGGCGCCCGGTTATAATGTGCAGCGTAATGGTGAAAATTGTCAGCATCAAAAAGAGAGATAACAGCACCCAGTGGTTGTTAAACTGCTGGATCAGAACCATCGGGATCCAGGAGACAAAAAAAAGAAGCAGCGTGCGCCGGCAAAGCCACTTGCTGCGTGGCAGCTGTAGCAGAAAAAGGCAGCAGATAAAAAGGATTGTCTGCTGATAAAGGGATGACAGTATGGATAGAGCAAAATTCATCGTGGTTCCTCCGGTTTATTTTTTGTGAAAATAATCTTTGCTTTTGATGGCGCGGCTTATCGGGATATGTTCTGCGGTTCCTTCAAGCTCCGCATAGCGGTTTGTAAAATCATAATTTTTCGACTTTTCCGTATTGATAATATAGGACTTGTGGCACCTTACAAAATGCGCCGGCAGCTTTTGCAGCAGTTCCGCCATCGAAAACTGGCGCGACCGGATCTCATCTTCCGCGGTCACATAATGCAGATACCGCCCCTCAGAGCGCACATAAATGATCTGATCGAGAGAAATGGTATGATAGATCCCATCCGGATCGCGGACATACAGCCGCCCAATATAGGAGTCCGCCAGATCATCCAGCTGGGCAAAGAGCGTTTCTCTGTCGTAAGGCTTTAGCAGAAAGGCAAAGCAGTGAAACGTATTCAAAGCGTCCGCCATATGGTCAGCATAAGAGGTAACATAGAGGATCGGTGTGCTGCGGTAGGCGGGAATGCTGTGCAGATACCGGCTGAATTCCAGACCACCCTCGTCTTCCGTGCTTTTCTTTAGCGAGATGTCAAGGAAAAAGGCAAAAATCTTCGGATGCGCCTGGATCACCTCTTTCGCGTCCGCAACCGAAGAAGCCGACACGATCTGCAGCGAGACATTTCGCTGAATTCCATATTCTTCCATCCACTTTTGCAAATGTTTCCGCTGCACCCTATCATCTTCCAAAATGAAAATTGTTCGTGTTATCATAACGTTACCCCGCTTTGCTCAATGATATTACCAGATATTGTAGCAAATTTACCGGAAAAAGTAAAACAATTTTTTACGTTTATATCAAAATATACACCGTTCATGACCGTTTTTTTAAAAAAACTATGCCAAAATCCAACAAAATGTTACAATGTTTAGCGACTAAGGCGTGTAGATACCAGGGTCTGAATAGAAAGATTTTTTATAAAAAAAGAAAGAGACAGGAACATTTAGTGAACAGACCTGTCTCTTTCTTTTGTGTAGTTTGGTGTTCTGCTAAGAACGATTGACGTGTTGTTAATCCGCTTGTTTTTCGTTGATCGCGAGATAGTATTCCCGTAGAATGGCCATCATATGTGCGGTCTGACTATCTGACATTGATTGTAAATAAAAGGAAATTTTATCAAGTTCTTCCGGTATTTTGTCATCTCCCGAAGACTCGGAAAAATCGGACTTTCCAAGTACAATAAAATCTGCAGAAGCATTTGTGGAAGTGCAGATTTTCGTTAATGTCTTTGTGGTCAGGCTCTTATTCCCACGTTCTATATCGCTTAAAAAACTGTCTGATATATCACAAAGAGCACTAAATTGTTCTCTAGTGTATCCCATATTCTCGCGGATTTTACGTATACGAGCCCCCACCCTTATGTTGAGTTCATCTTTAACCATATGGCAATTCCTCCAACTTGTTTGTAAAAGTGTTGAAACTCGTCTTCTATCTTATATAGTATATCCAAAAGCGCGCATTTTGTACACATTCCATAGAGGAACATAAGAGACTCAATAGAGTTGACAAAAAACTACATTTTTAGTAAAATGTAGGAAGTAAATGTCAAAAAACAATGAATTTTAGCAGAAAGGGGATAAAAATGCGTATAAAGGTAGCTTTTTTAGATGATGATTCCAATTACCTAAACAAAGTAGTTTCGGCAATGAATGAAAGATTGTCGGATCGGGTTGAGGTGTCTGCGTTTACGGATGCCAGATATTTGGCAGAATATTTGCGCCACAACCGAAATGCAGTTGTTCTTGGAAAAGAGGGAATCCACATTGATTTTAGTAAATTGCCATCAGAAGTCTCCTTTGCATATTTGGTAGAAACTTATGGGGTTGCAGAGTGCAATGGACAGAAAGCAATTTGCAAATATCAAAAGATCAGTGACTTGTATAAAGGGATTTTGGAAGTATTCTCTGAAAAGGAATCCAATAACTATCGACTTGAAGGCAAAAAAGATATTGGAAATGTAATAGTATTCACATCACCAAAAGGAGGAACGGGCTGTACAACAGCTGCTTGTGCGTTTGCGTTACAAAAAGCAAGAGAAGGAAAAAAGGTGTTTTACTTAAATTTGGAAGAACTTGGCTCAGTCTGGATGAATTTTATGGCAGATGGTAAATACACGATGAGCGATGTACTTTTCACAGTGAAGAGTAAAAAGGCAAATGTGTCGATGAAACTGGAAATGTATCTTGAGGTAGACAAGAGTGGTGTGAATTTCTTTGACAGCTGTCGTAATCCATATGATATTTTTTCTATGACAGAGGATAATTTAAAGACAATATTTGAAGATTATTTATTTACCAAAGACTATGAGTATATTGTGGTAGACACTAATTTTGTAATGCGTGACAGTTTTAAATTGTTGATTTCGCGTTATGCAGCAAAAATAATTTGCCTTAGCGATGGCAGTGCAACTGCGAATGAAAAGGCACGAAAGGCAATTGGGGTATTTCAGATGATGGAAAAGGAAGAGGATTGCAGTATTCTTTCAAAAGCGCAGCTGCTTTATAACAATATGAGCAACCGCCCCGATTGTTCAATCATTGATCAGCCAATATCGACGTTGGGTGCAATCAATCGATTTGGCGGTGCAACCCAGTCTCAGATTATTGAGGAGATTGCGAAAGAGCAGCTTTTTGAAAATATTTAAAAGTAGGTGAGGAAAAATGAGCCAGTTCAGCAGCGAGGATATTGTAAACTACCTTAAAAGTTTTATCTTTGACAATTTTAACCTGAATGAATTGTCAGATGAGCAGTTGGAAGAAAAAATTGGAGAATTAGTGCAGCAGCAATTCGCAGGCCAGTTTTTATCAATTGACCAAAAGGTTAAAATTGTAAACCAGGTTTACAGTTCCATCCGTGGTTTTGGGATATTGGATACGATTATGAGCGATGATGATATCACGGAAGTTATGATTAACGGACCGCAGAATATCTTTATAGAAAAATCAGGTAAACTGATTCGTTTACAGGAGCACTTCGAAAGTGAGAGACGGTTAGAGGATGTGATACAGCGTATTGTAGGTATGGCCGGTCGAGAAGTCAATCAGGCAAATCCTATTGTAGATACGCGTCTGCCGGATGGCTCCCGTGTAAATGTCGTGCTTCCGCCGATTGCGTTGTGTGGTCCGACGGTAACTATCCGTAAGTTTTCTAAAACGCCTATGACAATTGATATGCTGATTCGTTATGGTTCGATTACAAGAGAAATTGCGGCAAAACTGGAACTTTTAGTACGTGCAAAATTTAATATTTTTATCAGTGGAGGTACGGGTTCCGGAAAAACAACATTTTTGAATGCGTTATCCAATTATATACCAAAAGATGAAAGAATTATTACAATTGAGGATTCCGCAGAACTACAGATAACGGGAATAGATAACCTAGTTAGTATGGAGACCCGTAATGCAAACTCATCCGGAGCAGGAGAGGTTAATATCCGTGATCTGATCAAATCCTCACTGCGTATGCGACCAGAACGTATTGTTGTAGGAGAGGTTCGTGGAGGAGAGGCTTTGGACATGCTTCAGGCGATGAATACCGGTCACGATGGCAGTTTGTCTACCGGTCATGCCAATTCAACAAAGGATATGCTCAGCCGTCTGGAAACAATGGTGCTGCAAGGGGCAGAAGGACTCCCATTGGAGGCAATCAGACAACAGATAGCATCTGCAATTGATATTATCATTCATTTATCAAGATTACGTGATAAATCGAGAAAGACCATGGAAATAACAGAAGTTGTAGGCTATCGTGATGGACAGATCATATTGAATCCGTTATATCAGTTTGTTGAAGATGAAAATTCTTCTATACAGCATGTGTCCGGACACTTGAAAAGGGTAGGAAAATTGCAAAATGACTTCAAGTTGAAATTAATGGGATATCAAGGAGAGTGGTGATGAAAATGTTTAAGAAAAAGGAAAAAGAACCTGCATATTATATGTCAGCAACCCAGATGAAAGTTACGAACTACCACGTTTATAAAATGTCAGTAACAGAGCGGCTGCTATATACAGTGCTCGTATTTGTAGTCGGGGCTTTGGCAGGATACCTGTTTTATGGCGGTCTGGGCACTGATCAATATGGAAATCCAACCAGACTGACATATATTTTAAATGTCGTTATCTGTGTTGGGGTTGGCTTGGCGGCGTTAAAACTGGCAATGCCCGTTATCACAAATTCATTAAGAGAAAAGCGGCAGAAAAGTCTGAAAATTCAATTCCGAGACATGTTAGATTCCCTGGCAACTTCCTTGAATTCAGGCAAAAATGTAATGGATTCGTTTCAGAGTGTTGCCCAAGATCTGCAGGTGCAGTACGATGCCGATGCGGATATCTTACATGAATTGAATGTGATTTTAACAGGAACATACAACAATATTCCAATTGAAAGTCTGATCCAGGATTTTGGAAGACGCAGTGATGTGGATGATATCGAAAGTTTTGCCAATGTTTTTGAAATATGTTATCGGCAGGGCGGTAATTTGAGAGACGTTATCAATAATACCCATCTGATCATCAGTGAAAAGATGGAAATTGAAGGGGAAATAAAGACAATGGCAGCAAACAACAGTTTACAGCAGAAGATCATGATCGTAATACCGGTTTTTCTTGTAGCTGTTATAAAACTCATGAGTCCGGAATTTGCGGCGAATTTTGCTACGCCGGCAGGAATCATAGCGACGACAATTGCCATTGTACTATTTGTTATCGCTTACTTTGTTGGAAAGAGTGTATTGGATATTAAACTTTAGGAGGAGAAAAGATGCTTGGATTATCAATGACACAGATTGTAATTATGTCAATAGGCAGTGTACTGTTGCTGATATGGCTTATTGTCTTTGGGTTAAGCAGCAAATACGCAGGATTGTTCCAAAGACTTGATGAAAAAGAATATCCGCTGAAGGAATTGTACTGCTTTGGTTATGGGTTGTTGGAATTGATTCATTATTCCTATAAAAAACCAAAACACCGTGATTTAAAACAACAGATCAGTATCTTTTATGAAAAGAGATATGCAGATTTTTATCTTCGGGTAATCTATGCGCAGAAGATTACGTACGCTGCCACATTAGCCGTGACTGCTTTTATCCTATATGGTGTTACCGGGGAACTGGGGGCATTGCTGGTGATGCTTATGTTTGCAGGATTGGCATATTACTATTTTGGCAATCAGATAAATGATAAGATCAAAAAAAGATCTGATGAAATGATCTCGGATTTTTCAGACGTAGTTTCCAAATTAGCATTGTTGACCAATGCCGGAATGATTATGCGCGATGCTTGGGAATATGTTTCAAAAACAGGAGATACGGCAATGTATCAGGAGATGCGTCGCACTTTAGAGGAAATGAAAAATGGTGTTCCGGAAGTGGAAGCATTTCGAATGTTTGGAAACCGATGCGTACTGTCGGAAATCAAAAAGTTTTCGGCAACAATTGTACAGGGGATGCTAAAGGGAAATGCGGAACTGGTACGTATGCTCACGGAGCAGAGCAGTGAAGTATGGAAAACGAGGAGACAGCATGTAAAGCAACAGGGAGAGGCAGCAGAAAGCAAATTGATGTTGCCGATGTGTATTATGTTTGTGGGTGTGCTGATATTGATTGTGGTACCAATCTTCGCTAATCTTGGAAATGTATAGTGTGCTTAGGGTTAGGTATATGCAGAATTATTCTGTTATATATAGATCAAAAAGAGGAGGTGAGAAGGATGAATAAAAAAATGACAGCTATGTATGTGAAAGCCAACATCTTGGCTAGAAGAACAAAAGAAAGAACTGTGGAAACTGTAAAGAATATTTTTACAGATGAAGCAGGAGAAGTAAACGTTGTAGCAATTGTTGTTTTGATTGGAGTTGCTGTACTTTTAGCATTTGTGTTTAAAGAAAAGATTACAGACTTGTTAAATTCTTTATTTGGTACTATTACTACTACATCGACTAACGTGATCAATGGTGACAAGCCAAAATAACTTTCAAAATGCTTGCAGTGTTTGCTTTTTGATTTTCTGGGGATGAAGGAGATTGTAATTTATTTACAATCACCTTTGTCCTAAGAAATACTGATTTCAAGGGAGAATGCTATGATAAAACAAAAACTAAGAAAACTATACCAAAAACTGAAAAGTGAAAATGGAGCAGTCATGATCGTGGAAGCGAGTTTCGTATTTCCAATCATGTTCTATGTGATTTTTTTCCTGATCTTTTTTGGAAACATGTATGTGATCCGGTCCGCAGTCTCCCGCTACACGTCGACGGCGGCGATACGTGGAGCAGAATACTATTCCAATCCATGGGTAAAGCCGGTGACAGAAGAATTACAAGGGAAGAAAGTTCCTACTAAAAATACGAATGTACAGCCTTATCGGCATATTTTTACGAGCAGGAAGATACAAAATGAAGTGAAAGAGGAATTGGATCAAAGCATAAAAAGTTATGCCGGTGGTTTTTTCTCAAATATGGAGCCGGAAGATGTAGAGTGTAAGACAGAATATAAAAATTATGTGTTATATTCTACGTTTACAGCAAAGACAAAGTATAAGGTTTCTTTTCCGATTAAATTTATATTTCAAAATGATATTATGACGATACCGTTTGATGCATATGAAACAGTAACGGTAGAAGATGGAAGTGAATTTATCCGTAATACGGATATGGCAGTGGATTATTATCAACAAAGCAAACTAAAGGAAAAGATAGATGAAGCACTTGGGAAAGTAAAAGAGATATTTTCAAAATTTAAGGATTAATGAGAAAGAGGAAGTGGAGCAATGCGTTTATTTCGAAAAAATAACGGAGCAGTATCTGTGTTTTTAGTCATTATATTGGTGCCGGTGCTGGTAGTAACCAGTCTTTTTGTCGATGTCTCTCGTATGCATCTTGGCCAGGCTGTAGTGGATTCTGCAGGGGATCTGGCATTGAATACAGCAATGACACAATTTGATTCTCAATTAAATGAATATTATGGTCTGCTTGGAACATGTAAGAGTAAAGAAGAATTAAAAGAACTATCGAAAGATTTTTATGAAAAAGCGTTGGGAAGTGCCGGATTAACAAAAGAACAGTCGGAAAATATGGCAAAGCAGATGATTGGCTGGTTTGATAAAAATCCAAAAGAAGTTAATGATTTACTTAATATCAAGAGTGTAAAGGACTCCTTTTCTCTGGATACGATAAGTAATAGCGGATTTAATAATCCGGCCATTGTTAAGACCCAGATTGTAAATTTTATGAAATACCGCAGTCCGATCAACGGAACTCTGGAATTACTGAAGGGGATTCAGGATATCAAGGAAAAAACGGAAAACAGCAAAGAAGATGCTAAGTTAATTGATGAAAAAGAGGACATGTGTGATGCGGAAAATGATCTTTTGAGACAATTAAATAAATTATATGATCACATAACAGACTACAATAAAATTATAATTAAAGAGGTGAACAACGCCAATATATCGGAAGTGGCGGGGATGAAAAAAGTGATCGCGGAAGTAAATGCCAATGCAGGAAACTTTGAGGAATTGGCAAAAAAAGCAGCAATCAACTTTTTGTATCTGGATACCGATGTGAAAAATTTTAATCCAAAAGACAAAAAATATAATATTAAGATGCCGGAAGCAAAAAAAGGAAAAACGATACAGACCACC
Organism: uncultured Eubacterium sp.; assembly: GCA_934316845.1. Lineage (GTDB taxonomy): Bacteria > Bacillota > Clostridia > Lachnospirales > Lachnospiraceae > Eubacterium_F. The sequence goes on along the minus strand of CAKRDZ010000023.1, from coordinate 24,986 downwards.
ATTGATAAACTGACAAAAAATATGGAAGAGTACGATAACGTAAAAGATCAATTAGACCGGGCAATTGCCATTAATTCCGGAAATAACGTGCGGGATACAATGATCAAAGCTGTTAAGGTGCCCGAGTTGTATGAGAAGTATGTGGGGCTTTTAAATGAAATGTTAAACTGGTATGAGACGCTGCAGTCATTTGATGAAAGCACAAAAAAAGGACAGTCCCAATATGAGAACATCTGCCGTGATTATCAAGAAAAAATCGATGCCGCAGATGTTTCCGGTACGGGCGGAAAAAATACATCCTATTGGAAAGTGCATGAAGGTAAAGTTCCCGGAGTAGGGGATAAAAATGCTGCGACAGTCTACGCACAGGAGAGAGCAAAATTAAATGCGGAGATAGAGGACCAGTGTACCAAAATTCAAGTGATCCGTGTTGCTTTAGACGAGGCGGTAAATCAAATGGAAGACGCCATGAAAGCAATCAATAAAATACAGAAAAAGTCACTTTTAGAGGGCAAAGATCTGCTTGAAGAATTTCAAGATAAGGAAAAGACTTGGAGTGATCATATCGATACACTTAAGGGAAAAGGAAAAAATACAGAAATTGTTCAAGCGGATGATAAGATGCGGGATGGAAGTGATAGAGAAAACAATATGGATGGATATCTTATCAACCGGTTATTGGAGTTAACCGAGTCGGATTTTGGAAAGTTAAAAGAACACTTGAGTTTTATCAAAACACATATGAGTGATATCAGCAGCCGAATCAAACAGACAAAGTTTGGAAGCAGCAAAATTGTTGATATCAAGTCAAGTGGTTCGGAAGATTATGTTGAAGTGATCAACAAACAATGGGAGACAAAGATTACAGAAAAGCAATTTGAGGATTCATTTGATGATATTAACACCTTAAATGGTATCGTAGATTCCGGTTTTGCACAGTTATATCAAAATCATATTAATACGATATCATCGGATTGGTGTGATAAATCAAACCAGAAACCGGATGTCAGAGATGATAAGGTTTACAAAATTTGTAAGGATATTTTTGAAAATACAAATGATGGAGATGGTGAGGAAAAATATAAAAAATATGATGATAAATTAGATGAATTGGAAAAGAAAGAGGAAACAAGAGTTCCGAATGATGATGGCCTGCCGGATGAGTACAAACCAAAGGAGGTAAATATAAAGGAAGGAGAAAAAAGAGAGGCGCAGGATGACACGAAGATTACGATAAAAGAACTTCCGTCTACTAAAGATAATTCGGAGGAAATACATATAAAAGACGGTCGGAAGTCAAAAGACTTTTCAAAAGCGGCCGATACAATGTCGAATTTTTTTGGAAGTATAACAGATCAATTGACAAAACTGGCAACAACGTTACGAGATGATCTCTATTCCGTTGATTATATAACAAGTATGCTTAGTTATGATACCTTTGTAAATGAAGGATTATACAATACAGCGGAGTCTATGGGAAAAGATGTTAGTGATCTGGGAAAGACATTATCAGCCATAAGACAAACCGATGTGATCAATGCGTGGACCGATGAGGCGTTGACAAATAAGGATAATAAGACGCTTACCAACAAGGTCATCTCTAATAAAAATAACTATGCATTTAGCGGAGAGGCAGAATACATATTGTATGGAAAATCATCACTTACTGCGAATAAAGGCTGCTGCTATGGAACAATTTTTGCGATACGATATGCATTTAATGCGGTATATGGATTTAAGGAGTACTGGTCTAATGCAAAATTAAATTCCATTGCAAAGGGTGTTTTTCTAGCATCCCAGGGTATTATACCACCGTCACTTACAAAAATTGCAGTGATACTGGCAATTGTAATGGCAGAAAGTGTTTATGATCTTGCTTGCTTAAAAGTCGGTATGCCGGTAGTTATTATTAAATCAAAGAAAACATGGCATACGCAGTTTGGTGAAGTGTTTGACGATCTGAGAGATGTAAAATCGTCCGATTCAGAGTCTATTACGGATGTAAAACTGCAATATAGTGATTATTTGAAAATCTTTTTAATGGTTTCTCTGCTACAGGGAAATGAGAATAAGATTTATGTCCGTACGGCAGATGTAATTCAATGTAATATGTCTAAAATTACAGAAAAGCCATATGAATTGAGTGCGGTAAAGACGTGGTTTACAGTATCTTCGAAGATTGAAGTGACTCCGTTGCTTCTGGATATGCCATGGACGCGGGATTATGAAGGAAATCCAAAAGATAATGTGGCTTGGTATACGTTAAGCTATGCACGTTCAAATGGATATTATTAAGAGAAAGGGAGTGAGCTTATGAATTTGAAAGATGAAGACGGTGCAATTATTATAGAAGCAACACTATCATTAAGTTTTTTTATGTTTTTTATCGTCACGATATTGACAATTGTAAATATATGTTATGTTCAATCCAAGATGTCAATTGCCATTAATGAGACAGCAAAAGAGATTTCGCAGTATTCATATCTGTATGGCTTGACCGGGTTAAATAAAAAACAACAGGATCTGGTAAAGCAAGGAGAAGATGCCAATGCGAAAATGACAGATATTGTAAATAATGTTGGGGCGATGATGGACGGAGTAGAAAAAATTAAAGAAGACAGTGTGCAGGGCTACAATGGTCTAAAGGAAAATCCAATGAATGCGGATACATGGAAAAGTACAGGACAATCTATTTATCAGCAGATACAAAGCGGGGCAGGAAACGTGCAGGCAATTGAAAGCCAGCTGAAGGATATAGCAGAAGATCCGGTCGCTTTTATTAAAAGTCTTGCAGCACTGTTCGGAAATGAGGTAATTAATAAAGCAAGTTCTTATTTGATTGCTGCGCCGGTTGCAAAAGTTATGTCAAAGAGACATTTTAAGTCATCTGAAGATGAAGATTGTGAATCGTTTTTAAAAAGCCTTGGAGTGGTTCCAAAAGGGAATTCCTATTTGAATGGAATTAATTTTACAAAATCCGAACTTTTTGCAGACGGAGAAAATGATATTAAGATTGTGGCAGTTTACCAGGTAAAGGTAATACCGCTTTTGCCAATCAATATGCGCTTTACATTTTGCCAGACAGCAGAGACAAAAGGCTGGTTTGGAGAATAAAAGAAGGTGAGGAAAGTATGGAAATTGTAAAAATAATTGGATTGATCATCACATCATTAAGTGTGTATATAGTATCCTTTTGGTATATTGACAAGACGAAGATACGATCCATCTATCCTTTCAAAAAAAAGGAAAAAATCTTTGTAAGCGCGACAGTGCTTGTGATCATAGCATTATCCATAACACTTGTATATGGTTATGCAGGTATAAATTCTTTTATTCATAATATGAGGCTCATGCTGCTTTATGGATTGTTATGTCCAATCGCATTTGTAGATTATTATGACAAGATCATTCCCAATAAATTATTGCTGGCATCAGCCGTGATCTGGCTGATAACGGTCGGAATACAGCTTGGAGCGGATTCTGCCGTTGTATACAAAGAATTTAGTTCTTCGCTTATTGCCATGGCAGCAATATTCGTTATCGGGATATTATGTAAATTAATCGTGAAAAACAGTGTTGGCATGGGTGATATTAAACTTTTTATGATTATGGGGTTATTCCAAGGTACGACAGGGATGGCAACCGCAATTTTTATGTCATTGATCGTTGCATTCTTTGGAGCGTGTGGAATGCTTTTGACGAAAAGGAAAAGCCGGAAAGATACCATTTCATTTGGCCCTTTTATATTAATAGGAACGACAATATCAATGTTTTTGACAGGAGTGTGAGAAAATGAAGTATAGGTATAAAAATTTGATTCCCATTGTGCTGGTTATATTGATGGCAGCAGCATGGTACAAATTGATTGACACAACAGTAACTACGCAAAAACAGTATGACGGATATCTGACAGCAGCAAGACAGTATGCGAAGGATGGCGTCGTTATTGATGCGGTGGAAAATTATGAAAATGCGATTGCCATTAAGGATGATATTTCTGTCAGAAAAGAAGTGGCAGATCTGTATTTTAATAACAATCGTTCGGATGAAGGATTTGATTATATGGAAAATATCATAACGACTTATCCGGATAATGCGCTGGCATATGAATATGCGATAAACAAATATAAAGAGAATAATATGTATGCGCAATGTTTTAGTATATATAGCAAAGCAAAAAACTATGGCGCAGCAAGTGCAGAATTGGATAAACTTATGGATGATATTCAATATGCGTATACCGTGTTGGCATCGTCTGTTTCAGAAGTGTCCATGTACAGTAATGATATTTGTGCGGTTCGGATTGGAGATTTTTGGGGGTATGTGAGTGCTGCCGGAGATTTGCTTACTGACGTGAAATACGTGGAAGCCGGAGATTTTATATCGGATAAAGTATACGTAAAGGAAGAGGATGGGACAGCCTATTTTATGGATTCCGCAGCCAATAAAAGAGGGGTTATTCCGGACAACATAGCAGCGGAGCGTATAGGAAATATGCAGGGGGATACCTATGCACTTATTACTGAAAATGGATGTGATTATTACAATATAAATAAAACAAAAGTATTAGGAACTTATGTAGATGCCACTCCGTTTTATAATGGATATGCTGTAGTATTGACAGAAAAAGGATATGCTCTGATCGATACATCAGGAAAAATTGTTGGAAATGATAATTACTATAAAGTGGCAACGGATGAAAGAGAACTTGCCACAGTCAATGAACGTGTGTTTTTCCTGCAGGGAGAGCAATGGATCATGACTTCATTGAAGGGAGAAAGGATAGGGCAGGATGCTTATGAGGAAGTGAAGCCATTCTATATGGACAATTCCTATGCAGCGGTTAAAAAAGATGGAAACTGGGGGTTTGTTGATAAAGATGGCAATATGGTGATAGCTCCCCAGTATGAGGACGCAAGATCTTTTAGTTATGGTTATGCTGTAGTAAAAAAGGATGGCAAATGGGGGCTTATTGATTCTACCGGAAAGATGTGCATTGAACCTAAGTTTGAGGATGCAAGGGACATGAATTCTAAGGGGAATTTGTTTGTGAAAGAAAATGATATATGGCAATTGATTTCATTATATCGCTATAATTATTAAAAATACAGGAGGTTTGATGAATGAATCCAATTAGTATTGTACCATCAAGTCAAGGAGTGCGTATTGTTCATGAGTTAAATCGTTATGAAGTAATTGACAGCCTGGCTTTTGGGATGATGAAAAACAATGAAATTAATGGGTTAATCCCTATTGAATTTATGCAAAGTGATGCGAAGCGCATTATAAAATACAATATCACTGGGATGATATCGTTGGAAAAATACATTGAGTCAATATTAAGCCGGCAGAAAGTATTGGATCTATTACGACAGTTGACGGACTCATTTTTACAATTGAAAGAGTATTTGATTGATGAAAAGATGGTAATGATTGGCTTAAATTCGATATTTATTGAGCCAACATCCGGAAGAATCGGAATGATCTGTATTCCAATTCAAGGAATGGATAGTGGGATCAGCAGCACCGTATTGCTGCGTACGATCATACAGCAAGCACAGTTTAATCCCAAAGAAGACGGCAGTTATATTGGCCAGCTTGTACAAAGTGTAAACAGTACGAAGTTTGAGTTAAGCGAATTTCATAGACTAATTATGGAGTTGATTCGGGATTCTGTTCAAAGAACAATGGCAGATCAATCAAATAATATAAATATTTCAGGCAATGATGAATATGCAGTTTCCGTTGAGGAAATTGGAAGTCAGACAGAACACAATATAGATCAGAAAGAGGAAATAAGAGTAGAGCCGCAGATTGAACAGGTGAAAGATGATAAAAAGAAGAAAAAGAAGAAGTCCTTTTTCCAAAAGAAGGATAAAAACAAAGTAAATCAAACAAAGGATTACGGCGGAATTGCCATACCGGGAATGGATACAACTTCTTCTGATGAGAATGTAATCTCAAACGGTGGAATTGAGCAAAAGATACTGCCAATTGGTGAACTTCAAAATGGATATGAACAGACGGATGATCCCATGAAAAATATAGGCAGAGTTATTAGCGGAGAAAATCAAGCTGTTTGGATGCAGGAGAATAATGGAAATGCCGGGAAAATGGTGTCCGATCACACAATTTATTTGAAACAGGAGAGTGCAGGCGTGGCTTTTGCAACACTGACAAGATGTCGTAGTAATGAGATAAAGGCAATTGAGGGAAATGAATTTTTGATTGGAAAAGATGCAGCGCAGGTAGATTATGTCATTTCGGATAATGAGACAATCAGCCGCGTACATGCGAAAATCGTTAAGCAGGGAAATGATTACTATATTTCAGACGCAAACTCCATGAATCATACATTTGTGGATGGAGTTATGCTGCCGCCCGGCTCCCCATGCAAATTGTCTAATATGAGTAAAATTCGTTTGAGTGATGAAGAATTTGTGTTTCAAAAACCATAGAAAAGGTGAGAAAAATGATTACATATAGTTTTATATCCGATAAGGGTGAGAGAAATAATAACGAAGACAGTATTCAGGTAATTGAAAAACCGGGTCGAGTTGTTTTTTTGCTGGCAGATGGATTAGGAGGACATGGAAAAGGAGATTATGCATCGCAATTCGTACTTGCCTATATAAAAGCATGCATTGACAGTAATGAACAGATAGAAATGCCGGAGTGTATCTGCCAAAGTCAAAAGGCACTGCTGGAAAAGCAAAAGGAGTTAAATGCAGGAAATTCCATGAAAACAACTCTTACAGTTCTTGAGATACAAGGCAATAGAGCAAAATGGTATCATGTGGGAGACTCCAGAGTGTATTTCTTTCGAAAAGGGAAGTTTATGCAGCGTACACTGGATCACAGCGTTCCGCAAATGCTTTGCAATACAAAGCGTATAAAAGAAACGGATATTCGCCATCATGTTGACCGGAGCAAATTGCTTAGAGTCATGGGTACTCCGTGGGAAACTCCTAAATTTTCACAGTCAGAATGGATAGAGATAAAACCGAAAGATGCATTTATGTTATGTAGTGATGGGTTTTGGGAGTTGATTGAAGAAAAACAGATGTCAAAAATGTTGAAAAAGTCAAAAACCTGTGAAGAGTGGATTGATGCGATGGTGCAGGAAGTTTTGAAAAATGGTACAGGCACCAATATGGATAATTATTCTGCAATTGTAGTAAGAAATGATTAGGAGATGAGGAAGAAGTATGGCAATAGTAAAGTGTAATAATGGGCATTTCTATGATGATGCAGCTTTTAACGGAAAATGCCCGCATTGTAAGGCGGAAAGTGAACTCCTGAAAAAGGGAAATAAGGGAGTGGTTGAAGATGACAAAACGGTTCGTATGTCATTAGATGATATTAATATTGTCACAAATTATTCAAAGGAGGGGGATAGCAAACCAAGGCAGGTGGATCCGATCAATGTAGGAAAACAAGATATTATGAGTGCTTTGTTTATTGAAAAATCGGACGTCTTAGAAGAAGATAAGGATAAAACCGTTTCCCTTTTAAATGCAAAAAAAGCAGTAAATCCGGTGACCGGCTGGCTGGTATGTATCAACGGAGAAGAAGCGGGCAAGGATTATCGCCTGCATGCAGGCAAAAACTTTGTAGGCCGGTCTATGACAATGGATATTCCCATTGTGGGTGATAAGACAATTGCAAAAGTAAAGCATTGTGCAGTAGTTTATGATCCGAAAGAAAATCATTTTTTTCTCTCGTCAGAAGAGGGGAATGTAGTGTATCTGAATGATGAAACGATTGAGAGTTATGTGGAACTTAAGGCAGATGATGTTATACGAGTTGGAAAGACAGAATTGATTATGATTCCATATTGCAAGGAGGAACGAAGATGGGAAAACGATTGATGAAGATAGGACTGGCTGCATTTCTTTTGATGATGGTTTGTTTTTTTGGAAATGATAGTACGGTGCATGCAAAAGAACAATTAGAGCAGATTTACATTAATTCACCAATGATCAGGACATATGTTACAGGAAGTGAAGAAAGTGCTCTTACAGACATACAGCCCACGTTAACATTTGATAATGAAGAATTAAAGTATAATTCAGATATTCATTTTTTTGACAGTGAAAAAGACGGTGGTGTTGAATACATTTATGTAGTGGAATTATCCCAATATGTTACGAAAACGCAGAGACAAGATATTGCTGCCGCTTTAAAAAGACAAGTTGCCGCCTTAAAGAGCAGTGATGCGATAAAAATCTATGGTTTTGGCGATAAGTTTGCAGCAAAACCGGGAATTGAGATTAAAAAAGGAGCGACGGAGTCAGAAAAGGACACAGCAAGTCATGAGATTGATTCTTTATTAGAACAAAAGGAAAAGACGAGTCATCTATGGAATGCTGTAGTTAATGTGATTAATATTCTTAATGCAGAAGAGGACTCACCTGAAAGAAGGGTAGTTGTCTGCGTGACAGGAGGCAATTATAAAAAGGCAACCAGTGACAATAATGAGAATACAGCTAGACAGCAGATGAAAGAAATGAGTAAAAATGCTGCGTTCTACATGATACAGTTAAAAACAAAATCAAAAGTGGATGGCAGTGAGGCTTCGGCTTTTCAGGATAATGGTGGAATAAAAATATCGGAAAAATCAGAAATGAATATTGCCAAATGTTTTAACGATTTGAATTCCTGGCTGGAAAAAACGATAGTTGCTACATTTTCTGCTTCGGATAGTACCGTATTCGATAAAAGTGGACAAATTACTCTTTCTTTTGGCAAAACAAAGGTTTGTGAAAATCAGAAAATATCGCAGACATACAGTTGGCAGGAGAATAAAGAAACGCCAACAGCAGGTAACTTACAAAAAGAAAATGATAATTCCCTTTCATTTGTCTATAGCGAACCAATGAAGGGAGCAGAGGTTATTAAAAATTATACTGTTACCAGAGGAAACAATCAAAAAATTGAAATTGAATCCTTAAAATATGATGTCAAAACGTACAAGTGTGTTTTGATATTTGCGGAGAATTTGTTTACAGATGATTATAAGGTGATAATTTCCAATGTAACGGATATTGATCATTCACCGATTGCAGTAACCCCATCAGAGTTAAGTGTGCATGTGGACGGAGTCAATGAAACTACATATGGTATGATCCAGTTTTTAAAGACATTTTGGTGGGCAATTTTAATTGGAGCAATTGTTATTATTTTATTGATTGTATATCTGGTATTAAGAAGTCATGGCGGAATTGTTGAACAAACCAGTGGTAAGATGGGATTTGGAAATGCAACGACAGTTACAGTTGGAATTTCAACACCTAAAACCAAAAAGATAAGGCTTCTTATGACTGATTCATACGGAAAGCAGAAAGAAATTATATGTAATATTGATAGCAGTATTTTTGTTGGAAGAGATAAAATGTGTCAAATACATACCGATGACGATAAGATGTCAAGACAGCATTTTGCAATTGAATCAACGCAATTAGGTTTCTATGTCATGGATCTTGATACATTAAATGGTACGATGGTAAATGGTGTACGATTGACGGAAAGACAATTGTTACAAGAAGGGGATGTGATTACAGCAGGTAGAGAAAAATTTGAATTTAGCATTTATAAGGAAGGTGATAAGCGTGATTTGGAATAGAAATACAGCGGGGGGAAAACCCACTATGCAGCAACAGCATCATTATGTAGAGCGGAAAGTACCTCAATTACAGACATTTTCGTTTTCCCATCAGGGAAAGCGGGAATATCAGCAGGATGCCGTATATGTATCCGGAAGTAAAATATTGTCAGCCAATAAAAAGACAAGGGTTCTCGGAATCGTTTGTGATGGTATGGGAGGTATGGCTGATGGTGGAAGGGCTGCAAGAATTGGAATTGAAATGATGTACAATGATTTTAAGCAGATTGAAAAACTTCCGGAAGTTAATATACCTGCCTTTTTGGAACAGGAAGTACGACGGATTGATCAAGTGGTTGCGGATCTTCCTCAGGAAGATGGTCATGGCTCAGGCTCAACAGTAGTAGCGGTTATTGCAGAAAATAATCATTTGTATTGGGTATCTGTTGGAGATAGCCGGATTTATGTGAAACGTGGCGCGCAAATGAAACAGATGACGAGAGATCACAACTATTTACTGCGGTTAAGCGAGATGGTTGCAAATGGAGAAATGTCATTGCAGGAGGCACAGGCGCAGCCACAGAAAGAAGCATTGATTAGTTTTCTTGGAATTGGCGGACTGGAGTTGATTGATATTAATTATACCCCATTTGAATTGATTCCGGGTGACGTAGTGATGTTGTGTAGTGATGGAATAACTAAGACGTTGTCAGATGAACAGATATGGGAAATCATCAATAGTCCAACAAGCAGCATGGAGAAGAAAGCAGAAACTTTGGTTATGACAGCAGTCCGAACCAATACGCGGTCGCAGGATAACACATCTGTAGCAATTTTACAGTATGATAATAGGATAATAAACAAACATTAAGGAGGCAATTAAATATGAAGTTAATTCGTTGTAACAATGGTCATTTTTATGATCAAGACAAATTTGGAACATGTCCGAGTTGTAATGCTGGGGCAGCAGATACAGTAACAGAGGCATTTGCACCTGCGCCCGGAATGCAGCAGCAAGTGCAGCCGCAGTCTATGGTACAGCCACAGCCAATGGTATCACCGCAGCAACAGCCTATAAATAACTTTCAGATGAAGCCGGAAGCAAATTATGCTGCTCCTTCCGAAGATCATACAATAGGATTGGGGTATGAAATTCCGGGAGAAGAACATTATGATAATGGCCCGGCAAATCAATCGCTGGTTCAAGATGATTTTGTCGCGCCAAAGGAACAATCGGAAATTCATTACAATTCTGACCCGGAGGCATTTGTGTCACACGAAGTGGATCGTGCATTAAACCAATCTAATGTTACGATTCCGTTAAACCAGCCACAAAATGTAGCAATAAGTCAGTCCTTAGGAGAATCCATTGCACAGCCGGTACAACAACCCGGACCGCAGTCATCGCCACTGATACAGCCAATGGATCTCAATATACAGCAGCCGGTGATCAATAATTTTAATATACAGCCGCAAGAAGATGATGATTATACAGTAGCAATTACTCCGGGAGGAAAAACGGTTGGTACAACAGGGTTAAAACCTGTAGTCGGATGGCTTATTTGTCTGAATGGGAAACATCTTGGTAAAGATTTTCGTTTAGTACAGGGAAAAAACTTTATTGGACGTGATTTGAATATGGATGTATGTCTGGAGGGGGAAAAGACGGTTTCCAGAGAAAAACATGCATTGATTGTGTATGAACCAAAACATCATCTGTATCTCATTCAATCCGGAGATTCGAAGGAACTGACTTACGTAAATGATAAAGTGATTCTTGAATCAAAAGAACTTCATGCATACGATCAGATCATACTTGGAGATGTAAAACTGCTTTTTATTCCTCTTTGTAATAAAGAGTTTAACTGGACTGAAGTGCTGGAGGAAGGCAATGAAGAAACAGAAGAATAGTCATATGAATTTTATGAACAGATTCTTTGGGAACAAACATAAAACAGAAGAGGCATCTGTAGAAAAGAAAGCCGGAGAAGAAAAGGCTGCAGACTTAAATAATGCTGAGAAAAGTATTGATTATGAAAAAGTAATACAACACGAAATTGATACTATGGAACAGCAAATTTATGATGAATTCCATATTCCGCGGGGGATAATGCGCGGAATAACCGGAATGTACGCAGGTGGGGAAATTGATCTTACCAAAGGGACAATCATAATTGGAAGAGATCCCCAGCGTGCCAATCTTGTGTTTGGAGAGGAATGTCCTAAAGTTAGTCGAAAACATTGTGAGATACGATATGATAAAAAAGAAAAATTATTCTTTATTAAAGATTATTCCAGTAATGGAACGTTCAAAAATCAAAGTGAGAATTGCCTGCCACAAAATATGGAGATTTCTTTGGAGGCGGGATCCATTTTGGATATAGGTGACGAAAACAATAGATTTATTTTGGAGTAATAAAGATAAGGACGGAGAAAGAAAATGTCAAATGAGTTATGTATGAATTGCTTTAATGTAAAAGGCACAAAGAGTAAATGTCCATTTTGCGGATATGAAGAGGGAACACCACCGCAGCAGGCATTTCATCTGATCCCTGGGACGGTAATAGCAAATCGTTATTTGATCGGTACATGTATCGGATTTGGAGGATTTGGAATTACGTATAAAGCATATGATCAGATACTTGGTGTAATTGTTGCAATAAAGGAGTTTTATCCGGCAGGACTGGTAAATCGATCTCCCGGTGAGACACAGATTGGTGTTTTATCCGGGGAGCGGATGGGAGAATACCAGATACAATTGGAGCGATTTTTATTAGAAGCAGAAAATATCGCACAGTTTGGTAAAGCAAAAGATATTGTTAATGTATTTGATATTATCCATGAAAATGGTACGGCATATATCATTATGGAATATATCCAGGGAATTTTGTTGAAAGATTATATGGAGAATGAAGGAAAACTGGATATTGAGACGTCCTTATATCTTATTATGCCAATTATAGAAGCGTTGAAGAAAATACATGGATGTGGGATCATTCATCGTGACATTAGTCCGGACAATATTTTTATCACAAACGATGGAGCAATTAAGGTATTTGACTTTGGAGCTGCCATTTTTGCGGATGAGAAAAAAGAGACGGCAAGTGTTGCGGTGGTAAAAGAAGGATACGCACCGCCCGAACAATATCGATCCAAAAGTAAACAGGGTGCATTTTCAGACATATACTCAGTGGGAGCAATTTTATACCAGATGGTAACCGGAATAAAGCCTCCGGAAGGTTCAAGCAGAACCAAGAAAGATGATTTAAAATCACCGGCTGAATTAGGAATAAAAATAAATCCCAATTTGGATCGAGCTATTATGCAGGCGATGGCAGTCAGACCGGAATTCCGTTTCCAATATATTGAACATTTACAGGAAGCGATTGAGGATAAGAGAGCAGCTGAGTATCCAAAAGAAAAATTAAAACAGCTGCGAAAAAAGAGAAGGCTTGCTGCTACAATAAGTATTGCAGCATTAGCGAGTTGTATTGTCATTGCACTTCTTATTGTAAACCGGGTTCAACGTGGAAATGAGATACTTACTACACCGTTGACAGAGTGTGATATTTCAATATGGGTTCCTTATGAGGAATATCAGTCAGAAGAAGAAGCACAAAAACAAATGGAACTGCTTACCAATGATTTTACGGCAAATGGAAAAGTTTTTGAAGGAAATGAAAAAGTAAATTTTACCTGCACAGCAGTTAGTGCAAAAGATTATGCAGAAAAATACGAGATGGCTAAGACAACAGGGGATGAGCCGGATATATATTGTACAGACTATGTTGAGGAAAAAGATGGAATGTCAATGGACAAAATGTATGAAATGCTGTCAATGAATTCCTATTTTGGCCTTGAGCAGTATAAAGAGGAACATCCCAATTTAGAATCGGTACCGTTTGGACTAAAAACATTATGCGTGTATACCATAGATAAAAGCAATAAAAAAGGAGTCTATGATCTTAAAGAATTGATTACTGAAAGTAATAAAAAAACGGTGTATGTTGATTCGGGGATTCTTGGAAATCTTATTGTTTTGCAAGATGATACATTATTAAGAAGTTCTCCGATTGCAATAACAGATAGCGCAAAGGAGAGTCTGAATATAATAAAACAATATTCTATTATTATGCCGGGGCAGGATAATAGTGGGAAAGATACGATTTTGTCAGTACTTTCAAAGAAAGAAGAAAAAAAGAAAGTAAATGGTGTGATCGGAAATATTGATTTTAATAAAGTGCTGTATACATATAATGTAGAAAATTACGACAAAAAGATTGAATATGATCGGTCGCTTTTAACAGTAGACGATTCATGTATACTATCATATTGTGACAATTATGCAATTAGTAAGAAAGTAAGCGAAGATGATAATAAAAAACTGGCAGCGCAGAGATTCTTATATTTATGTTTAAGTGAGACGGAGAATGAAGTTTATTATTCGGGTACCAGTCGAGTGATACCAATTAATAAGCTGGCATGGAAGCATGACAATAAGTATACGGATACATTGCTGGAAACATTGGATACAAATAAGTTTAAAGAAATCTATGCATCCAATATTGATCTGCTTCAGTACACTAAGAGGTTAAATTCATCACTATAAAATGGAGGAAAGAAAATGATTAATAAAAATAATAAACGTAAAATTGCATTATTGCTGATCTTAGCTTTGATAGCAGGGTGTTTTCCAAGCAAAATGGTAAAAGTGGAAAGTATGCAAAATATCTTAGGCCATTGGAAGATAACCTGTTACGATGTAAAAACGGATGACAAGAAAGAGCCAATAGATGATTATCAAACTGCCGTGAATATTGATATAGAAACAATGGCTGTAGAAAAAAAACAAGTGCAGCATGTGGATGTACCGATGGTACATACGGGTGAAGTGGAAACGTCAAAAATAGAAACATCCACAGCAGAAACATCTACAACAGAGACATCTACAATAGAGACTCCGGCTATTGAATCGGCATACAAAGTAAAAGTGAGTACGAAAGAAAACTATAGTTTCTATAGTGAACCAAAAGTTAAAGTGAATAATAATGAAATTGATGTGATACAAGAAACACAGGGCTATTCTTTTGTTATAAGTGATGTTATGCAGAAAATTACGTTAGAGATTTATGTAAAATCGTCACAGACGCCTCCGTCCTCTATGCCAACAGTATCGCCTGCGATAGAATCGCCGGAGGTAACAACGAGTGCGTCACCAAGTCCGAGTGGGTCACCAACGACAACACCGAGTGTACCGCCAACGCCAACAGTAACGCCGAGTGCAACACCAACGGTAACGCCGAGTGCAACACCAACGGTAACACCGAGTGCAACGCCAACGGTAACGCCGAGTGCAACGCCAACGGTAACACCAAGTGCAACACCAACGGTAACGCCGAGTGCAACACCAACGGTAACACCGAGTGCAACGCCAACGGTAACACCGAGTGCAACGCCAACGGTAACGCCGAGTGCAACGCCAACGGTAACGCCGAGTGCAACGCCAACGGTAACGCCGAGTGCAACACCAACGGTAACGCCGAGTGCAACGCCAACGGTAACACCGAGTGCAATGCCAACGGTGGCTCCAACCGTTGTGCCAACGATAGTTCCTACGCAGAATCCTACGATTCCTCCGCAGATTTCGAATGCGCCGGGTGTGACGAAAATTCCGCAGCAAAAATGGAATTTAAAGAAAGATAAAATTTTATTAGGAGCTGCTATTAAGGTTAAGACAAATAAGAAAAAAGGAATTTATGTTCCTAAAATTGTTTCAACAGAAAAGATAAAGGTGGAATATGATAAGAGTAAATATACATTAACTTACAAACTAAGTAATAATAAAGTAGCAAAAATAAAGAAAGATGGAACAATAACGGCATTAAAAGAAGGCAAATGTATTATTACGATAAGTTTATGTGATAAAAACCATACCGGTAAAGTGTTGGATAGTAAAGAGATTATAGTTACTGTAAAGCCATCTATTTATATTAAATACTTGAGTGGTAAAAAGTATATTGTAAGTGGCGGCAAGAAGTATAAAAAGAAAAAAGGTATTCAAATTGCAATTGTAGGAGCAAAAAAACCACGCTATTTACTATACAAAAAAAGTGGGAAAAAGTATGCGGTTTTCGGAAACAAAAAATGGAGTTCAGTTACGATACCAAGTGCGAAGAAAACGTGGATACCGTTGAATGGCGGAAACTATCAATTTGTTGTTTCTACAAGTAAAAAAGGTAAAAACAGCAGTAATGTCATTAAGTGGAAAACAAAGTAATCTTAAGAGATGACAGAAAGGATAAATTTTATGAAACTTTGTATGGGTTGTATGAATCAAATTGAAGATGGACAAGTTACTTGCCCGATATGTGGTTATAATGAGAGAGAGATTGTTCAGGAAACCTATTATCTTACGCCTGGCACAGTTGTTGGAAATAAATATATTGTTGGCCGGGTGTTAGATTATGGAGGATATAGCGTTACCTATCTCGGCTATGATGGAGAAAAAAATCAAAAAATTACGATACGGGAATATCTGCCAAGTGATTTTTCAACACGCGCCAAGGATGAGCTGGATGTTACTATATACTCTGGAGACGCTTACGAACAGTTTACGGAAGGACTGATGACGTTTCTAAATGAAGGAAATAGCATTGAAAAGATACCGGACATTCATGGAATAGCAAAAGTATACGATTGTATTTCAGAAAATGAGACGGGATATGTTATTGGAGAATATCTTGAAGGACAAACCTTAAAGGAAATTTTAGAGACAGGAAAAAAGTTTGACATAAATGAAGCAAAACAAATTATTATGTCAATTTTGCAGGGGTTAATGGAAATTCATACATGTAATGTGATTCATTATGACATTTGTCCGGATAACATTGTGATCACTACGGAAGGTGAAGTTAAGTTGATTAATTTTGGTGCGACAAAATACTCAACTTCATCCAATTCAAAAAGTTTAGCAATTATTTTAAAACCGGGTTATGCACCAGAAGAACAATATCGAAGCCAAGGAGAAAAAGGTCCTTGGTCGGATGTTTATGCGACCGCTGCTGTAATGTACCGAATGATAACCGGAATCGTACCGGAAGAATCGGTGGAACGCGCTATGGTAGATGCATTGAAGGTGCCTTCTGAATTAGGCGTAAAGATTGAAAAGTCAACAGAAAATGCATTGTTAAATGCTTTGAATGTGTATCAGGAATATCGTACACAAAGTGCAGAAAAATTTATGAATGACTTGCAGGCAGATAGTGTAAAAAGAGTCATTGAAAAACGTAACAAATTAGATAATGGTAAGTTCCCAATGTGGGCAAAAGGGCTTGTTGCCGGCTTGATGTGTGTAGTTATTGTGGGAAGTATATTTATTATACGTAATCAAAAGACAGGTGATATCACCAGTCAGACAATTACAATGATTGACACAAGTGATATGACGGCAGATAGTGCAAAACAGAGCATTGAGAAATTAGGAGCAAAATGTAAAGTGGTTTACAATCCGGATACAGAAGATGCGGAAGGAACTATCTGGGTGCAGTCAGTGGAATCCGGTAAGGCGATCAGTGAAGATACAACGGTGGTTTTAAATGCAAGTGGTGGTGAAAACAAACTGACGATACCGTCTGACTGGATTGGAAAGAAAAAATACGATGAAATTGAAAAACTTTTAAACAAATATCAAATTGAATATCAACAAGAAGAGGATACTTCTCAAAAGAAAGGATTTCATCTTATTTCAAAATTGTTTATTGATGATAAGGAATTGACAAAAGAAGAAATAGATACGGGAGTTACGTTTGATAAAAAGGTAAACAAAAAGATAAAAATATGTTACTATACGGCAGACGACAGCAACTATGAATTTTCGATTCCTGATTTTGTAGGAAAAACAATAAAAGAAGTTGGAATGACAAAGAGTAAAACCGGTGAGGTTACCTTGAATGATCTGCAGAATATTGGTTTTAATCTTGTTCCTGTTTATGGTAAGGAGATTGATAAAGACATTGTCGTAGAACAGTCTCAAAAAGGAAAATTATCCATTACTGCAAAGCAGCCTCTGGAAATAAAATATTGTGGTGAAAAGCTTAATTACAAGCAGGGAGATTTGCCGCAAAATCTAAAAAATAAGTTTAAGAACTTAAAAATAGGCGTTGTGATTGCAGAGCAGTATAGCAGTGTGGCGAAAGGTGGTATTACAAAGGTTGTGTATCCTGACGGAAAGAAATATGCTCAAGAAGGAGAGAGTGTTACGATCTTTATCAGCAAGGGAACAGAGCCTAAGCCGGTAACGCCGCCACAGACACAGCAGCAGAATCCGCAGCAGTCAGATCCGGAAACAACGCCAGAGCCTGATGATAGTAGTCAACAGAATAATAGTGATGAACAAAAAGATCAAGATCAGGAGCAGGCAGAAGGAAAAGGAATTTAAGTTGAAATTTATAGGAGGCACATATGAACTACTGCATGGGTTGCATGGAGACCATAGAGGAGAATGTAGAGACATGTCCTTATTGTGGATTTATGCAAAAAAGTCAAAATGTGAAAGGTTTATTGCAAACGGGAACAATATTGCAGAACCGGTATATTGTGGGAAGATCTATTGGAAATGGTGGATTCGGAGTTACATATATTGGTTTGGATGCTCAATTAAAAAGAAAAATTGCGATAAAGGAGTTTTTTCCCAGAAAAACCTCTGCACGTATGCAGGACGGGATGCAGGTGGCAGCGCCTTCTATAGAATGTCAGCAGGCATTTAATCGTGGTCTGGAGCAATTTTTGAATGAAGCAAAGCATCTTGCCAGACTTAGTCATATTCAAGGGATTGTATATATATATAATTTTTTCCAGCAAAACGGCACGGGTTATATTATTATGGAATATCTTGAAGGACAGGATTTGCGGAATCTTCTTCATCAACACAATGAAAGACTTCCGTTTGATGAAGCCAGGGAATTGATTTTATCAGTGCTGTACATATTGAAAAATGTACATATGAATGGTATTTTGCATCGAGATATTGCACCAGACAATGTATTTATTACAGACGATAAAATTGTTAAACTGATTGATTTTGGAGCAGCACGTCATGCTGTACGACAACCGAGTGAAGATACGGATATTCTGCTTAAAGTAGGATATGCTCCGGTAGAACAGTATTATATCGACGGAAAGCAGGGAGCATGGACAGATATGTACGAGGTCGGAGCATTGTTTTATCGTATGCTTACTGGTATAAAGCCAATCCCTTCGATTGATCGTGCCAAACAGGACACGTTGAAACTTCCTTCTGAACTTGGAGTGGAACTGCCAGACTATGCGGAAGCCGCAATAATGACAAGTTTAAATATAGATAGCAGATATAGAATCCAGAGTGCGCGCGATTATATGCATGCGCTTCGTGGGGATAGTTTTCAACCAACCGAATGGACAGTTGAGACAACTTTATTTGAACAAGATGAGTTGGAAAAAAAGCATCGCGTTTTCTCAAAAAAACGTATCGTGTTATTAGCAATTATCTGTTTGTTAATAGTGTCAAGTGGACTGTTTGTTGCAGGAAAATTGAAAAAAAATGCGGATGTTGTCGTGACAAATAACAAGGAATTGCCGGAATTAAAAGGAAAGACGGAACAAGAAGCAACAGAAGAACTCAAAAAGTTAGGGGTTGAAAATATACATGTTGTTTACGTCTTTGATGTAACCGGTAAAGAAACTGTTGAGGATCAAAATCCGGCACCGGGAGGAAATGTTGCAGCACAAAGTGAAATAACAATAACTGTAAAAAGTTCGCAAAAGACAGTACTGCCATCCCTTTCAAAAGGAACAAGTTATGCAAATGTTAAGAATGAACTTCAGGAAAAAGGCTTACAGGTAGAAAAGCAAGAAAAATATAATGATGATGTTGATAAAGACAATGTCATTGGTTATGACGGATACACAGAAGACCAAGTACTGGATGCGGGGACGACAGTAAGATTAAACGTTTCCTTAGGCAGCAAAAAGGATTATGAAAGGAACGTTCCTGATCTGGATGGTTTAACGATAAAAGAAGCCAAGGAGCTTTGTAAAAAAGATAGTATTCCTTACAAAATTGATAGACATGCCAAAGAAGATTATATTGTGAATTCACAAAGTATTAAGGCGGGTAAGAGTATCAATGTAAGAGAAGACGTTTTGAAGATTACAGGAAAGAAGAAAGAAAAACAGGTGGAAGCCGCACCATCGGCCTCAAAACCAAATAAAGCTGTAAAAGACAATAAGCAGCAGAAAAAAAAGAAAAAGAACGATAAGTATGAAAAAAAGTTATGGCACAACCAATGGATTAAGTAGTGAGGTGGATAAAGCAATGCAAAAACAGTTGGTAGATCCTAACAAATTATGTATGGGATGTATGAATATTGTAGAAAATACAGAGATGCCATGCCCCTATTGTGGATTTTTACTAAGTGCATATATAGGAAGCGAAAAATGTCTGCAGCCCTATGAAATATTAAATGGAAAATATATGGTGGGGCGTGTACTTGGAATCGGTGGATTTGGTATAACATACATTGGATGGGATTTTTATCAATGTAAGAAGATAGCGATAAAAGAATATTTTCCCAGGGGCGTTGCTGAACGATATATAAAGCACGGGACTACAGTGTATTCAAAGAGTATAGATGTTTCTGACGATTATATGAAAGGATTGTCTATATATTTGAGGGAAGCAAAAAATCTAAGTGGTTTTTATGATTTAGATGGTATTGTGTCTGTTCGTGATTTCTTTTATGGAAATAAAACGGCATATATTGTGATGGAATATATTGAAGGAATACAGTTGAAACAATTTGCTAAAGCCTGTGGTGGAGTACTGGAACCGGAAGTTGTATTTTATCTATTAGAGCCGGTTATAAAAGCACTAATGGTGATTCATAAAAAAGATATAATCCATCGTGATATTAGTCCGGATAATATTATGATCGATAAAAATAAAAAAGTGAAATTGATTGATTTTGGTGCTGCAAAAAATTACGGAATAAATTCATTTCAGGAATCCGTCGTTTTGAAGTATGGTTATGCTCCGATTGAACAGTATTCTAAGGAGGGAAAACAGGGACCATGGACAGATATTTATGCGTTGTGCGCTACAATGTATTATTTGATGAGTGGTAAAAAAGTACCGGAAGCAAAGACAAGAGTAAAAAAAGATACAATTGTTTATTTGTCAGAATTGGGGGTTCAGATCAGTGAACAACGAGAGAAAGCAATTATGAAAGGACTTTCAATTTGGCCGGAAGACCGATATCAGACAATGGAGGAATTATATAACGATGTATATATGTAAAGGATGCTTTTATACAAAAGAGTCGGATGATATTTGTCCTATGTGTGGATATGATGAGAATGCTTATATAGAACAAAAAGGTATTAGTAAACCAGGGACGATATTATTAAATCGATTTTTGATTGGAAACTGCATCGAAGAAACGGATAAAAAGATCAATTATAA
Source organism: uncultured Eubacterium sp. (assembly GCA_934316845.1). GTDB lineage: Bacteria > Bacillota > Clostridia > Lachnospirales > Lachnospiraceae > Eubacterium_F. The sequence goes on along the minus strand of CAKRDZ010000023.1, from coordinate 3,885 downwards.
AGCTTATGACCGTGTCTTGGATGAGGAGATTATGCTTGAACAAAAGAAAGAAGGTATTCCGGAAGCCTGGTTTCTTAATAAATTAAGGTGGTTTTGCTTTTTTAAGAATAATCATCTGATTTCTTTAAAAAACTACATCGACATAGATGAAAAAAAATATGCAGTTTATGAATATTTAGAAGGAAAAAAATTGGAGGAAAAAGAAATCCTCTATGGACAATACATAACAGTAGATACTCAAAAAGTATTGGAATTAAATAATGATTATAAGATTGTTGATATGGATGTCGATCTGGAATATCAGGGATCGGAGAGTATCAGTGAAGAAGGCAGTTTGTTTAAAGAAGAAATTTTTTTGAAGGAAGGAAGTTGTTTACAAGCCAGATATTATATAAAAAAATGTATTGGACAAGGGGGATTTGGAATTGTGTACCTTGGTTATGATGATGTGTTGAAGCGTGAAATTGCAATAAAAGAGTATATGCCAATGGAATGGGTTGAGAGGGATGAAGAAGATTCTAGTGTTCAGATTGTATCTTCTGCATTCATTGATGACTATAAAAATGGGTTAAATAAATTTGCAAATGAAGCCATATATATGGCTAAAATGCAGCAAAATAAACACGTGGCTGATGTTTATGATCTGTTTTTTGAGAATGAAACAGCTTACATTGTAATGGAATATATTCAGGGAGAAAATATTGGAAATATAAGAAAAGTGATGAAGGATTTCTCTTATCAAACTGCAAAAGATATTTTCATGACACTATTGAAAGTAATCAGAGATATTCATGAAAAGGGCTTATTACATGGTGATATTTCACCGGGAAATATTATATTAGATCAGTACAATCAATTGAAATTAATTGATTTTGGGTCATCTCATCCAATCGGATCAAAAGCAAAAACAATTGGAGAAATGCTGATTAAGGCTGGATATGCTGCAATAGAACAGTATGATGAAGAATTGCCAGAGATGGAGTGTACGGATATTTATCAGGCGGCAGCTACATTTTATTATCTTATAACAGGTAATAAACCAATTGAATCCAGTAAACGATTGGAGGAAGACAGTTTACAGATGCCATCCGAATTGGGAATTTGTATTCCGACAGAAGAGGAAGAGATATTAAGGAAAGCTCTATCAGTTATGCCGGAAGAACGTTTTGAAAAAGTTAAAGATTTATTGCAAGTGTATGAAATTAACGATGAAAACGTTAATAAATAAATTATAAATCAGCAGGAGGAAAAATATGTCAAAGTATTGTGTTTATTGTGGAAAACTTCTTCAAGAAGGGGAAAGTTGTGGATGTCAACAGCAAACTATGCAGCAAAATTACTCTGTACAACCAGATTATATGCAGCAACAGCAGCAGGTAAATAGTTTTGGAAATAATCAGTCAGTAAATGTACAAAATATGCCAACATCTAATGTTTATGTTCAAAATACAGTTATGGTTATTTTGAATTTTTTTAAACAATTGATTATGCATCCATTTGATGCAATGGATATATTGTTGGAATCCAATAGCTATCTGCCAAGCATAATTATTTTAGCATTACATACGCTTTTAAGTTCTTTATTTGCAATTGTTTCTATTAATAATGCAGGGTGGATTTTAAAATTAATGAATATTGGTGGAAGTGCTTTTTTGTATACTCTTTTAGGGACAATTATACTATCCGCTGTCTTTTTGGGAGGAGTGGTTCTTTGCACTTTAATATCAAAACAAAAGGTTGAATTAGTTATTGCTATGGATGCTGTAGCAATTCGAAGCGGAATTTTGGTGATTTTTAATTTGCTGGCAATTCTATTTAACTTTTTGGGGTCTTTTGGATACAAATTGAGTTTTATTTTCTTTGTGATAAGTGAATTGTTTGCGCTTGTATTAGTGGCAATTGTTTTAAGTGAAAAACTACAGTTTAATAAAACAGGATTGTTTTATATTATTCCGATTGTTCTATTAATTATGGTTGGAATAAACACGACAATGTTAAAATCATATGCATCTAATTTGCAAACAAAATTAATAACGGAAGATTACGCAGAAAAAGTTCAAAAATATATTAGAAAGCATCCGGAAGAAGCGGAAAAAACATTTAAAAGTATACTAGGAGCAATGGGAAAAGATGCGGATTCAATCGATGATATATTTGATGATTTGTTTTAATACAGGAAGGAGAGGCAATGAGAGCAAAAAAAATAGCAGCACTGGCTCTGTGCTCAGCATTGTTGCTGAGTACGGGAGTGAAGGTAAATGCAAAGGATTATTATAAGAAAGATTTTGGCTTTTCAGAAGAAAGCGACAGCCTTTACGATGAAATCAAACAGCAAAATGATTATATGTACTTGGATAATTGTGGTGTGGACAAAACTAAAAGGATTTCATCAAAAAAGGACTTTAATCAAGATGGAAAAAATGAAAAATTGGAACTTTGTGTGAAGCCAATGAAAGGAGCCGATAAAGCAAAGGCAATAATTAAACTTAATAATAAAGTAGCTGCTTCTAAAATGACTACAAGTGGTGATTATACGATATCAACTTATCAACTAAGCGGAAAAACAATTGTTGTTTTGGAATGGGGATGGGATCAACAACGTGCCGGTGTAGTTTATGAATGGAGAGGTACTAAGTTTAAGAAAATGAAATCTCTAAAAAAAGAGCATTTAAAATTTTATATTGCCAGTAAAAAAGACACCAAAGAAGAAGATTTTTGTATTGAATATAGCAAGCAGCTTTCCAACCATTATGGCGAAAAGTGGCCGAAAAATGTATCGAAGAAATATAAAAAATACGCAAAAAGAAAATCAATTTCAGCTACACATATTACATATGAAAAATTTGCATACCAAGGAAATAAATTAAAGAAAACAGGAACCGATAATTACTATTACGTTTCCCATGCATATGAATGATCTTATATAAGATTATTATAAAAATTATTTGAAGTACGAAATTTACGAGGTAACACTTAGACGTTAGGAGGAAAAACTATGATATGTCCAAAATGTGGTACAATGTTACCAGACAATGCAAAATTTTGTGGAGTATGTGGCCAGGCTTTTCAGCAAAGCCAGCAACATCAGCAAAACGGAGGTCAGCAGTATCAAAACCAGCAGCAGTATAACCAACAATTTAATCAGCAGCAATACAATCAGCAGAATTACCAGCAGAGTTCGGGGGAAAATGCATCGATTGACCGGCGTGTTATTGTAAATCCATCGGAAAAGATCCTTTCTTCCATGCGCACTTCAACGTTAAAGACATTTTTAACCGGTGGCGGCTTTGGAAAAACAGAGATGTTTTTTACCGATAAAAGATTTTATGCCAAATTTAAAGATGTGATACTGTGGCGCGGAACATTTGATGCGGATGCCGTGATCGATCTGGAACATATAACGGGAACGGTTTTATTACAGAGTAATCCAATTATACTGATTATTTACGCGGTCATTATGTTCATTGTAGGAATTGTTGCAGCGACGGCAGCAGACGGAGCGTTAATCGTACCATTTTGGATTCTTGGTGGAATTTTTATATTTTTATTCTTCATGGGACGCCGGATTCAGCTGAAGGTTTCCTATGAGGGTGACAGTTTTATCGTGCCGATGAAAGGATGCTCTTATGCAAATGCCGATAAATTTCACAAGGATCTGAGAAATTATCTGGATAAGATCAAACGATAGGAGACGGAAAATAGTTTGCTACATATCGAATTAAATCAAGGGGAAATTACCTAAGGTTTAATTCGATATTTTTTTAAAAAGTTTATTGACATACATTTATTATTGGTATATTATCATATACAAGCAAGTAAATAATAGTAAAGTCTGATATCTATCATTCTGAATTTTCTTGCTTATCGAAACTTTTTACCCACATA
>CAKRDZ010000022.1 GCA_934316845.1 uncultured Eubacterium sp. | reverse complement strand
GTGTTCATTTTGGACATCAGACAAGAAGATGGAACCCTAAAATGGCTGAGTACATCTACACAGAGAGAAATGGTATCTATATCATTGATCTTCAGAAGTCTGTAGGTAAAGTAGACGAAGCTTACAATGCGATCAAAGATATCGCAGCAGATGGTGGAAACATTCTTTTTGTTGGTACTAAGAAACAGGCACAGGAGTCTATCAAGACAGAGGCTGAGCGCTGCGGTATGTACTATGTAAATGAGAGATGGCTTGGAGGTATGCTTACAAACTTCAAGACGATCCAGACACGTATCAAACGTCTGAAAGCAATTGAAAAGATGTCAGAAGACGGAACATTTGATGTGCTTCCTAAAAAAGAAGTTATTAATTTGAAAAAAGAATGGGTAAAATTAGAGAAAAACCTTGGCGGTATCAAAGATATGAAAGATATTCCGGATGCTATCTTTGTAGTAGATCCTAAGAAAGAAAGAATCTGCATTCAGGAAGCGCATATTCTTGGTATTCCTTTGATCGGTATCGTAGATACAAACTGTGATCCGGAAGAACTGGATTATGTAATCCCGGGTAATGACGATGCGATCCGCGCTGTAAAACTTATTGTTTCCAAGATGGCGGATGCTGTTATTGAAGCAAAACAGGGCGAGACTTTTGTAGAAGCTGATGTAACAGAAGAAACAGTTGAAGAATAATCGAGAAAGAAAGGAAGACAAGAAAATGGCTATTTCAGCATCAATGGTTAAAGAGTTAAGAGAAATGACAGGCGCCGGAATGATGGATTGTAAGAAAGCACTTACACAGACAGACGGCGATATGGATAAAGCAGTTGACTATCTTCGTGAAAACGGATTGGCAAAGGCTGAGAAAAAAGCAGGAAGAATTGCAGCGGAAGGTATTGTTAAGACTAATATCAGTGCTGACAAGAAAAATGCATCTATCGTAGAAGTAAACAGTGAGACAGACTTTGTTGCTAAGAATGAAAAATTCCAGGCATTTGTAGAGGCCGTAGCTGCACAGGCAATTGACACAGATGCAGCAGACATTGAAGCATTTTTGAATGAAGCATGGGCTGCTGATACGAGCAAAACCGTTAATGAAGAATTGGCTTCTATGATCGCTACAATAGGTGAGAATATGAATATCCGCCGTTTTGAAAAAGTATCCTGCGATAACGGAATGGTTGTAGATTACATCCATGCCGGTGGTAAGATTGGTGTATTGATTGCTGCTGAGACAGACAATACAGGCGATGCAGTTGTAGAATGTTTGAAAAATGTTGCAATGCAGGTTGCTGCCATGAATCCAAAATACCTTTCTTCTGCAGATGTATCCGAAGAATACAAAGAGAAAGAAAAAGAAGTTCTTTTGGCACAGGCTAAAAATGATCCTAAAAATGCCAACAAACCGGACGAGATCATTGAGAAGATGATCATCGGACGTCTCAACAAAGAATTAAAAGAAGTTTGCTTGACAGAGCAGGTTTATGTTAAGGCTGAAAACAAAGAATCTGTTGCAAAATATGTTGATATGGTTGCAAAAGAAAATGGATGCAATATCACATTGAAACAGTTTGTTCGTTTCGAAACCGGAGAAGGTTTGGAGAAGAAAAACGAAGATTTTGCAGCTGAAGTTGCTTCCCAGTTGAAGTAATTCGTTAATAAATGAAAATAGAAAGGCCATTGGCTGCCGCAGAGTGCGGTGGTTAATGGCTTTTTTAGTCGAAAATAAAATTTATGTTGGCATTTCTCTGAAAATCATGTATAATAGAAATGTATATGTATGCTTACAAAAAAAGGATTGCTATTGAGGGTGATTGCGTTATGTTTAACAACCAAAGAAAAAATATTTGTGTCATATTATGTGATGTAGCAGATCATTATCAGGAACAGGTTTGCTGTGTATTGACATCCAATGCACGTGTAAAAGGATATAATCTTGCTTATTTTTCGTTTTTCCTGACTTATGGGGTTGATACGAAAAATGGCCGGGGAGAAGCCAATATCATCAATTTGATTCCGTATGAAAACTTTGATGGTTTCATTGTCTGTCACGATACATTTCAAAACAAAGAGGCGGTCAGACAAATCTTTCAATATATCAAAGAGCGGACCAGTGTGCCGGTCATAACTCTGCGCCGTCCATGGGAAAATTATCCATGTGTTTTGTCAAAAGATGACGGTGCGATATGCAGTCTTGTACAGCATTTTGTAGACAAACATGGTTTTGATAAGATTGCTTTTTTGAGCGGTCCGAAAGATCATCCGGATGCGGTCGAGCGTTTGAATGAATATAAGCAGGGGCTGCAAAGCCGTAATATTCCATACGATGAGAATCTGGTTTACTACGGAAACTTTTGGAGAGACCGTGCAAAACTCGCAGCCAGATATTTTGCCTTTGAATTAGAAGAACGTCCGCAGGCTATTATGTGTGCCAATGATTATATGGCGATTGCTGTCTGTAATGAATTGATCAGTATGGGAATTATGGTGCCGGATGACATCGCGGTTACCGGGTATGATGATATATGGGAATCTACGATCAATATGCCGCCGATCACGACGGTTAAAATGCAGGTAGAAGAGATGAGCCAGAAAGCATTTGAATCTTTGGAAAAAATGATGAATGGTGAAACGATTCCCCGAGAACAATCCGTAGAAACCCGGATTGCCATTCGTAATTCCTGTGGCTGTGAAGGGATGGACATTCAGGCAATGTTGAAAAAACGGGTACGTCAGAGCCAGGAGCATGAAAAATTACTGGATCTGGTTCAGAATAATACCTATATGTTTGTGGAGATGTCAGATGTGTCAAGTGCGGAAAATCTGGTAGAACATGTCCGTCTGCTCGAAACCGAGGATAATTTTGTGGAACATTTTTTTATCTGTCTTGGTGAAGGGCGCGGAAAGATATATCCCAAATATTGTTCCCCAAAACCGGGATATCCATCACAGATGAAGGCCATTGGCAGTGTGCTGAACCGCCGTGTCATTGATACAGAATGTTTTGACACGACGGAACTGCTTCCGAAAGAGGCGACAACACAGGAGCCGATGATATATTATTTCTTCCCACTGCATAACTTACAGGATACGTTCGGATATTTTGCGATCAGTTATCAAGGGGAACATAGTTGTGAGCAGACGTTCCACAGCTGGATCGCGATTTTAGGAAATGCGTTGGAAAATCTTCGCTTGAAGCAGAAAACACATGCTTTGCTGGAAGAATTGAATAATTTATATATTCATGATGCGCTGACAGGACTTTTGAACCGACGTGGATATGAAAATGCCACAAGGGAAATGTACAACACAAGTATTGAGCAGCACAAAAGTATGGTGATCTTTTCGATTGATATGGATAATCTCAAAATTGTCAATGACCAGTTTGGTCACGCACAAGGGGATCTTGCGTTGAAAACGATTGCGAATGCGATGGAATATGCTGCCTTGAAAGACGATCAGTGTGCCCGTATCGGAGGAGATGAATTTTCCGTCTTTGCTTTGGATTATGAGCAGGACGAGGCAGAACAGTTTTTAAAACGTTTTCATGAATATTTAGAGGAGTTTAATCATACGAGCCAGCTTCCTTATAATGTGTGGGCAAGTTGTGGATATTGCATTATTTCCGGAATTCATGATATGACCCTGGAAGAAGCGGTGATTGAAAGTGATGCCAGACTTTATCAGGAAAAGAGAGAAAAAAAAGAAAAGTTTGCAGATGCGGTTTTGCGAAAAGAAGAAAGATAACGGAACCGGAAAGGAGAAAATGTTGTGAGTGAAAGCACACAAGAGTATCAGAACAAACGTCAAAAACGAGTGAAACGAATTAAAAAAATCATAGTTTTGGTTTGTATCGTATGCCTGGTACTTCCTATGATTTTGTCTATTTTTCTTTTGGTTCGTGTGAATCAGATGGAAAATAAATTAAATACGTTATTGTCTGAAGAAGTATCGCAGGAAAAGCCGAATTCGGGTGATATCGTTGAGGCAAAAGAAAAAACGTCTACGGGCGGCGCAGTGAGTGCAGCTGTTGGGAAAAAGGTATATCTGACATTTGACGATGGACCAAGCAGGCAGACGGAAAAAATACTTGATATACTTAAGGAGAGACAGGTAAAAGCAACATTTTTCTCTATTGGACGCGAGGACGCATTTTCGAAAAAAATGTATCAGAGGATTGTAAAAGAAGGTCATACGCTTGGAATGCATTCGTATTCCCATCAATGCAAGGAAATTTATCAATCCATGGAGGCGTTTCAGGCAGATTATGAGAAAATATCAAACTGTCTGACTGCAGCAACAGGGATCAAGCCGTTATATTACCGCTTTCCGGGAGGAAGTACGGAAGTCGCCGGTAAATTGTCGTTGACGGGTCTGGAAAATTACTTTAATACGCAGGGAGCGTCATATTTTGACTGGAATGTCATTGCTGCCAACAGCGCAACCGATGATGTTTCGGTGAAAAAGATGACAGACCGCATCCTGGATGGAGTCGCATTATATGATACGTCAATCGTATTAATGTATGATTCGGAAGATCGAAAGATGACAGCGAAATCCCTGGATACAATATTGGATCGTTTGATAAAAGATGGATATGAAATACTTCCGATTGATGAAAATACAATTCCAATTCATCATTCGTAAGAGATAGATAAATAACAGGAGGATATAGCATGAGTTTTTTTAAAGGACTAAAAAATGACATTGTACAATCTGTCAATGAACTTAGCGATTCTTTCAGTGAAGCATTTGATGAAGAAAAGACAGCAGAACCGGAAGAAAAAAGCAATCTGGAAAATGATGGAAAATTGTCGGAAGGTGAAAAAGAAGAAACAACAGAAACGGTTTCGGAAGTAACAGAACAAACGGAAGCGGAAAAAGAGCAAGAGTTTGTTGAAGATGAGACCGAAAAAAAGTCAGAAGAAACGGAAAAGCAAGCGGTTGTGCAGGAAAATGATGCACAGGAAGAAGAAAAAACGGCATCTGAGATAACAAATGCTGAAGATGAGGAAACAGCGGCTCCGGAGAGGGAAGAAAGACAGCCGGCAAGACCGATGGAAAGACCTGTCAGACAGGCAAATAGACCAACACGTAGACGTATGGAGGACAGAAGAATGAACGAATATAAAAACGCAGAACCAATTACAGTGATTACAGAGGCAACTACGATCAGCGGAGGAATTAAGTCGGATACCGCCATGGACGTGAAAGGTGTGATTGAAGGCGATGTCGAATGTCAAGGAAAGTTGACAATTACCGGACAGGTAGACGGAAACTGTTCTGCTGCCGAAATTTATGTAAATACTCCAAGATTAGAGGGGAATCTGGACAGCCTGGGAAGTGTAAAGATTGATACAGATACCGTAATTATCGGGTCCATTACCGGTACTTCAGCTGTGATTGCAGGTTCGGTCAAAGGAGATATTGACGTTGAGGGTCCGGTTGTGCTTGACTCAGCCGCTGTGATACAGGGAAATATCGCTGCAAAATCACTTCAGGTTAATAGCGGAGCCATCGTGGAAGGTTTTTGTTCCATGAAATATTCAGATGTTGACATCGCTGCCATTTTTGAATAAATAAGTACATAAAGTTATATGTATGGATTGGAGAGAATAATGAAATATAATCGAGTTTTGCTTAAATTAAGTGGAGAAGCTCTTTCCGGTGACAAAGGAACCGGATTTGATGAGGCTACCTGTATTCAGGTTGCCGGACAGATCAAAGAACTGGTAGACGATGGATGTCAGGTCGCTATCGTGATCGGTGGTGGAAATTTCTGGCGTGGACGTACCAGTGAGACGATCATGCGGAATCAGGCAGACCAGATCGGAATGCTGGCAACGGTCATGAATTGTCTGTATATGTCAGAGATCTGTCGTCATGTCGAAATGAAGACACAGGTGTATACCCCATTTGTCTGCGGCGCATTTACCGAACTTTTCAGCCGCGACAGAGTGGAAGCCGGTTTTGAAAAAGGACAGGTTGCCTTCCTTGCCGGAGGAACCGGACATCCGTATTTTTCTACCGATACCGCGACAGCACTTCGTGCTATCGAGATCGGTGCAGACGTGATCCTTGCTGCCAAATCCATTGACGGTGTCTATGACAGTGATCCGAATGTAAATCCGGAAGCCCAAAAGTACGATACGCTGCCAATCAGCAAGATCATTGATGAGAAATTAGGCGTGATCGATCTGGCATCTGCGGTATTGTGTTATGAAAACAAAATGCCGATGTGCATATTTGGATTGAATGAGGAAAACAGTATTATTAACTGCGTCAATGGAAAATGTACCGGAACGGTCATTACGGTATAAGTTAGAAAATGAGATAAAGAGAGGATATTAAAAATGGATATTAAAGTATATGAAGACAAAATGGAAAAGACATTATCAAATCTGCAGGAAGAGTATGTTTCCATTCGTGCAGGACGTGCCAATCCGCATATTCTGGATAAAATCCAGGTGGATTATTACGGAACCCCATCTTCACTGCAGAGTGTGGCAAACATCTCTGTACCGGAAGCTCGTATGATACAGATCCAGCCTTGGGAAGCAAGTCTGATCAAAGACATCGAGAAAGCAATTCTGGCATCCGATATCGGATTGACACCGGCAAATGATGGAAAAGTGATCCGTCTTGTTTTTCCGGAGCTCACCGAGGAACGCCGTAAGGAATTGGTAAAAGATGTAAAGAAAAAAGGCGAAAATGCCAAAGTGGCAGTCCGTAATGTGCGTCGTGATGCCAATGACACGATCAAAAAGGAAAATAAGGCAAATGAGATTTCTGAGGATGAGCAGAAACAGTTAGAAGATAAGATCCAGAAATTGACCGATAAATTTGTTGCAAAGATTGATGATGCGATTGAGGCAAAATCAACTGAAGTAATGACGGTATAAAGGAGTTGTCTATGAGTGAGACAAAGTTACAGGTGCCGGAGCATGTAGCCATTATCTTAGACGGAAACGGACGCTGGGCCAAAAAACGTCTGCTTCCGAGAAAGGCAGGACATGTTGCGGGAAGCCAGACGGTGGAACAGATCTGTGAAGATGCCTGGAATCTGGGGATCAAATACCTGACGGTATATGCGTTTTCCACGGAAAACTGGAAACGCCCGCAGGATGAAGTAGATGCTCTTATGAAGCTGCTCCGCCGCTATCTGAAAGATTGTATCAAACGAAGCACGAAAAACAATATGTGTGTCCATGTGCTTGGTGACATAACTCCGTTAGAGGATGACCTGAAACAGAGCATTTTGGAATTGGAAGAAATTTCCAAAAATAATACCGGCCTGCATTTTCAGGTGGCGTTAAATTACGGAAGCCGGGATGAGATGCTTCGTGCAGTCCGGAAGATGGCGAAAGAGGCAAAAGACGGAGAACTGGATCCCGAACAGATCACAGAAGAAGTATTTGCAGCGCAGCTGGATACAAAGGGAATCCCGGATCCGGATCTGTTGATCCGGACCAGCGGCGAAGAACGCTTATCGAACTTTCTTTTATGGCAGTTAGCATATACGGAGTTTTATTTTACCGATGTGCTCTGGCCGGATTTCAACAAAAAAGAGCTGGAAAAGGCAATTGCCTATTATAACAAGAGAGACCGCAGGTTTGGCGGAGTAAAATAAAGAGTTGAATGGAGTTTTATTATGTTTGTCAAGAGATTTATCAGTGCAGTCATACTATTGGCATTTGCAGCAATCGCACTTGTAACAGGAGGCGATTTTTTGCTGGCAGCCAGTGCGGTTGTTGCAATCGGAGGGACTTATGAAATATTAAAAGTCGATTCCCTGCATAAAACCCCATTGGGAGCAGTGAGTTATCTTGCCACTGCCAGTTATTATGTCATGCTGTATTTGGAAAAACAACAGTATTTTACGCTTTGGCTCGTACTTATGCTGATCCTGCTTTTAACAAGTTATGTGTTTTCCTATCCAAAATACGATGCCAAGCAGGTCGGACTGGCATTTTTACCGATCGTATATGTGGCTGTATTGATCTCTTTTGTTTATCAGACCCGTGAACTGCCATATGGCAACTGGTTTGTGTGGCTGGTTATTATCGGGGCTTCCGGTTCTGACACGTTTGCGTACCTTACCGGAATGCTTATCGGCAGACACCATTTTTCAGAACTGAGTCCAAAGAAAACCATCGAAGGCTGTATTGGCGGTGTTGTGGGGACTGCGCTGCTTGCTTTGGTATATTCCTTTTTCCTTCCGGAGGGAGTGGATACACTGCTTGGTGTAAATGAACACATTCTTCTGTTCATATGCGGAGCGGTTTGTTCGGTCGTTTCCCAGATCGGAGATCTGGCGGCGTCGGCGATCAAAAGAAATTATGGCATCAAAGATTACAGTAACCTGATTCCGGGACATGGAGGGATCATGGATCGTTTTGACAGTATTCTTTTTACCGCACCGCTGGTATATTACATTATACTATTATTTATTGTTTAAACAAGGGAGGATAAAATGATGAAGCGACTGTGTATTCTTGGTTCGACCGGGTCGATCGGAACGCAGACTCTGGAAGTGGTTCGGGGAAACCGGTCTGAGTTTCAGGTAACTGCTCTTACCGCAGGAGATAATATTACATTATTAGCGGATCAGATTGCCGAATTTCATCCGCAGATCGTGGCAGTAAAGTCTGCGGAAGGCAGCCGGAAATTAAAGCAGAGATTAAAAGAAAAGGGAATGGAAGAACCGGAAATAACAGCAGAAATGGATGGATTTGTTGCCTGTGCAACACACGAGGAAGTTGATCTTGTGGTGGCAGCGATGGTTGGCATGATTGGTTTGCAGCCGGTAATAAAAGCCATTCAGAAGAAAAAAGATATTGCACTTGCAAATAAAGAGACTTTAGTGACGGCGGGACATTTGATCATGGATTACAAAAACCGATATCAGGTAAATCTGTATCCGGTTGACAGTGAGCATTCCGCCATTTTTCAATGTCTGCAAAGTGGTGCCCACGATGAGATTGAAGAGATCTTACTGACCGCATCGGGCGGACCGTTTCGTAATCTGACTGCCGCACAGCTTGCAGATGTGACGGTAGATCAGGCGCTTGCGCATCCAAACTGGTCAATGGGGAAAAAAATTACCATTGATTCTGCTACCATGATCAATAAGGGACTGGAGATCATTGAAGCATGCTGGCTGTTTCAGGTTCCGATTGAAAAGATTCACGTCTTGGTACAGCCAAACAGTGTGATTCATTCAATGGTACAGTTTCAGGACGGTGCGGTGATCGCCCAGATGGGAACTCCTGACATGAAATTGCCAATTCAGTATGCTATGCTTTATCCAAAGCGGGCATTTCTTGGCGGGGAACGCCTGCAGTTTGAACAGCTGCAGAGCATTCATTTTGCAAAGCCGAATCCGGCACTACGGGGGATTGAACTGGCTTCGGAGGCATTTCGCAGAGGTGGTTCGATGACAACCGTTATGAATGCCGCCAATGAATATGCAGTGGCAAAATTTTTAAACCGTGAAATCTCTTTTACGGATATTTACCGGTGGATCGAATACGCGATGGAACACCATTCGACTATTCAAAATCCGGCCTTGGAAGAGATACTGAAAACAGAGCAGGAAACATATACTTTGTTAGAAAAGGATCGTAACATTATCAAATAATAGAAATGAGGTTGACTATGGGAATCAGTAATATTTTAATCGCCATTCTTTTGTTTAGTGCGATTATATTATTTCATGAATTGGGACATTTTTTAGTAGCAAAAGCGAATAAAGTCGGCGTGATCGAGTTTTCACTGGGAATGGGGCCGCGGATCATTTCTTTTGCAAAAACAGACAAGGGAAATCGTGTAAAGTTTTTTGGTTCGACCAATTATTTTGAAGAACATGAGGAATTCAAAGACCATACGCTGTATTCCTGGAAAATCCTTCCATTTGGTGGATCCTGTATGATGCTCGGTGAGATGGAAAATATTGAGGATGACCGCGCATTTGGGAAAAAGAGTGTGCTGGCGCGTATGGCAGTCATTTTTGCCGGCCCGTTTTTTAACTTTATCCTTGCGTTTGTACTGGCGCTGATCCTTCTTGGGATGGCAGGTTATGACAAGGCGGAAATTTCCAATCTGGAGGCAGGCATGCCGATGGCAGAAGCAGGATTTCAGGATGGCGATGTCATAAAGGAATTTGATGGCAAACACATTGTTGTCAACCGTGAACTGAGTTATTATCTCATGTTTCATCCGCTTTCCGATGCACCGGTCACGATCACGATGGATCGAAACGGAGAAGAGATTACACAGACGGTAACACCAAAACTGGTAAAAGATGACAAGGGAAACGAGAGTTACCGCATGGGATTTGCCTATGGTACGAGAGAGCGCATCGGCGGTCTGAATCTCATTAAGTATTCAGCCTATGAAGTTAAATTCTGGATCTGTACTACCGTAGAAAGTCTCGGACAGATGATCAAAGGCCGTGTGAGCGCCAAAGATGTTTCCGGTCCGGTAGGAATTGTGCAGGCAGTCGGTAATGTGGTACAGGAAAGTAAGGCGGACGGCATCAAATACGTCGTTTTGAATATTTTAAGTTTTGGTATTATGCTGACGGCAAACCTGGGTGTGATGAACCTGCTGCCAATCCCGGCATTGGACGGCGGACGACTGTTGTTTTTGATCATTGAGGGAATCCGCAGAAAACCGCTGCCGGAAAAATTTGAAAATTATGTTAATGTTGGCGGATTTATGCTGCTCATGGGACTGATGGTAGTGATTCTCGCCAATGATATTTTGAAAATAATCCATTAAAGAAGGTGCAGACTATGCGGATGAAGACGAGAGAGATTAGAATTGGATCGGTGACGATCGGCGGAGAGAATCCGATCGCTATCCAGTCAATGACAAATACAAAGACAGAGGATGTGGAAGCGACTGTGCGCCAGATCCGCGAACTGACAGTGGCAGGATGTGATATCATTCGTGTGGCAGTGCCTACGATGGAGGCGGCAAAGGCAATTTCTGAGATTAAAAAACAGATTTCGATCCCTCTTGTCGCGGATATTCATTTTGACTATCGGCTGGCAATTGAGGCAGTGAATAACGGGGCAGATAAAATCCGTATCAATCCCGGAAATATCGGAGACAGATCCCGGATTCAGGCGGTGGTAGATACGTGCCGGGAGCATGAAGTGCCGATCCGTGTCGGCGTAAACAGCGGTTCGCTGGAAAAACATTTATTGGAAAAATATAGGGGTGTGACACCGGAAGCCCTTGTGGAGAGTGCCCTTGACAAGGTGCATATCATTGAAGAAATGGGGTATGAAAATCTTGTCATCAGCATCAAATCCTCCGATGTTTTAAATGGAATCAAGGCGCATGAGTGTATCCGTGAAAAAACAGATTATCCATTGCATGTCGGAATTACCGAATCCGGAACGGTGTTTACCGGAGGCTTAAAATCGGCAGTAGGAATCGGAAATATTTTGTATCAGGGAATTGGAGATACGATCCGTGTTTCGTTGACGGGAGATCCGGTGGAGGAAGTCCGTGCTGCCAATGTGATCTTAAAATCACTGGGACTGAAAAAGGGGGGTATCAGTGTTGTTTCCTGCCCGACGTGCGGACGTACCCAGATTGATCTGATCGGACTTGCCACAAAAGTAGAAAAAATGGTTGCGGATTTTGATCTTGATCTCAAAGTAGCAGTTATGGGATGTGTTGTAAACGGTCCCGGAGAAGCAAGAGAAGCAGATATCGGAATTGCCGGCGGAAAAGGCGAAGGTCTTTTGATCAAAAAGGGAGAGATTGTCCGAAAGATGCCGGAATCCGAATTGTTAGATGCGTTACGGGAAGAACTTGAAAATTGGAAATAATTTCCAATGATTCAGAAAGATAGGAGAGGGAACGATGGAAAAGTTTTTGAGTGCATTTTCAAAACTTGATTGTAAAGATAAATTAAAAACAACATATGAATCGGTAATGGTAGAGCGTATTAGTGCCTCCCGGTCAAAAAATATGGTATTTGTATACTGTCAGAATGGAGAATGGATGCCATACCGCGAGATCCATCAGATGGAGCAGCAGCTGTATAAGCAGATCTTTCGTCCGATGGGGTTTCATCCGGAGATACGGATGCAGTATCCGGATCTGGGAAGACTGTCGCTCTCCCAGATTTTGGAGCGGACGGAGCCGGATATCAAACAGGAACTCCGGGAGATCGATTATGTAGATGCCATTGAATTTTGCGAGGAACCGTTTGAATGTGAGGGAGATTCCCTGTACATCACATGCGGGGATTCGTTTTTGGCAAGAAGGCGTGCGGAACAGGTACAGGATTGGTTCCACGCCTTATTTTTGACGCGCTTTGGAAAGGATATTACCATTGAGTTCCGTTTCAAAGAATATGAACGGAAGAAAATGGAAGAGCCGGAGACGTTTGTTGTCAGACGGCAGGAAGCACCGAAAAAGGAAGAGCCGGCTGTGCCGAGGGTCAAACGGGAGCCGAAGAAAAATGTATACCGCAAAAAGAATATGCGGGATGTCGATGTATTTTACGGCAGAAACTGTGAGGGAACCATTGTACCGATCAAAGAGATTCAGGATGAGATCGGTGAAGTCGTGATCGATGGTATGATACGAAAAGTGGAGAGCCGCGAGATTAAAGGCGAAAAACAGATCGTGACCTTTGCCATCACAGATTATACGGACACGATCGTCTGTAAAGTATTTATCAAAAATGAGCAGATCACAGAGACAAATTTCTTTGACATGGTAAAAAAAGGAAATTTTATCCGCGTAAAAGGAGTGGCAAGTCTCGATTCTTATGATAAGGAGATCCGCATCGGAAGTATCATGGGAATGAAGGAGATTGAGGAGTTCCGTGTCGGAAGGGAAGACCATGCACCGGTCAAGCGAGTGGAACTTCATGCGCATACACAGATGAGTGATATGGATGGAATTACCCATGTGGATCAACTGGTACGCCGGGCACACCAGTGGGGACATCCGGCGGTAGCCATTACGGATCACGGTGTCGTGCAGGCATTTCCGGATGCCAATCATGCGCTGGAGGGATTAAAACTTCCGGAAGACGATCCGTTTAAGGTCATCTATGGCTGCGAAGCGTATCTGGTTGATGATCTGAATGATCTTGCCGTTGATAACGAAAAAGGGCAGAGTCTGCGCGATGAGTATGTCGTATTTGACCTTGAAACAACCGGATTTTCGTCTGAAAATGATAAGATTATCGAAATCGGCGCGGTTCGGGTGAAAAATGGAAAAATTTGTGAAAAATACAGTACGTTTGTAAATCCGGAACGGAAAATCCCGGAGCGGATTACAGAACTTACTTCCATTACGGATGATATGGTAAAAGATGCGCCGGTCATTGAAAAAGTGCTTCCGGAGTTTCTTGCATTTATTGGTGATAATGCGCTGGTAGCGCACAATGCCGGATTTGACCACGGATTTATCCGCCAGAAGGCGAAAGAACAGGGGCTAGAGACCGATTTTACTGTGGTGGATACTGTAGGGCTTGCCCGTGTGCTTTTTCCGGAACTTGCCAAATACAAACTGGATAATATCGCAAAGAAATTGAAGATTTCACTGGAAAACCATCACCGCGCAGTAGACGATGCCGGCGCAACGGCGGAAATCTTTGAGAAATTTGTGGAAATGTTAGAAGAAAAAGGATTACATACCTTGAAGGAAGTGGCAGATTTTGCCAATGGTTCCGCGGATATCGTGAAGAAGAAACCATATTTTCATGCGATCATTCTTGCGGCAAATGAGACGGGCAGAATCAACCTTTACCGTCTCGTTTCTATGGGGCATCTCGATTATTTTTACAGGAAACCGAGAGTGCCAAAAAGTATGTTTTTAAAGTACCGCGACGGACTGATTATCGGATCTGCCTGTGAAGCCGGCGAACTGTACCGTGCGCTTCTGGATGAAGCACCGGAAAGCCGGATTAAAGAACTGGTGGACTTTTATGATTATCTGGAGATCCAGCCGATCGGAAATAATAAATTTATGATTGAGAGCGAACGTGTGGAAAATATTCACAGTTTTGAAGATCTGAAAGATATGAACCGAAAAATTGCAGCACTCGGTGAAAAATACAACAAACCGGTCTGTGCGACGTGTGATGTGCATTTCCTGGATCCGGAGGATGAAATTTACCGGAAGATCATATTTGCAGGAAAAAAGATGAAAGACGCAGATGACCAGCCGCCGCTTTATCTTCGCACGACGGAAGAAATGCTGGAAGAATTTTCCTATCTTGGGGAAGAAAAAGCGTTTGAAGTTGTTGTTACGAATACGAATCTGATCGCGGACCGGATTGAAAAAATGTCACCGGTTTATCCGGACAAGTGTCCGCCGGTTATTCCAAAGTCGGATGAGACACTGCGAAATATCTGCTACAATAAGGCGACCGGTATGTATGGTGATCCGCTGCCGCCGCAGGTAAAAAACCGGCTGGATCATGAACTGGATTCCATCATTAAAAACGGATTTGCCGTAATGTATATTATTGCACAGAAACTGGTGTGGAAATCAAACGAAGATGGCTATCTGGTAGGATCGCGTGGATCGGTAGGATCGTCGTTTGTAGCGACGATGTCCGGAATCACGGAGGTAAATCCGCTGCCGGCACATTATTACTGTAAAAAATGCCATTTTGTGGATTTTGACTCGGAAGAGGTAAAAAAATATGCCGGAAGTTCCGGGTGTGATATGCCTCAGAGAACTTGTCCAAACTGTGGGGAACCGCTTGTTCAGGAGGGACATGATATTCCATTTGAAACCTTCCTTGGATTTTACGGAGACAAAGAGCCGGACATCGACTTAAACTTCTCCGGAGAATATCAGAGTAAGGCGCACGCGTATACCGAAGTTATTTTTGGAGCAGGCCAGACATTCCGAGCCGGAACGATCGCTACACTGGCAGATAAAACGGCCTATGGATATGTCAAAAATTATTTTGAAGAACGTGGTCAGCATAAGCGAAATGAGGAGATTGAGCGGATCATTGAGGGCTGTGTGGGAATCCGCCGCTCGACCGGACAGCATCCCGGTGGAATCATTGTACTCCCGTTTGGCTGGGAAATTTATACATTTACACCGGTGCAGCATCCGGCAAATGACCAGAATACGCCGATCATTACGACGCATTTTGATTACCATTCCATTGACCATAACTTATTGAAACTTGACATACTCGGACACGACGATCCGACCATGATCCGTATGCTCGAAGATCTGACGGGAATTGATGCAAAAACCATTTCCCTGGATAATCAGGAAGTTTTGTCATTATTTGCCAATACTTCAGCGCTCGGTGTCACACCGGAGGAGTTGATGGGGTGTGATCTGGGAAGCCTTGGTATCCCGGAATTTGGAACGGATTTCGTTATGCAGATGCTTCGCGATACAAAGCCAAAGAATTTTTCGGATCTGGTACGAATTTCCGGATTGTCACATGGTACGGACGTTTGGCTGAACAATGCCCAGTATTTTATCAAGGAAGGAAATTGTACTCTTTCTACTGCCATATGTACCCGTGATGATATTATGACCTATCTGATCCATACAGGGGTTGAAAATGGTCTGGCATTTAAGATCATGGAAAGTGTCCGTAAAGGAAAAGGACTTACGGAAGATATGGAAAATGCGATGCGGGAAGCCGGTGTCGAGGACTGGTATATCGAATCCTGTAAACGGATCAAATACATGTTCCCGAAGGCGCATGCGGTCGCTTATGTCATGATGGCATTTCGTATTGCGTATTTTAAAGTATTTTATCCATTGGCATATTATGCGGCATTTTTCAGTATCCGTGCGAAAGCATTTGATTATCAGCTGATGTGTCAGGGAAAAGAGAAACTGGAAACGACGATGCGGGATTATAAAAAACGTTATAATGAATTGTCAAAGAAAGAACAGGATAGTTATAATGATATGAAGATCGTACAGGAGATGTATGCGAGAGGGTTTGAATTTATGCCGATCGATATTTTCCGTGCGAAAGCCAGTCATTTTCAGGTGATCGACGGAAAACTGATGCCGGCACTCAGTACCATTGACGGAATGGGCGGAAAAGCGGCCGAAGGTGTCGTTGAAGCGGCAAAACACGGGCCGTTTTCATCCCGTGAGAATTTCAAACTACGTGCAAAGATATCAGGAACGGTTGTTGAAAAGATGGCAGAGATGGGGATTCTGGGAGATCTCCCAGAGACAGACCAGATGTCGCTGCTGGATTTTATGGCATAGAAAGTTTTGCTATGATGTTTATAATAAAAAGGACCATTATTTCACATGCGGGACCGCTCTCGCTTAAAGAATCTACGTAGCGGTGCATGAGGACAGCAATACGCCCTCGATGCACCGACGAGATTCTAAATCCCTTATTGTGAAACAATGGTCTCTTTTTTTATCCACACCATAACAAACCGGCATAAGTAATACGATTATTCTAGCGAAAACATCGTTAAAGTATAAGCCGGTGATTGGCTTTAATGATACCGCCATAACAAACCGGCATAAGTAATACGATTATTACGTTTGTTTTAGCGAAATCATCATACCTATTAATACAAACGGAATAATCCGACTACGTTTCCGAGAATTTGTACGTGGTCTACGTAAATAGGATCCATTGTGTCGTTTTCCGGCTGGAGACGGTAGCGGCCGTCTTCCTTGTAGTAGGTCTTTACAGTGGCGGAGTCATCGACAAGGGCGACAACGATATCGCCGTTTTTGGCGGTAGAGGCTTCGCGGACGATGACCTTATCTCCGTCATGTATGCCGATATTGATCATACTTTCCCCGCGTACATTGAGGATAAATAAATTTCCACTTGGCAGTTCATCTGCTAAGATAGGAAAATATCCGCTGATGTTTTGTTCCGCAAAGATTGGCTGTCCGGCTGCGACTTCGCCAATGATTGGAATATTTCTCATTTCCTTTCGTGTGATATTGAAATTGTCGTCTACGATCTCAATCGCACGCGGTTTGGTTGGATCCCGGCGGATGTATCCATTTTTTTCCAATGTTTCCAGGTGAGAATGAACGGAAGAAGTGGATTTTAAATGTACGGCGTTACAGATTTCCCGAACCGCAGGTGGATAACCTTTGTTTAAAATTTCTTCTTTAATATATTCAAGAATTTCACTTTGTTTTGCAGAGATGCGACCATTTCCCATATTTTGTCCTTCCTTTCCTATCCGGCCGAATAATAAATGCAAACAATTGTTTGTATTTATAGTAGCATAATTTTATATAAATGTCAAACGTTTGTTCTAATAAATGCAAAATTCTTTAAATTTTATGTGGACAAATTTTTATTCTATGGTTATAATTAGAAAGGTAGTATTTTTGAACATGAACGCATAAGGAGAATGAGACAAATGAGTGAAGGTAAAGGAACGAATTTTTTTGATAAATTGAAAGCGGATAAGAAGTTTCGATTTGAGTTTATTATGGCGGTATGGTCCGGCATTGTAGGAATTGCACTTGTGGTCGGACTGGTATTTGTCGGAAAAACTTTTTTCTTTGGGAAAAAGGTGGTCGACAGCGGAGATCTTGGCGATGAAAAACCGGCTGTAGTAACGGAACAGGCAATCGATGCAGAAGAGACACCGGCGCCGTATGATTCGGCTATCGTCAGCGGAAATGAAGAAGATTTCCAGGATGACGAAGAAGAGGTTGACGATAAGCTGAAAGATGCAGAGACAGCGTATGCATCGACGGTTGTTAATATTCGAAAAGAAGCTGCTCTGACAGCAGATGTGATCGGAAAACTCCAGACAGGGGATGAAGTGAAGATTATTGAATATGGAAAAGAGTGGACCAAAGTAGAGGTAAACGGAACACAGGGGTACATCAGTACGATTTATCTGACGACGAAAAAGCCGGCGGAGGAACCGACAGTGACAGCTGTACCAAGAACGACTTCGGCACCGAAAGCAACAGCGACAGTGACTCCAAAACCGACGAAGCGTCCGAAAGCCACAAAGCGTCCGAAAGTGACAAAACAGCCGGCAACGCATACACCGGCGCACCAGCTGCAGGAAACACAGGCACCGGAACCGACTATAGTACCGGAACCGACAAAAGCGCCGGAACCAACGAAGGCACCGGAGCCGACAAAAGCACCGGAACCAACGAAGGCACCGGAACCGACAAAAGCACCGGAACCGGAGAAAACACCGGAACAGACTGCAACGCAGGAAGGATAAAGAAGGAGACGACCAATGGAAGAACAGCTTACCCCCATGATGCAGAAGTATCTTGAGACAAAGAATGAGTACAAAGATTGTATCCTGTTTTACCGCCTGGGTGATTTTTATGAGATGTTTTTTGAAGATGCAAAATGTGCATCAAAAGAATTGGAATTAACTCTTACCGGAAAGAGTTGTGGATTGAAAGAAAGGGCACCCATGTGTGGTGTCCCCTTTCATTCTGCAGAAGGATATATTACCCGCCTGGTGTCCAAAGGATATAAAGTGGCAATATGCGAACAGGTGGAAGACCCGAAATTGGCAAAGGGACTTGTGAAAAGAGAAGTTGTGCGGATCGTTACACCGGGTACAAACTGCAATCTGGAAGCACTGGATGAGTCAAAGAACAATTATCTGATGGGTGTTGTCGCGATGGATGATCTGTTTGGGATTTCTGTCGTGGATGTGACAACGGGAGAATATCGTCTGACCGAAGTGGATACCCTGGGAAAACTTCTCGATGAAATCAATAAATTTATGCCGAGTGAACTCATTTGCAATGAGTCTTTTTATATTAGTGGAGTGGATATCGAGGATTTGAAAGAACGGCTTGGAATTTCCGTTTCTTCGCTGGCGCCTCATTATTTTGATGAAGAATGCTGTAAAAAATCGCTCTGCCGCCATTTTTCGGTTCAGACGCTGGACGGACTGGGATTGGCGGATTATTCGGTCGGTATTACAGCGGCAGGTGCCGTGATGGAATACCTTGAGGAGACGCAGAAGACCTCGCTTGCCCATATTTTGGAACTGGTTCCCTATAAGGTGGGAAAATATATGCTGTTGGACCGCAATACCCGCCGGAATCTGGAACTTGTAGAGACGCTTCGGGAAAAGAAAAAAAGAGGCTCCCTTTTGTGGGTGCTTGACCGGACACGGACGGCGATGGGAGCGCGAAAACTCCGCAATACGCTGGAGCAGCCATTTATTCAAAAAGAAGAGATTTTAAAACGGTTTGATGCAATTGATGAATTAAATGCCAATATGATCACGAGAGAGGAACTCCGAGAGTATCTGAATCCGATCTATGATCTTGAAAGACTGCTTAGTAAGATCAGTTATAAGTCAGCAAATCCACGGGATTTTATTGCGTTAAAAAGTTCGTTGGAGATGCTGCCGCCGATCCGTTTTTTGTGCTCGAATTTTACAAGCCGGTTGTTTGCGGAAATTTTAGAAGAATTAGATCCCTTAGAGGATATTTGCAAACTGGTTACCGATGCAATCACAGAAGAACCGCCGCTTGCCATGCACGACGGAGGGATTATCCGCGATGGTTATGATGAGCAGGTGGACAAACTTCGAAAAGCCAAATCCGAGGGAAAAGACTGGCTTCTCCAGCTGGAGGCCGAAGAGCGGGAAAAGACAGGGATAAAGAACCTGAAAGTGAAATATAACCGTGTATTTGGCTACTATCTGGATGTGACAAATTCCTATAAAGATCTGGTGCCGGCGGACTGGGTACGCAAGCAGACACTTGCAAACTCGGAGCGTTACACGACGGAAAAATTAAAAGAACTGGAAGATGTTGTGCTTGGAGCAGAAGATAAATTATATAATCTCGAATACCAGTTGTTCTGCGAGATCCGGGATCATGTATTTACGCAGGTTGACCGGATCCAGCGTACGGCGAAGGCAATTGCCATGTTAGACATGATGGCGAGTCTTGCCCTCGTGTCGGAAAAGAACAATTATGTACGTCCGACCCTCAATGAGGAAGGAATCATAAATATCAAAGAGGGACGTCATCCGGTCATTGAACAGATGATCGATCACGATATGTTCATCTCCAATGGAACGTATCTCGATGAGGATTCTCACCGCGTTGTTATCATCACCGGACCGAATATGGCAGGAAAATCGACCTATATGCGTCAGACGGCGCTGATCGTACTGATGGCACAGATTGGCTGCTTTGTTCCGGCTGCGTCGGCCGATCTTTCTGTGGTAGACCGTATTTTTACCCGTGTGGGTGCTTCCGATGACCTTGCAAGCGGACAAAGTACATTTATGGTAGAAATGACAGAGGTTGCCAATATTTTACATAATGCAACCAAGGACAGTCTGATCATCCTTGATGAGATCGGGCGCGGAACGTCTACCTTTGACGGACTCAGCATTGCCTGGGCCGTGGTAGAACATATTGTAGATAAGAAGAATATTGGTGCAAAGACGTTGTTTGCGACGCATTATCATGAACTTACGGAACTGGAAGGAAAACTGGAAGGCGTTCAGAATTACTGTATTGCCGTAAAAGAAGATGGCGAAGATATTGTATTTCTGCGAAAGATTGTAAAAGGCGGTGCCGATAAAAGTTACGGTATTCAGGTGGCAAAACTTGCCGGGGTGCCGGAAAGTGTACTGATCCGCGCCAGAGAGATCGCAGAAGAACTCGAAGGGGGAGACAGTCTGTCTGTCATCCGTATTCCGGAGAAACAGGAACAGGTGGCGGAGAAAAAGGCATCTTCCGGGATGAATCAGCTTTCCATCTTTGATACGGTGACGACATTCCATTCGGAGGATATTTTATTTGAACTGCGGGATATTGACCTTTCCCGTGTGACACCGATGGATGCGATGAATCTGGTATATAAATGGCAGAACGAGTTAAAAGATAAATGGTAAGGAGTGTGATTGGATGATACAGCTTTTGGATCCATCTACGATTGATAAGATCGCGGCAGGGGAAGTTGTAGAACGCCCTGCTGCCGTTGTAAAAGAACTGGTGGAAAATGCAATTGATGCAGGGGCGAATGCCATCACCGTCGAGATCAAGGACGGCGGTATTTCCTTTATACGAATTACAGATAATGGATGCGGGATTGCCAGAGAGGAAATTCCGATGGCATTTACCCGCCACGCGACAAGCAAAATAAAAAAGATAGAAGACCTTCTTACGATTCACAGTCTGGGATTTCGTGGGGAGGCTCTTTCTAGTGTAGCGGCTGTGGCGCAGGTGGAATTGATCACCAAACGCGAAGAGGATCTGATCGGATGCCGCTATGAGATTCACGGTGGCAAAGAGGTGGCAAACGAAGAAGTAGGATGCCCGGACGGCTCTACCTTTTTAATCCGAAACCTGTTTTATAATACGCCGGTGCGAGCCAAATTTTTAAAGACGAAAACGACAGAGGGCGGGTATATCAGCGAAGTAATGCTTCATTTTACGCTGTCTCATCCGGAAATCCGCTTCCGCTTTATCTGGGATGGAAAAACGAAGATCCAGACATCGGGAAACGGCAATGTAAAAGACAATATTTACCAGCAGTTTGGCGCGGATATCACCAAAGCCATTCTGCCGGTCAGCGTAGAAAAAGATGGGATGAAATTAGAGGGATTTGTCGGAAAACCGGAGATATCCAGAGGAACAAGAACCTTTATGTATTATTACATCAACGGCAGATATATCAAAAGTCCGATTGTTACGAAAGCAATTGAGACGGGATACGAGGGATTTACGATGACAAACCGTTTTCCGTTTGTGGTCTTGTTTTTGACGATTGACAGTGCCTTTTTGGATGTCAATGTGCATCCGACCAAGATGGAAGTCCGTTTTATGAACCAGGAAGAAGTGTTTGAACTTTTTCGGCAGGAGATCCATCGCGTGCTGCATGAGGCGACCCTGATCCCGAACGTAGCACCGGGTAAAGAGGAAAAGAAACCACTTTCTGCACAGATTCCAAAACCGTCTGAAAAACCGGTGCCGGAACCATTTGAGCGGAAACGCATGGAAGAGACAAAAAAAGAAGATATGGAAAAAACCGGAAACGTCAAACCAGAACAAAAACCGGTACAGATTGTCCGGCCGGTGACTGCATCGCAGGAGGAAAAGCCGCAGGTGAAATACGAGCAGCAGTCCTTTTTCAAAAATGAGATGCTGGCAGAGGAAGACCGCATTAAATTCCGGCTGATCGGTCAGGTATTTGGGACATACTGGATGATTGAATACGGAGAAGAAATGCTGATCATTGACCAGCATGCGGCTCATGAAAAAATTCTATATGAACAACTGATGGAAGAACTTGCGGATAATCATGTGTACAGCCAGAATCTGGTAACGCCGCTTTTGATCTCCCTGACCCATAAGGAAAAGGAAATGCTTGGTAAATGCAAAGAGGCATTTTCCAAACTTGGATTTGAGATTGAGGAATTTGGCGGAGATGAATACGCGATTGTGGCAGTGCCGTCACATTTTCTGCATCTCGTAAGTAAAGATCTGTTTTACAGCATTTTGGATGAATTGATTGAAAATCCGATGGCAGACCACATTGAAAAGATCACAGACCGCTGTGCAACCATTTCGTGCAAAGCCGCAGTGAAAGGAAATCATACGCTGTCCTTTGCAGAAGCCAAGGAACTGATCGATAAGATGCTGCATGCCAAAGATCCGTATCACTGCCCGCATGGCAGACCGACGACGATCTCCATGTCAAAAAAAGAATTTGAAAAGAAATTTAAAAGGATTGTATCAGGATGAAAAAACCTATTATTATTTTGACCGGTCCGACGGCCGCCGGAAAAACAAAAGCCTCGATCGAACTTGCACAAAAGATCGGGGGCGAGATCATATCGGCGGATTCGATGCAGGTATACCGGGAAATGGACATTGGGACGGCAAAGATCACTCCGGAAGAAATGCAGGGAGTACCACATCATCTGGTGGATATTCTGCCGGTTGAGGAGCCGTTTCATGTATATGAATTTCAGCAGCTGGCAAAGCAGAGTCTGGAGAAAATCTATGAAAACGGACACATTCCGATCGTAGTCGGAGGTACGGGATTTTATATTCAGGCACTGCTTTACGATGTGCAGTTTCAGGAAGAACGCGAAGGAAGCAATTACCGCAAGAAACTGGAAATAATTGCCAAGACAGAAGGCGCGGAGGTACTCTATGAGCGATTGAAAAAAGTCGATCCCGAATCCGCGGAAGCCATTCATAAAAACAATGTAAAACGGGTCATCCGCGCGCTGGAGTACTATGAAGAGACGGGAATACCGATTTCTGCCCACAATAAAGAACAGAGACAAAATGAGTCACCCTATAATTTTTTGTATGTTGTGCTGACCATGGATCGAAAAAAACTGTATGACCGTATTAACCGGCGGGTAGATCAGATGGCAGAACAGGGACTGGCGGAAGAAGTGACAAAACTCCATGAAGCAGGATATGGAAAGGGTCTGACTTCGATGCAAGCTATTGGATACAAGGAATGGTTTCCGTATTTTGAGGGAAAATGTTCCGAAGAAGAAGTAATCGAACAAATAAAAAAAGACACCAGACATTTTGCCAAACGGCAGCTTACCTGGTTCCGGAGAGAACGGGACGTGCAGATGATCGATAAAGATCAGTTTAGCACGGAAAGTGAGATCGTGGAGGAGATCATCCGGCTGGCAGAAAAGAAAGGCATCTTATAACGAAAAATTTGCAGCAACCGGCTTTAGCGGTTGAAAAGGAGAAAATTATGCTGGAGACAGAAGAACGAAAAAAAATGTATGAACAGGCGGGGATCAGTGCGCCTGTATTTGAATACGGAGAACAGATCTGCGCGTCGCTTAAAGCAAGGTTTGAAGCCATTGATGAGATGGCAGAATACAATCAGTTAAAGGTGATGCAGGCATTTCATAAAAACCGTGTCAGCGCAGAACATATGTATGGGACGACCGGATATGGTTACGATGACAGCGGAAGGGATACACTGGAGAAAGTATATGCCGATATTTTTCATGCCGAAGATTCCCTTGTAAGGACGCAGATCACCTGCGGGACGCACGCGCTGACGCTGGCACTTTCTTCCATCCTCCGTCCGGGAGATGAATTGTTATCTCCGGTCGGCAAGCCGTATGATACGCTGGAGGGAATTATCGGAATCAATGGAAAAAGTGAACCGGGATCGCTGCGTGAATTTGGGATCACCTATGCGCAGGTTGATCTGTTGAAAGACAGTGCGATCGATTATCCCGGCATAGAAAAAGCTCTTAATGACAGAACCAAACTGGTTACGATCCAGCGTTCCAAAGGCTATGCCATGCGTAAAACGTTGTCCGTCAAACAAATCGGGGAGATCATTGCCTTTGTAAAAGAACGGCGTCCGGACGTCATCTGCATGGTAGACAATTGTTATGGGGAATTCGTTGACCGGATCGAGCCGTCGGATGTCGGAGCGGATCTGGTTGTCGGATCCCTGATTAAAAATCTGGGCGGTGGGATTGCGCCGATGGGAGGGTATCTTGTCGGAAGACGGGATATCATTGAACTGGCAGCAAACCGTCTTACGGCACCGGGACTTGGAAAAGAAGTCGGAGCTTCGCTGGAAGTGAACCGTTCTTTTTACCAGGGGCTGTTTTTTGCGCCGCAGGTGGTGGCAAGCGCGTTGAAATCCGCCATTTTCGCAGCAAATCTTTACGAAAACCTTGGTTTTGAGACAAGTCCGGGAAAGGACGAGGAGCGGAATGATATCATTCAGGCAGTTGCCCTTGGATCGCCGGAACGTATCATTGCGTTCTGCCGGGGAATCCAGGCGGGATCGCCGGTGGACAGTTACGTGGCTCCGGAGCCGTATGCGATGCCGGGCTATCACAGCGATGTCATCATGGCGGCAGGAAACTTTATTCAGGGATCCTCCATTGAATTAAGTGCGGATGCCCCAATCGAACCGCCATACAGCGTGTATTTCCAGGGCGGACTTACCTGGCAGCACGGAAAATATGGGATTTTAATGTCGCTTCAGAAGATGGTGGATGAAAAAATTGTCGAACTACCAAAATAAATTGCGAAAAGTATGTGAATTTTATGGGGTTCTATATATACATTTTTAAAAATGTATGGTAAAATATTTTATGTATGGGTAGACAGTGTGTAGAGTCAGGAGGCCGTATGCGTCAACAATTTTACACCATGAAGGAACTTCCGGTTTCGGAACGACCTTATGAAAAAGCAAAGAAGCAGGGAATCGAGGCATTGTCAGATGCGGAATTACTTGCGGTATTATTAAAAACAGGAACTCATGAAAAGAATAGTGTGGAACTGGCCAGAGAAGTGCTGGATCTGCATCCCGTCCATAAGGGGCTGCTTGGATTGTACTATTTGTCGGACGAGCAGTTGAAAAAAATACGTGGCATCGGCGAGGTAAAAGCCATTCAGCTGCAATGTGTGGCAGAATTGTCGAAACGGCTGGCAAGAGAGAGAAAGCCGGAACGCGAAAAGTTTGATTCGCCACAGTGCATTGCGCAATACTTTATGGAGGAAATGCGGTCGCTGGAAACAGAACAGACTACGGTGTTGTATCTGGATAACCGCTGCCGGCTCATTCACCGGGAAAGTCTTTTTAGTGGCTCTGTGGCATCTTGTGTGCTTCATCCGAGAGAAGTCTTAAAAAAGGGACTTCAATACGATGCTTCGTGCTTTGTACTGATACATAATCATCCAAGCGGTGACCCGACACCAAGTCAGGCGGACCTGGATGCAACAATACGTATGAAAAGAGCCGGAGAAATGATAGGCATTTCATTACTGGACCATTTGATTCTTGGAGATTATCAATATGTCAGCTTAAAAGAAAGAGGACACATATGATGGACTATAAAGATAGAGAGGATGAAGAAAATGTTAGGAAAAGCGATAGGAATTGACTTTGGTACAAGCTCAATTAAAATTTATAAAAATGGAGAAGGTGTCATATTACACCAGAAGAGTGTGATTGCCATATATAAGAAGAACCATGTGTTTGCCGTTGGTGACGAAGCCTTTGAAATGTATGAAAAAGCACCGGAAAATCTGGAAGTGTCATATCCGATCAAAAACGGAGTGGTGGCAGATATTGGAAATATGCAGGCGCTGATCGACTATTTCTTTGCAGAACTGAATGGCAAAAAACGTTTTAAAGGAGCAGAATATTATATTGCAGTTCCTACGGATATTACAGAAGTGGAAAAACGTGCGTATTTTGACCTGATCGCCAATACCAATCTGAAATCCAAAAAGATTCATGTTGTGGAAAAACCGATTGCGGACGCATTGGGAATGAATCTGGATATTACCAAGTCTACCGGTACGCTCGTTGTAGACATCGGTGCCAATACGGCAGAGATTTCTGTGCTTTCGCTGGGTGGTATCGTACTCAGCCGTCTGATCCCGGTAGGGGGAAACCGGTTTGACGAAGCCATCATCAATAAGATTAAAAAAGATATGAATTTTGTAATTGGAGAAAAGAGTGCCGAGACAATTAAGAAAAATATTGCTTCTGCTTATGTGACCGATGCGCAGATGGACATCTGCGGACGTAATCTGGTGACCGGACTTCCAAGTGAGATCACGGTAACCGGAGAATGTGTGCATGAAGCTTTGGCAGAGTTGTTTCAGAGCATTGTCGATTCCATTAAGATTATTTTGGAGCGCACACCACCGGAAATTTCATCCGATATTTACAAATCCGGTCTTTATCTGACAGGTGGTTCGAGCCGGATTCAGGATCTGGGACGCTTTATTTACGAGGAACTCGGATTGAAAGTGAATTTGTGCGAAGAACCGGAAAGTACTGTAATCATGGGACTTGGTGCGGTTATCGAAGACCCACAGCTTGCAAAACTTGCTTTATAAGCAGAATGGAGACAGGCGATGAAAAGAAAGAAAAGAAAGGGACCAAGAATTCATCCCAAATATATTTATATTTTTTGCAGTATTCTTTGTGCCATTCTCATAGTGCTCAGTTTTAAATTTTCAGACCGGTTAAGCGGTGTGAAAGCGACGGTAGGAGATATTATGTCTCCGATGCAGAGTGGAATCAACAAAGTGGGAAAAGCCATTTCCGATAAGATGGATCTCCTTCATTCCAAGGAATCTTTACTGGAGGAAAACAAGCAGCTGAAAGAAAAAATTGATGCGCTGAGTTACGACAACAAAATTCTTGCCGGGGAAAACAACGACCTGGACAATTATCGTGAATTGTATCAATTGGATCAGAAATATCCGGATTATCCGAAAGTGGCAGCGACAGTCATAGGACGGGATGGAAATAACTGGTTTCACTTATTTACCATTGACAAAGGAAAGAAAGACGGTATTGCTGTCGATATGAACGTGATCGCCGGCAATGGACTGGTAGGAATTGTATCGGAAGTTGGAGAGCATTATGCCAAAGTCCGTGCCATTATTGATGATAAAAGCAATGTAAGTGCCATGTTTGAAAATACGGGAGAGACCTGTATTGTTAAAGGGAACATGGAGAGCATCTATAAAGGATATATCGATGTTACGATGATCAGTAATTCTGTGACAGCTAAAAATGGGGATTCCGTTGTGACATCCCATATTAGTGACAAATTCCTTCCGGGACTGCTGGTTGGATATATTTCAGATATTACGCAGGATTCGGATGGATTATCCAAGAGCGGACATCTTACACCGGTGGTATCTTTTGATAAATTAGAAACGGTATTGATCATTACGACGTTGAAGGACTCTTCAGAAATCGAGGAGATTAAAAAATATGATTAAAAGACGTATTTCAACTATTTTTATTATTTTGCTTGCCTTTTTACTGCAGACAACAATTTTCCATAAATTGGCACTGGCAAATGTGGTACCTAATTTATTATTGATCCTCACAGTGTGTTACAGCTATATGCGCGGACGTACTTCCGGTGAACTTATCGGGCTGTTGTGCGGCTTAATGCTCGACATGATGTATGGAAGCGTAATTGGATTGTATGCGTTTATTTTTATGACAATTGGTTTTCTGTGCGGCTATTGCCAGAAGATTTATTTTACGGATAATTACATACTGCCCTGTGTATTGGTAGGACTGGGGGATCTGGTATACGGATTTTATTATTATATTACAGAGTTTTTGGTACGTGGAAAACTGCATTTTGCATTTTATTTTTCCCATATCATATTGCCGGAATTGATTTATACTTTAGTTGTTTCCGTTGTTGTTTTTCGGGCTTTAAACCGGTTCGAGAAATATCTGTCAACGGAACGAAGGGAGGAAGTGTAAGGCGATGTTTTCTGCAATTATTGATTATTTAAAAACGCTGGTGCGTTCGCGTATTTTTACTCTGATCGTTGTATATGTTGTCCTTTTTAGTATTTTAGTTGGCCGTTTGTTCTATCTGCAGATCGTGGAAGGCGAGGCTTACGAAAAGCAGGCGACGATTAAAAATCAAAAACAGAGAACGATCAAGAGTTCACGCGGTAAGATATATGACTGCAATGGCAAACTGCTTGCGTCGAATGAACAAAGTTATGCGATCACACTGGAAGATACCGGTGAGATCAAAACAAATAAACAAATGAATGAAATGATATTAAAGTGCATTGCCTTAATTGAAAAAAACGGAGATAAGGTAACTGTTGATTTTCCTATTACAATGGATAAAAAGGGGCGCTTTAAATTTAATGTGGATAAAAATGCCCAGCTCCGGTTTAAAAGAGAGATTTATTTTTGCAAATCGGTCGATGAGCTTACCGATGACCAGAAGAATATGACGGCGGAAGAATGTTTCCGTTATATACGGACATCGAATGCAGTGAATGCCATTCACTTTTTTGATCCGCTGACAGAAAAAAATAAAAATGACGCGGATGCTGCAGAAAAATATGAGCAGGATTATGATGATGCAACGGCGCTTAAAATTATGTCGATCCGTTACGCGCTGATGATGAAAACGTATCAAAAATATGAACCGGTTACGATAAGTTCAGACGTTTCGTTAGAGACAGTTGCGGCAATAAAGGAAAATTCTGCCAGCTTGATCGGCGTTGATGTCAGTGAAGAGGCGAAGCGTGTATATTATAACAGTAAATATTTTTCCCATATTATCGGTTATACCGGCTTGATTTCATCGGATACGTTAGCTTCCATGAAAGAAAATGGTGACAATACGTATACGGCTGCAGATCAGATTGGAAAATCGGGGATCGAAAGTGCCTATGAAGAGCAGCTTCGAGGTAAAAAGGGAAGAGAGACGTTAGTAATTGACAGCAGTTCGCGCGTGGTGGAAACCAAAGATCATAAAGATGCGACGGCAGGAAAAGACATTTATCTCAGCATTGACTCGGATCTGCAAAGCGCCGTTTATCAATTGACGGAAAAGGAAATTGCCGGTGTTTTGATCTCTAAATTAAATAACAGCAAGAGTGCCGGATCCAAAGGAAAAGATGCTAAAAATATACGTGTTCCAATCTATGATGTGTATTGTGCGATCATAGAAAACAGTTTGGTGGATATTACAAAATTCTCCAGATCAGATGCGTCAAAATTGGAAAAAAATATATATCAGACCTTTTCCGGAGCGAAAAAGAATTCCTTAAAAACGGTTACCGGATATTTGTCTTATAACAATAAAACGACAACAAAAAATATGTCGGATACGGATGCGGAATACATGGATTATATTTATTCCATGCTCCGTAAAAATGAAGTGATCGCAACCGATAAGATGGATAAGACGGATGAGACATACCATCGGTATGCCAATGAAAAAATCAGTTTGAGTGAGTTCCTGATCTATGCCATTTCGCATAACTGGATCGATCTTGAAATGCTGAATGTCGGTGACGAGTATTACAGTACCGAGGAAATTTACGCAAAGATTGTGGATTATATCTTAGAAGAATTAAATGAGGACAGTTTGTATGATAAGAAAGTGTATCATACGCTGATCTATGATGATAAGATCAGTGGGCGGGAAATCTGTATGCTTTTATTTGCCCAGGGGTATTTTAAGAAAAATAATACAACACTGGCAAAACTTCGAACGGGTATGATCTCACCATTTCAGTTTTTGAAATCAAAGATCAAATCTCTTGAGATTACTCCGGGAGAATTAGGACTTACTCCTTGTGCGGCTTCTGTTGTTATAACGGATCCGAATACCGGAAAAGTGAAAGCAATGGTATCTTATCCAAGTTATGATAACAATAAGTTTGCCAATTCGGTGGATAGTGAGTATTTTGCAAAGATCAATTCGAATTCAGCTTCCCCGCTTTTGAACCGCGCTACACAGCAGAAAACAGCACCGGGTTCTACGTATAAGATGGTATCTGCGACGGCAGCATTGGAGGAAGGTGTGATCGATCCGTATTCTACCGTGACAGACCGCGTTGTATTTGATAAGATCAATCCATCGCCAAAATGCTGGAGCACATACAGTCACGGAACAATTAATGTATCACAGGCAATCCAGCATTCGTGTAACTATTTCTTTTACGAGATGGGATACCGACTGAGTGGTTTGAATGGATCGGCGGTAAACAATGAAAAAGGATTGAAAAAACTGGAAAAATATGCAGATAAATATGGTTTGACAGATCTTTCCGGTGTGGAATTGACGGAAGCAGAACCGCACGTATCGGACAGCGACGCCGTGCGTTCCGCCATTGGACAAGGTACCAACAGTTATACACCGGTTCAGTTGTCACGTTATGTATCAACAATCTCTAACGGGGGAACCTGTTATGATCTGACACTGGTAGACAAAGTGGCGGACCCATCCAAGGATAACAAGATACAGAATAATAAAGCCAATGTACGCAACGAACTGGATGTCAAATCTTCCACAATGGATGCCATCCGGAAAGGAATGTATATGGTAGTCAACAGTGGAAGTTTAAAGACCGTATTCCAAAAAGTTCCGGTAAAAGTGGCAGGAAAAACGGGTACTGCACAGATTAGTGCCAACGAACCAAACCATGCATTGTTTGTATCTTATGCACCATACCAGTCACCAAAGATTTCTGTTACCGTTGTGATACCAAATGCCTTTACGTCAAGTAATGCGGCATCATTGGCAAGCAATATATATCAGTATTACTTTGACAAGAAAGCAAGAAAGAATTTGTTGAAAAAATCAGCGACAAGTCCGGTCAGCAATTCCGGCAGAGTGGCAGACTGATCATTGGAGAGAAAGTGAGGAGAAACATGAATCAACCGGTTGTGATCAAAGGAAATAAATCCGGTCTGATCGTTCATCTGGACGATCAGATGGAGTTTTCTGAATTGAAAGAAAAGGTAGAAGAGAAGTTTACATCTTCTTCTGATTTTTTAGGCGCAGCACAGATTGCATTGTCATTTGAAGGACGAAAATTATCTGAGGATCAGAAATATGAATTGATGGAATGCATCCGTGAACATTCCCAGTTGGATATTGTCTGTCTTATTGATGATGATGCGCAGAAGGAAGCGTATTTTACAAAGACACTGGAAGAAAAACTGACAGCATTAAATACAAACTCCGGCCAGTTTTATAAAGGGACACTTCGTTCCGGACAAGTGGTTGAATTTGAAACCAGTATTGTCATCCTTGGTGATGTAAATGTCGGAGCGCAGGTTGTTTCTGCCGGCAATGTGGTGGTGTTAGGCAAATTGCTGGGTACTGTGTATGCCGGGGCATCCGGAAAAGAAAACTGTTTTGTCGTTGCTCTGCAGATGAATCCGACGCAGATCCGGATCGCGGATATCATTGCACGAAGCCCGGATGAAAAACAGGAGACAAAATTAGAAACAAAGATTGCATTTGCCGAAAAAGGTGATATTTATATTGAGCCATTAAATCGTAAAGTTTTAGATGGTATTTCCATATAAAAGGATTGCATTTTTGAACTAATTCAAGTAAAATATTATGATAGATAGTTATTGAAGGAAAGGATAGGTAGATACGATGAGTGAAGTAATTGTTATTACATCGGGGAAAGGCGGCGTTGGAAAGACAACGACGACAGCAAATGTGGGAACAGGGCTTGCAAAAGAAGGAAAGAAAGTAGTTTTGATCGATACAGATATAGGATTACGTAACCTGGATGTTGTTATGGGGCTGGAAAACCGCATTGTATATAATCTGGTTGACGTGATCGAAGGAAACTGCCGTATCAATCAGGCTTTGATCAAAGATAAGAGATATCCGACGTTATATCTTCTTCCGTCTGCACAGACCAGAGATAAGACAGCAGTATCTCCGGAGCAGATGGCACGATTGACAGAAGAGTTAAAAGATGAGTTTGATTACATACTTCTGGATTGTCCGGCCGGAATCGAGCAGGGCTTTATGAATGCCATTGCCGGAGCAGGACGTGCGATCGTAGTAACAACACCGGAAGTATCGGCAGTGCGGGATGCGGATCGTATTATCGGTCTTTTAAATGCCAATGAGATTAAAAAGACAGAACTGGTTGTAAACCGTCTTCGTTATGATATGGTAAAACGTGGGGATATGATGTCAAGTGACGATGTCGTGGAAATCCTTGCGGTTGATCTGCTTGGAGTTGTTCCAGATGACGAGAATATCGTGGTTTCTACCAACCAGGGAGAACCTCTTGTGGGAAGTAAATCTCTTGCGGGACAAGCCTATGAAAATATTTGCAAACGAATTATGGGTGAAGAAGTTCCGCTGCTGGATCTTTCCAAAGGAAATGGCTTCTTCTCAAAGATAAAGAGTAAGTTTAAAAACAACTAAAAGGAGATGAAGAATATGAAATTTGCAGATTTTTTCCGGAAAAAATCTTCCGGAAATGTAGCAAAAGACAGACTGAAATTAGTTTTGGTTTCCGATCGTGCGAATTGTTCTCCGGATATTATGGAGCAGATTCAAAAAGATATTATTGAGGTTCTTTCAAAATATGTAGAAATTGACAAAAGTGGTCTTGATATAAAAATTGAGCAAAATGAATCCGAGGGCAATAATGCAATTTTTGCAAACATTCCGATCGTAAGTATTAAACAAACCCAATAATGGTGGTGACAGGCAGATATGGTTACAATTATGAATATAAAAGAACGTGTAAAAAGTTTGTTTTTGTCAAAACATTACAACTTTAAGCGTTTTGATGTCCCCTTGGTTGTGGTAGTATTTATTTTGTTTTTGATCAGTTCGTTTATATTATCAATCATCCCTTCTTCCGGGCAGATTGGATCGGCAAAAAAGCAGATATTTACGATTGCAATGGGGGTATGTGTGATCCTTGTGTTTTCTCTTATTGATTATCACACATTATGTATGTATGTTCCTATTTTGTATATTATTACAACCTTGCTGGTAGCTGCAACACGTTTTTCCCCATTGGGATCCAATGCGGGGACAGACTCTTACCGCTGGCTGGATTTTAAGGTTTTTATGTTTCAGCCGTCAGAAGTATGTAAAATTGTTGTCATTTTAACATTGGCATCCTTTTTTCTGGCGTTTCGGGAGAAAATTGATTCCTTTAAGACCTTTTTCCTGGCTTGTGCGATTGCGCTGCTGCCAACAGCGTTTGTTTTGGTACAGTCGGATCTCTCTTCCAGTGTAGTTATTATAGTTGTACTTGCAATGATGATATTGTGTTCCGGTATGAGCAAGAAGATCATTGGACCGGTTGTTGCCGTACTGATTCCGATTGCGGGCTTTTTGGTATGGTATATCCAGCAGCCGGGGCAGAAACTGCTTTATGATTATCAGCTCAGACGTATTACCGGATGGCTGCATCCGGAAACCGAGGCGCTTGGTATCATGTATCAGCAAAACAACTCCGTATTGTCGATTGCGTCCGGAAAATTGTATGGAAAATTACTGATGGATGGGATGAGTGAAAACCGCAATTACAATTCGGTAGACGTCATTGAAAGTGATTTTGTATGGACTCCGATCAGCGAAGAGTTTGGATTTATTGGATGTCTTATCATCTTAGGATTATTGTCCTTTATTATTATAAAATGTTTTATTGCAGCCAAACACGCAAGAGATTATTTGGGAATGATGATTGCCCTTGGAATAGGATCATTATTTTGTTTTCAGACATTTTTTCACATTTGCGTTGTGACATCCCTGTTACCGAACACAGGACTTCCACTTCCGTTTTTAAGCAATGGATTGTCCTCTCTGCTAAGTAATTCGATGGCAATTGGAATACTGATCAATATACAGATTCAGCCGACGCGTGGAAACAGCAGCAGTTTTGTAGAAAGCCTGGCATTGGAAAATAATATATCTTGGAAAAAATAATATTTCTAAGGAGGAAAACGATATGAATATTGGATTGATTGCTCATGATTCAAAAAAAATCCTGATGCAGAATTTCTGCATTGCTTATCGTGGTATATTATGTAAACATGATATTTTTGCGACAGCAACGACAGGAAGATTGGTAGAAGAAGTTACGAATTTAAATATCCATAAGTATCTTGCAGGTCATCTGGGAGGAGAAAAGCAGCTGGGAGCACAAATTGAGAATAACGATATCGACCTTGTTATCTTTTTACGAGATCCCCTCACGCCAAAATCCCACGAACCGGAAGTTACAACGCTTTTTCAGCTTTGTGATGTGCACAATATACCGCTGGCAACCAACGTTGCGACGGCAGAACTGCTTGTAAAGGCATTGGAACGTGGAGATCTGGATTGGCGTGAGTTGGTCCGCCAGTAAAAATCAGTTTTTAAGTCTTCCACAGAAACTGATTGCATAAAGACCGCATATACCCACTACAGCATATATGATCCGGGATAAAATGGACATGGAGCCACAGATAAAAGCGACCAGGTCAAAGCCGAAAAATCCAATTAATCCCCAGTTGATGGCACCAATGATGACAAGTGTCAGTGCAATATAGTCAATTGTTTTCATGGTGAGAAACCTCCTTTTGTAGTACTGTTAGTTATTTACGAAAAGAATATTTTTATGCATAGAAAGTGATATTTTTGTTATTATAGACCACATAGAAAGGAAGTATTCCGGTTTTGAAAAAAAATAGAACAGTTGTTAAATATCGAAAACCGTTTAAACCGAATATTGCAGTGGTGATTCTCATAATCATTGTTGTGTATGTAGGGACAATTTCCTGGAAGTATTTGCATGATGAGCATATAAGCATTTATGAAGTGAATGAGACAAGTATTGCAGATGACAGTACATTAACCGGATTTATATTGCGGGAGGAAACGGTTGTAAATTCGGAGCAGGCAGGATATATTAATTTTTATCATGCCGACCAGAGTAAAGTGGGAAAAAAAGAAGTTATTTATACGATTGATAAAAACGGAGCTGTCAATGATCTGCTCGAACAGATACAGTCGGATCATAAGACTACGAGTTCAGATATACAAAAATTACGGGAAGTCATAAGTGACTATTATAGTAACTATGATTCCGCAAGTTATTATACCATAAAAGATTTTCATTATGATGTAGAAAATACAATTTTTGAGCAAAGCAGGAGTAACTTATATAGTGATATCAAAAAGCAATTGTCAGAAGTTTCCAAATCAAATGAGATTGTGAAATCCAAAGCATTTACTCCGGGCATAATTTCATATTCAATTGACGGATATGAGGATATCACGTTGGACAGGATCAATCCCGATCTGTTTAAAGATACTGCGTCTGTGGAAAGAAAGCAATTGAGTTCATCGGAAAAAGTCGAGGCCGGTGAACCTGTTTATAAATTGGTTACCAGCGATGATTGGAAGATTGTAGTACCCGTTACAGATACTCTTTATAAAAAGATAAAAGATCAGACAAGCGTCCGCATTACGGTAAAAAAGGATCAGATTTCTTTTAACTGCGGTTTGGAATTTCAAGAGAATGCCGGAGTAACTTTTGCTGTTTTATCCAGCGGACGTTATATGGGAAGGTATTTAAATGACCGCTATCTTGACATTGAACTTAATTTGAATGCAGCAACAGGATACAAAATACCAAATTCCTCTATCATAAAGAAAAATATGACCATTGTACCCAAACAATATGTCACGAATGGTTCGCAAAAGTCAAGTGGGGAGGCGGTTCCCGGAGTAGTTAAGATCACATATGATAAGTCGGGAAAAAGAGTGGAGGATTTTATATCTGTTGAAAATGCAAGTATGAAAGATGATAAATACTATGTGAACGACACGATTTTAGCGCCGGGAGATGTGATTGCAGATCCTTCATCAGAACAGCTTGTTACATTGGAAACGCAGGAAAGCGTGGAAGGTGTTTATTGTGTAAATACGGGTTACTGCCAATTTCGAAAAATTGAAAAAGTATATGAGAATAATGAATATACGATTGTTTCTCCGGATACGACGGGGGGAATATCCAATTATGATCATATCGTAGTCAATCCGAAACTTTTAAATGAAAATGATTTTATACAATAATCTGCTATAACAGGAGGAAGAAAAATGGTAACAGAAAATCTGAAAAAAGTAGAAGAAAAAATCAAAAAGGCATGTGAGAGAAGTGGGCGTTCCCGTGATGAGGTTACCTTGATCGCAGTCAGCAAAACAAAGCCGATTGAGATGATGCAGGAAGCAATGCAGGCAGGAACAGCGGTTTTCGGAGAAAATAAAGTACAGGAGATCGTTCGGAAAGAACCCGAACTTCCCGACAGTGTGGAATGGCATCTGATAGGACATCTTCAGCGCAATAAAGTACGCCAGATTGCCGGTAAAGTTGCCCGGATTCATTCTGTTGATTCACTCCGGCTGGCAGAACAGATACAAAAAGAATATGAAAAGATCGGTCAAACTGCTGATATTTTAATAGAAGTAAATGTGGCAAAAGAAGAGTCAAAATTTGGTCTGATGCCTGAAGAGACAGAAAGTGTGATCCGGGAGATAGCAAAATTTCCGAATGTGAAAGTACATGGTTTGATGACGATTGCACCTTTTGTAGAAAATCCGGAAGAAAATCGGATACATTTTCAAAATTTACGAAAATTACTAGTTGACATCAACGCAAAAAACATTGATAATATTAGTATGAACGAGCTTTCTATGGGTATGACCGGAGATTATGAAGTGGCGATCGAAGAAGGCGCTACCTTTATCCGTGTTGGTACGGGTATATTTGGAAGCAGACAATATTAAGACAAAGAAGATAGAGAGGTTTTGATAATATGAGTTTAAAATCACTTGTTAATTTTTTTAATTTAGACGGTATGGATGAAGAAGATGAATTTGATAACTATGTAGATGATTATGAAGAAGAACCGGTACAGCATACATCTTCCCGCAGCACTCGTGCAGCAGGCAGGGAACCACAGGAAGAAAAGGCTAAAATTGGTGGCTTTAGAGGGTCGAAGCCGAAAGTGGTTTCTTTGAATCGTACGATTTCAGAAGTTAAGATCATATTTCCATCTTCGTTTGAAGATTCCCAGGAAATATGTAATACGTTACTGGAATCCAAACCGGTTGTTGTAAATCTGGAAGGATTTGATGCGGATGATGCACAGCGGATCATGGATTTCATTTCCGGCTGTATTTATGCGATCAATGGAAAATACCAT
Organism: uncultured Eubacterium sp.; assembly: GCA_934316845.1. Classification (GTDB taxonomy): domain Bacteria; phylum Bacillota; class Clostridia; order Lachnospirales; family Lachnospiraceae; genus Eubacterium_F. Next base: position 10,517 of record CAKRDZ010000022.1, on the reverse strand, counting down.
CAGATTTCCAAGTATGTATTTATATTTACCCCGGAGCAGGTAGATATCAGTGGGGATACTTTGGATCATGTCAAAGAACAGTCTAACGCAGCAATGCCTACCATTAACCGCGAATTTTAATTCAGGAGGAAGTACGTATGTTATCTTTAATCGAATTACAAAATAAAAAAGTTGAAGCAAAACGGAAGAAATATGAAAAAGAAGAGATGGATACTTATCTGGAAATTGTATTTGACAATTATAAACAATTGACAGAAGAAAATGCAAAATTGACAGAACAGCTTCGCAAAAAAGAGCGTGAGATGGAGGAAGAGCGGGCAGATCTTAATAACAAGATCAAGACATTAAGTGATGGGGTTCAATATTACCGTTCAATTGAGACTACATTACAGAAAGCATTGGTTCTTGCGGAGAAAACATCGAAAGAGACGAAAGATGCTGCCATCCTGAAAGCAGAGTCCATTGAAAAAGCCGCTCATCTTCATGCCGATAAGATCATTAACAACGCGGAAGAAGAATACCAGAAAATCCGTGAAAAATCAATGCAGTTGATTCAGCAGTTCAATCAATACAAATTACAATTGAAAGAGGCGGCGAGCGCACAGCTTCAATTGGTTGATGGCGCTGAATTTGATATTCATAATCCGGAAGATCTTGATGTAAAAGAAGAGCCGGAAAAGGCACAGGAGCAGACAAATGTAGATGAGAAAACTTCTGTACAGGAAAAAGAGACGGCAGAGGATAAAGCAGTATCCGTAGAAGAAACTGCTGCAACCCAGCAGAAGACAGAAGCGGCAGTTTCCGAGAAGGATGCTTCGGCTGCCCCCAATAATAAACAGGATGTACAGATGAATGAAGAAGACCGTACTGCTGAAATATTGAGTGCAGATACCATTGATCTTCGTGATACATTACAGGCGTTGAAAGAAGAAAATCTGGAAGAGACAGAAGCAGCAGAAGAGAAAGCCGTTGCGGAAGAGAAAACGGTGAAAGAAGAGCCGGCACAGAGTGTTACAAAAGCAGCCGTGACGACTCCGATAGAAGCAACACCCGTAACACCGGTTGATGTTACGTTTACCTCTGCGGAAGAAACCGCAAGTGTTGAAGAGGAAAAAAAGGCAGAAGAAAAGTCCGGGCAATTGGTGGTAGAATCTAAGAATGAAGATCTTGTACCAACGCTGGATTCTCTGCTTCAGGATCTGAATATGAACAATAAGGAAAAGAAGACGGACGATCCGTTTGAGTTTTTAGGATCGGTGGATTTCTGATTTTGTCAGTAGAAAGGAATAGAATGAATTGATGAAGATAAATAGACGTCTACATTTATGGATGGCAGTTCTTTTTGTTTTCCTTACATTTTTGGATCAATTGACAAAGAAAATGGTATCAATGTATTTAATTGGGAATGATATAGAAATCATTCCCAATCTTTTGGAATTACATTATTTGGAAAATAAGGGGGCTGCATGGGGCATATTTCAAAATGGCACATGGATTTTGGGATGCTTTTCTCTGATCATACTTGGTGTGATTGTTTTTGCCTATATTAAAGTGCCACAGGATAAGAGATTTAATTTTTTACGTTTTATCCTCTGCCTGTTAGCAGCAGGTGCGCTGGGAAACTGTATTGACCGTTTTTGGCATGGATATGTTGTTGATTTTATCTATGTATCGGCAATTAATTTTCCGGTATTTAATGTAGCGGACTGCTATGTTACCGCAGCAGCAGGATTACTCATCTATGCATTTACTTTTCGCTATAAAAACGATTTTGAAAAAGAGGAAAAAGAATAGACATGAAACGAAAACTGCAGTATGAAGTGACGGAAGAAGATAATATGATGCGGTTAGATCAGTATATTGCAAAGAATTGTATGGATCTGTCACGTTCTTATATTCAAAAACTGATCAAAGACAATCTGGTTACAGTCAATGATGTCATTCAGAATAAAAATAAAACGCCGATTCAAACCGGAAATTTGATCGTTGTTTCTTTACCGGATCCAACGGAATTGGAAATCAAACCGCAGAATATTCCATTGGATATATTATATGAAGACGATGATGTGCTGGTTGTGAACAAGCCCAAAGGAATGGTTGTGCACCCGGCACCGGGGCATTATGATGACACCTTGGTGAACGCAGTGCTGTTTCATTGTAAAGATAATCTGTCCGGCATAAATGGCGTTCTGCGCCCGGGAATTGTACATCGGATCGATAAGGACACAACAGGTGCTCTGATTGTATGTAAAAACGATAAGTCCCATCAGAAGATTGCAGATCAATTGCGGACGCATTCCATCACCAGGAGTTATCGTGCAATTGTATACAACAATTTTTCCGAAGACGAAGGGACGGTTAATGCACCAATCGGACGACATCCAACCAATCGAAAAAAAAGAATGGTAACAACGAAAAACAGCAAAGAAGCAATTACCCATTATAAAGTTTTAGATCATTTGAACCGGAAATTTAATTATATTGAATGCCGTCTTGAAACGGGAAGAACACATCAGATCCGTGTTCATATGTCACATATCGGTCATCCTCTTTTAGGAGATGAGGTATATGGACCGGCTAATACGAAATACAAAAATCTGCAGGGGCAGACACTGCATGCGGCAACCATAGGATTTGTCCATCCTACAACTGAAGAATACATGGAATTTTCAGCGCCGCTTCCGGATTATTTTGAAAAACTACTAAAAACACTTGCATAAAATTGTGAAAAAATGCCCTTGACGTCGGAGTTCTATTGTAGTAGAATAAAATTACTTACTTGTTTTTTGTGTACAATATGCGGTTCTACAATTGAAGAACAAACGCTAATTTGGCTTAGGAGGAGGCATGATAAGAATGAGCCAGCAAAAAGAAAAGGAAATACGTTTACATGAAGGGGAATTGAATGTTATGGAGTTGCTGTGGAGCAATAAAGTCCTCGCTGCAAAAGATATTTCAAAAATCATCAAAGAATATATTGGATGGGAGAAAAATACAACATATACATATATCAAACGATTGATTGATAAAGGTGCAATTACTCGCGAGGATCCGGGGTTTTTATGTCGTCCGGCAATATCTAAAAAAGATATTCAGGAAATTGAAACATCTGTATTGATGAAGAATTTATTTCATAATTCATTTACATGTTTTATCCAGGAGTACATCGGTAATAGGAAGTTAACAACAGAGGAATTGTTTGAGCTGCAAAAGATTATCCAGAATAACCGGGAGTAAACAAAACAAGACGCTAATTACATAGAAAGGCATATCTTTTAAGGTATGCCTATTTCTTTCTTTAATAACTCTATTGGACAAACTCCAGTTTTTCAAAAAGATATATACAAATCAGATGGAATGTGTTATAATGGAATTATAACGAAGAAAAGGCTGTTAAAGCTGTAAAGGAGGTCGTGTAAATGGCTGCAAAGAACCGGGTAACTTATCATGAGGAAAATATCAATGCGAATACATTGAAATTACGTGAAGTCCTGCAAACGATGCCGCGTTTCAGCAAAGATTTTTTTCGTGCAATTGAACCTAATACATCGGCAAAGACAAGAATTTCTTATGTGTATGACATACGTTTGTTTTTTCGCTTTTTGCTTCAATCCAATCCTTGTTTTAAAATGAAAGACATAAAGGACATTCAGCTGCAGGATCTGGAGCAATTACAGGCAGTTGATATCGAAGAATACCTGGAGTATTTGAAACTGTATGTAGATGAGGACGGAAAAACACATACCAATCAGGAACAGGGATTACATCGCAAATTAGCCGCCTTACGAAGTTTTTATGCATATTATTATAAACGGGAAATGATATCGAATAATCCCACCTTGATCGTGGATATGCCGAAACTGCATAAGAAAGAAATTATCCGCTTAGAATATGATGAGGTTGCGGAACTTCTTGATTATGTAGAACATGGGGGAGAAAAACTTTCCGGGATGAAGAAAGTGTATTTTGAAAAGAATAAAGTCCGAAATCTGGCACTCTTCACTCTCCTGCTCGGAACAGGCATTCGAGTTTCCGAATGTGTCGGACTTGATCTGGAAGATGTTGATTTTAAAAATAATCGTATCCGGATCATACGAAAAGGTGGGAAAGAGGACTTTGTCTATTTTGGCGATGAGGTTGCGGAGGCTCTGTACAATTATGTGGAAGAAAGAAAGAATATTGCTGCCAAGCCGGGACATGAACATGCACTTTTTCTGTCGGTTCAAAAGCGCCGGATCTGCGTCCAGTCCATTGAAAACTTAGTGACAGATTGTGCCAGTCAGGTTACATCGATCAAACATATTACACCGCATAAACTTAGAAGTACCTATGGAACTGCGTTATATCGTGAAACAAGCGATATTTACCTCGTAGCTGAAGTATTAGGCCATAATGATGTTAATACGACGAGAAAGCATTATGCAGCCCTTGGCGAAGATCGAAAAAGGATGGCTGCCAAAGCAGTTTCCCTTCGAAAAGAGAATTAGGAAAGAAAAGAACAAACCAGATGATAGACAGAGTCATTTCGGGTTTGTTCTTTTCTGTTGCGTTTCGTATTATTTATTCTTATTTTCTGCCAGTTGGGTAAGTTGTAAAAATCTCATTGATCGTATCGTATATAATTTTGGCAGAATTACTCTGGAAGGAAGGGTTTGTAAGTTTTCCATAGTCGCTGCTTCCGGAAATGAATCCAAGTTCAATTAGCACGGCAGGTACGGTATTGTGTTTCGTTACATAATAACCGGCAGTTTTAACACCACGGTTTGTTGTGCCAAGTCTTGTTACCAGGTTATTTTTGAATAATGTAGCAATGGCTTTACTTGAAACACCGGAAAAACTGCTGGAGTTATTATTCGGTGAATAATATACTTCGGTTCCATTTGCACTTGAACTTGATGCAGAGTTCATATGCAGACTCACAAAGATATCTGCACCCACTTTGCTGGCAAAGGCAGCGCGCTTGGATAATGTTACAAATACATCCGAACTTCTGCTCCAATATACTTTAGTATCCGGTGCATTGGAAGAAAAATATCCTTTCATTAAGGTATAAATAATCTTATAGTTGAGATCCTTTTCTTTTGTTCCATTATGAGTAGCTCCGGAGTCATAACCGCCATGTCCGGCATCCAATACTACAATGTTTTTATAGATGGTACGCGGATCCCCTACAGAAACAACAAAGGAATCGGATTTTTCATAAATCTTATAGCCCTGCAGTTTTGATGTGCTTACCGTAATCTCTGTATTTCCGTCGACAAGATTTGTACTAACTCCGGTAATCACATTGCTGCTGATTGCAATCGGATTTTGATCATAAAAATCTTTATAGTTTCCGGAAATAATAATTTTAAATTTATTACTCTGATATAAATCTTCATTCTTTACGGATTGAATCGTAACGCCGTTTGGTTTTTTCAATTTCAAGGCATAATCTCCGCCTACGTATTCACCCATAATATTAATGGTAAGTACACCATCCAGTGATGAGTAAGCAAAGTCAGAATTTCCCATGCAGGAAATATTGATCGTGATAACGCCACTTCCATCTTCTGTTACTTCAAACTTTTCAATCTCATTGACAAAGTTTTCAAAAGCAAACTGGTCAAGAAGATATTTGGATGTTTTTGGTATTGTAATGCTGATTACTTTTCCATTTTTGGCTACGGTTACCTGATCCATAATTTCTTTTTTTGTCCCCTTGAGTTCAAAGGAAATACACTGTATGGCTGGATTGTAGGTTGCTTTTGCATCTGTAATGTAGTTGACTGATGCATCCGTAGCTTTTTTGCTGTCTGCAGACCATGAAAAATATATTAAATCATGGATGGATAATAAAGTTTTCTTTTTCTCCCATTTGTAGGAGTAGCCAAGTGCTGTTAACACCTGCTTTGCCGGGATACATAAAACTTCACCTTTGTTATCTTTTCTGGTTACAACATACATTGGTTTTGAAAGGGAAACGGATTCATCATTTACAGACATACTGTCTGCGTTTAAAGTTAGTTTCAGTTTCTTTTCCGTTGCGGTATTTTGGACTTCCAATGTCTGATTTGTTTCATCATAAGTATATTTTAAACCTAAAGTATTGCTTAACACCTCTTCTGCCGGTATGTACATTGAACCGGAAATTTTAAGAACAGGCATGGAATTGAGTTTAAAGGACTTATCATTAAAAGTAAGATAATCCGAATAAACAGTGGTTTTTGTATCTTTGTCTAAGTAAGAATAGTGAAATTGTCTGGTTAAGGTTATAACAGAACCTTTTGCACTATATTGAAAACCGAGATGTTTGCATAAAAACTTTGCCGGAACTAAAATGCCGGATGTTTTCTTGCGAACATAGTTTACTTTAACCGGTGTCGAAGTTAATCGATATTTTTTCCCATTTACGTAGGCGTTTTTTCTGCCAACAGTAAGTGTTACTTTAACCCCATCTCTTGAAAAGGTTAAACGCTTTTTCGAAGCATTGTAAGATGTCTTTACTTTTAAGCCCTTTTGAAATACATCTTTATAAGGAACCATGCGGGTTCCATTTATTGTCAGGCCTTTTCGGGAACTTTTGGTAACCGTTTTGTTCTGATATCGTACTGTAGATTGAGTTTTTTTGTAATACGTCGTCTTCCCGTTTAACTTTACTCTTAAAGTAGCTGCATTACTGGTCGAAGGAATAAGCAGAATGTTTAAAAGTAGTAAAGCAAAAAGTGAAAGAAGTATTTTTTTTGCATAGGTTGCTTTTTGTGTGTTCATTTTGATCTCGCCCCTTTTGTAATTTCATGCAGTTATTGTAACAATTGTTCTTGGCACAATTATGGCATAGTAGAAATCAAATGAAGAAGCAGATTATCCAGCAAATAAATAAATGATTCAAGGCATCAAACAGTTCAAAAAATAAACGTGTTAAATCTCTTTATTTTGCTGGTAAATAGGGACAATAATATAGCGACCGGAATAAATCCTATCATCATTTGAAATATGATTCAGGCTTTTGATCTGCTCAACGTAGGCAGCAATTTCATCGTCGGAAGCATCCTCATCCTGTAAATGCGTTTTTGCGATTGACCAGACGGAATCCCCTTCATATATGAGAACGGACTCATAGCGTGAAATGGACCGTGTACTCTCACTTTTTGTCTTGGCATTGATGTTTTGAAAAACAAAAAAACATGTACAAATAATTAAAACAGCAATAATACTATGGAAAACAGAAACTCTTTTTTTCATGACAATCACACTCCTTAGTTGTGTAGTAATCGAACATAATATCCGAACAAACAATCCGAACACTTGTTTTATATGATTATAATACTACACGAACACGCGTTTGTCAAATGTTTTTTTAAAAAAAGAAAAACGCCCAATACAGCGCGCGTACGCAGTTGTTTTGAGCGTTCTTATGATATCGTAAAATAAATTTATTTTCTTATGCTTCCTGGCTGTCTTCGGCAGGTGCTGCGTCTTCATGTGTTTCCTCTGTGTCCTCTTCTGCGGAAGAATTCCCAGCAGCGGCCTGCTCGGCAGCAAGTGCGGCAGCTTCTCTTTTTGCATTTGCTTCTTCTTCGGTATCAATCTTGATTGCGGAAGTAGATAATTCTTTGATCGCAATGCTAAGCGGCTTTGGATATTTTCCGGTTACCAGTGGCTGTGAACCGGCGATCAGCTGACGGGCACGTTTGGCAGTTGCCAGTACGATGGAATAACGGCTGTTGACTACCGGATGTTCTCCCGGCTCAACATCACTATTTACAACATTCATTAAATCATTATAAGATGGGTGTAACATAATAAAATCTCCTTTCAAATTGCACATAAATTCTTTTATTTATGAAATGAACTGTTTGTTAAGTAAACAAGTTTAGGGTGTTCCAAATTTGTTTAAAGGCCAGATGCGTAAGACCACATGGCCGGCAATATTTTTCTCTTTGATCGGTCCAAGCTCACGGCTGTCAAGACTTACTTCACGGTTATCTCCAAGGACAAAATATTCATCTTCTCCTAAGGTGATCTCTTTTGAGGCTACACCGGCGTCATCGTCTTTCATTACATTTTTTGCGTATTTGTCTTCAATTTTTTTGCCGTTGACTAAAATGTCATTTCCGACAATCTGGATTTTTTCTCCGGGAAGTCCAAATACACGTTTGACATATAATTCCGAATCATTTTCGTCATCAGAGGAATTATCAATTTCCACGGTTCCCTGCATGGAGGCAGGAATTTCGTTACCACTCTTCCCATAGGGATAAAATACAATGATATCATAACGGGATGGTTTTGTAAAATGATAGGAAACTTTTTCTACCAATAAACTTTCATTGGTATGAAGTGTGTTTTCCATCGATTCTCCTTTTACAACCGTTCGCTGTAAAACGTGTTCCGGCACCCAGAAGACACACAAAAGAATAAGGGCAATATAAATTGCAAATTCAATGGTATAACTAAGTTTAGAACGGGTTTTAGGCTTGTTTTGAACAGAATCTGAAGTTTCTGCAGTAATGCCTTCCTCTAATTCGTTTTCTTGTTTTGTCGGATTCATGATAATCTCCCTTCTTTATTTACCTGCTAATGTATTTAATTGCTGCTTCATTGTTGTGATTAAATCAGCGCAATATACGGTTTTATGATGTTTCGATTGGATAAGGTGATGAAGTTCTTCCACTGTCTCATCTAACGAATCATTAACAAGTATATAATCATATTTTTCCATGTAATCAGATTCTTCGGCAGCACGGTTCATCCTGCGTTCAATCTCTTCTTCGGTCTCTGTTCCGCGGCCGGTCAAACGGTTTTTCAAAATCTCTGCACTCGGTGGTGTGATAAAAAGAAGCATCGCATCCGGATATTGTTTTTTTACTAACATACCACCCTGCATCTCAATTTCCAAAAGGACATCTTTTCCGGCGTCTAATTGCTGTTCTACATATTCTCTGGGTGTTCCGTAGTAATTGCCGACGTATTCTGCCCATTCGATCAATTTATCCTTTTTGATCATTTCTTCAAATTCATCACGTGTTTTGAAAAAATAATCCACTCCATCTACATCGCCTTTGCGCGGATTACGTGTTGTAGCTGAAATTGATAATTCATAGTCATATTTCTTTCTCAATTCCTTTATAATAGTACCTTTGCCTGCTCCGGAAAATCCCGAAACAACGATTAAAATGCCTTTTTTCATATTAATCTCCAATCTTTTATTAAGAATGATTAAGTCTGTTTGTAATGGTATCCGGCAATAGCGAACTTAATACGATCATCTGGTTTTCCATGATGAGTACCGCTTTTGTCTTTTTGCCACAGGTTGCGTCAATGGCAAGACCGGCATCTTTTGCCGTCTGAACCATACGCTTTATCGGGGCTGCTTCATAACTGATCACACTAATGACCTTTTCTGCATTAACGATATTTCCATATCCAATATTGATAAAAGCCATGGAGACATCCTTTCTATCTTTTATTCCAGATTTTGAATCTGTTCACGTATTTTTTCAATCTCTGTTTTTAATAAGATACCAAGATCCGCAATGATAATATCGTTTGCTTTCGATAATGTTGTATTTGCTTCACGGTTTAATTCCTGTGTGATAAAGTCTAATTTCCGGCCGACCGTTTCTTCTTTTTCCAAAGTTTCACGTATATGGCAGATATGACTTTGCAGTCGGACGAGTTCTTCATCCACACAGATTTTATCAGCGTATATAACAAGTTCCGTGGCAAGAACGGATTCATCTAATTTACTGTCTGCTAACGTCTCTGCAATCTTCGCAGTCAGACGTTCCTTATATTCGGTAAAAACTTCCGGAGAACGCTGCTTGATCTTATTTGTTATTTCCTCTAAATACTCTAATTTCTTTAAAAGATCCGTTTTAAGTAATTCCCCTTCGATCTCTCTGGATTGGATGAAATGATCTAAAGCACCGGTTACCGTACACGATACCAGTTTTTCCAGTTTATCTTCATCAATATGTGTTTCTTCCATTGTATACACATCCGGATATCTTGAAAGTATGGCGGCATCCAGTCCGGATTTCAGGGAAAAATCCTCGGACAGCTGTTCAATCAGATTAACGTAAGCACGAGCCATATCCGGGTGGTAGGTAACACTTCCTTCGGTCTCTTTGACATTTTCATAATTGACAAAAACGTCAACTTTTCCTCTGCTGATCTTTTCTTTTAATTTTTTCCGAATCATATTTTCATAGGGATTCAGATTTTTTGGAAGTCGTATGGAAATATCACAATAACGGTGGTTTACGGATTTGATTTCCATGACCAGTCGAGATTCTTCATTTTCAGCTTCATAACGGCCGTAGCCTGTCATACTTCTTATCATAACGTCCTCCAAATTTAAAAATGAATCTATGCATTCCGTATTATTATAAAGGAGAAAGACGCATAAGTCAAGATTTCTGTGAGTTTTTTTGAAATTTGACCCGGTCCGTGGATTATAGTATAATGAAATGAAGTGACTATTCAGGACACCCCTCCCCGCACATTCGCATTTCGAACACTTCGTGTTCTTT
>CAKRDZ010000021.1 GCA_934316845.1 uncultured Eubacterium sp. | reverse complement strand
GGGTGCATGACTTGACTTCATGCCAGCATCTCACCACTGGGCGACTTGCTTTTTTCCAACTTCCGGGGTGCATGACTTGACTTCATGCCAGCATCTCACCACTGGGCGACTTGCTTTTTTCCAACTTCCGGGGTGCATGACTCAACCTTGCATCGGCGACCCACCCCGCAAGCATCCCCTTTTCCCCCTTTCCGGGGTACTCCCCTCCTCCATACGGATCTTGGGCACCTTCCCACGCGGAACTATTTCTGCGGAGCAGAGAATGCGCGGGATTTCCTGAGAAGAAGGAGATGTGGAGTGCAGAACTGTCTGAAGAAAAGATTATAAAGGAAAAGCCCCGATTGCACCGCAATCGAAGCTTTTTCCTTTATATCTTTTCAAGTTTTCTGCACGAAGCATCCGTTTTTCTTCTTCGAAAGAAAGTCCCGCTTTCTCCTCCGCAGAAATTCGTTCTGCAAGGGGAAGATGCCAAAGATACTACGCAATAACCTTCTTCGGACATTTCTCTGCACATTTTCCACAGCCCTTGCATTTAAGTGGATCGATCGTTGCAAGGTTGTTTTCCAATGTAACAGCGCCAAATTCACACTGTCTTACGCAGAGGCCGCAGCCGATACATCCGGCTTTGCAGACACTCATAACGTCTTTACCTTTATCTTTTGAATTACAATTTACCTGATATTTGGTGTCATATGGCTGGAGTGAGATTACGCCGTTTGGACAAGTCTCTACACATTTGCCGCAAGCGACACATTTTTCCGGATCAACCGATGCGATGCCGTCTTTGATCGACAGGGCACCAAACTGACAGGCTGCCACACAGGAACCAAGTCCAAGACATCCATAAGAACAAGCTTTGTCTCCACGTCCGGGAACCATTACCGCCTGACGGCAGTCCTGCGCTCCTACGTAGTTGTATTTGACACCTGCCTGCTCGCAGGTTCCGGCACAACGTACTTTGGCAACCATTTTCACGGCTTCTCCGGCTTCTACACCGAGGATTGCGCCGATTTTCTGTGCAACAGGTGCTCCACCAACCGGACATCCATTTACTTCTGCTTTTCCGGCTACGATGGCTTCTGCCAGTGCGTCACATCCGGCAAAACCGCAGCCACCGCAGTTATTGCCGGGCAGACACTCTCTGACCTGCTCTACACGTTCGTCTACTTCAACCGCAAAAAACTTACCTGCTACACCAAGCAAAAGACCGATAGCGATTCCAAGAACTCCAAGGAGCACCATCGAAATAAGTATCGTATTCATATGAATTCGCCCCTTTCTTTAGAATCCCACGCCACCAAAGCCACAAAATGCAATCGCCATAAGACCGGCTGTAATCAGCACGATCGGTGTGCCTTTGAAAGCTTCCGGAATGTTACTGTTTTCCAATTTTTCACGGATTCCTGCCATCAGAACGATTGCAAGGAGGAATCCAAGAGAAGCGCCGATACCATTTACAACGCTCTCAAGCACGCCGTATTCATTCTGCACACTCAGGAGAGCCACACCAAGTACAGCACAGTTCGTCGTGATCAATGGCAGATAAACACCAAGTGATTTGTAAAGAGCCGGCATCATTTTCTTGAGAACCATCTCTACAAACTGCACAAGGGCAGCGATCACAAGGATAAATACGATCGTGTTCAAATATTCCAGCTGGGCCGGAACAAGCAAATAATTATATAAAATACTGGTACAAAGAGAGGCAATCGTGATAACGAATACAACCGCACCTCCCATACCTGCTGCTGTTTCCACTTTTTTACTTACACCAAGGAATGGACAGATACCCATAAACTGGCTCAGTACGAAGTTATTTACAAGAGCAGCCGTAAAGAGAATTGTAAAGATTGTCATTTGTCATCCTCCCCCTTTCTCTCTTCCGGTGTGTTGCCACAGGTTTCAATATGACTTGCACATGCCGCACAATTTCCGGTACATCCTGCTTCTTCTGCTTCCGGTGTATTGGTTGCGCAAGGCATTTTCAATTTGTTCTGGATCGCAGTCAGTCCGGCAAGTACGAAAAATGCACCCGGTGCCATGACAAACATAGCAATGTGGAACTGCTCCGGAATCAAATGGAATCCAAAGATGGATCCGCTTCCGAGAATTTCACGGAAAATACCGATCAGCGTAAGACCGACCGTAAATCCAAGTCCCATACCGATACCATCCAGTGCCGATAGGATAACCGGATTCTTGGAAGCATATGCTTCGGCACGTCCAAGAATAATACAGTTTACAACGATCAATGGGATATATACACCCAGGGCGCTGTCAAGAGCCGGCAGATAGGCTTTCAAAAGCAGCTGCACAATGGTTACGAAAGACGCAACAACGACAATAAATCCCGGAATACGTACACGATCCGGTATGATATTGCGCAGTGCCGAAATCATCATATTGGACAAAGTCAATACTACTGCTGTAGAAAGTCCCATACCGATCGCATTGATGGCACTTGACGTAACCGCCAGCGTCGGACACATACCGAGCATCATGACAAATGTCGGATTTTCTTTGATAATACCGTTATGAAGACGTTCTGTATATTTATTCATCATTCAGCCCCCCTTAACTCTTTATCATAGTAAAGGATTCCTTTAACTGCATTGGCAATCGCACGGGAAGTAACGGTTGCTCCGGACATTGCCTCAATCTGGCCTTTTTCGTCCTTTGGTGTCGTTCCGGCTTTGTAGAACATCGGAATCTCGTCACTGGAAGGATATTGAAGACCTTTGTCCAATGCAAATTTATTTTTGAAACTATCGCTTTCACAGTTTGCACCAAGTCCGGCTGTCTCTGACTGGCTCGTAATCTCGATGCCGGTCACCGTACCGTTGTACACACCAAGTACAAAGGAAATGCTTCCGCCGTAACCTTTTTTCGCATCTGCAATGTACACATATCCGGCATCGGAACCATTTACCTGAAGTTTCTTCACCGTTGTCACATTGACATATTTGGAATACGATTCGGATTGTTCCTCTTCTACTTCTTTTGAGGAATTCAAAATGTGTTTGGTAAGGAAATCGTTTGCCTGTGCTACGGCATCGTCTCCGGCATCGGCAACTGCCGCACCGTCTACGGAAGCAATGACTTTCTCGCAGGCCTTACTGTCTGTATCTGCCTGTCTCTGGGCAATGGTTCCTTTGGTCATGGTATAAACGCCAGCCAGGATACCTCCCAGAACCAACGTGATGACGCAGAGAATAATCGCATCGATCACAAAAGAGCGTTCTTTTTTCTCACTACTCATTGACTTTGCCCTCCTTTCCAAATGCCTTTGGAATGGTAACTCGTTCAATCAATGGCACGAACAGATTTCCAATGATGATTGCAAAGGAAACACCCTCTGCAGATTCTCCAAAGAAACGGAACAATCCGGTCAGAAGACCAAGAAGGATCGCATACAATACTTTTCCCTTGGATGTGATCGGGCTTGTTACATAATCTGTCGCCATGAAAAAGGCACCAAGCATCAAACCGCCGCCGCACCATTCCATAAATACCGGAACGTATGCGCCTGTTGCGCAGCTATAGATCAAAGTAAATACGGTAAATGTTGCTATGTAAATTACCGGAATTTTCCAGTCGATGATCTTTTTCGCGATCAGGTAAATTCCACCGATCAAAAGAGCAAGTGCAGATGTCTCACCGATGGTTCCCCAAGTCGTACCGAGGAACATATCTTTCAACGTCGTTGCAAGGTCTGCCTGACAGGTAGCCTCTTTTACCTGCATCAATGGTGTCGCACTGGAAACCGCGTCCAGTGTTGCCTGATAACCGCCCCAGATCTTATTTCCTTTCGGAATCGCAAAACTGTTTGTCATAGCGCTGCTGAATGACAGCATCAAAAAGCATCTTGCGCCGAGTGCCGGGTTCATGAAGTTCTGACCCAGTCCACCAAACAACTGTTTTACGATGATAATCGCAAATACACCGCCGATCACGCACATCCAAAGCGGCAGTGTTGCAGGCAGGTTGAGTGCCAGCAAAAGTCCTGTCAGAAGTGCACTAAAATCGTAAGTTGTTACTTTTTGTTTCATTAATCTCTGCCATACATACTCTGCCAGCACGGTGCTGACGCATGTTGTCAAAATGACAAGCAGGGCACGTACGCCAAAGTTTCCAATTCCTACCAATGTTGCAGGAATCAGTGCAATACATACATCTCTCATGATGGATTTGGTAGATGACTTGTCTCGTACATGAGGAGATGATGATACATTTAATAATTTCTCCATCTCAAATAACCTCCATTTATCTGCGCAAATTATTTTTTGCGGCTCTGATCCATCACGGCACGGCGTGCCTGCTTAAAGGATTGTGTCAAACGTCTCTTCGCCGGACATACATAGGTACAAGTACCACATTCGTAGCATTCCATACCATTTAACTTCTGGAACAGATCCAGATCCTGGCGATCTGCTGCCTCTGCCATTTTCTGAGGAACCAGATGGCTTGGGCAAACGCTTGCACATCGTCCACAACGGATACAATTTGTCGGTTCATTGGCTGCGACTTCGTCCTTCGTCATCGCAAGGATGGAAGAACTGGTCTTGGTGATCGGTACATTGAGATCAAACATCGCCATACCCATCATTGGGCCGCCGGAAATAATCTTCTCTGCTCCCTCTTCCACAAGTCCGCCTGCTTCTTCCAAAAGTTCCGCATGACTCATACCAAAACGAACTTTGTAGTTCTGCGGCTGCGCCATCGCATCTCCGGTCAATGTCATAACACGGGTCATCGATGGTGTACATTTGCACACTGCATCGTATACTGCCAGTACGGTCTGCACATTGTCCACAACACATCCCGCATCTGCCGGCAGCATTTTCGAATAAATCTTACGCCCTGTCGTCACATAGATCACCTGACGCTCTGCTCCCTGCGGATATTTTGTTTTCAATGGTTTCACCGTGATCTTCGGCTCTTCCTGTGTCAGATACTGCAATTTGGCGATTGCTTCCGGCTTATTATCCTCAATCGCGATAATGCCTTCTGCATTGTCAAACAACTGAAGCAGCACTTTCAAGCCCATAACGAGATCTTCCGGACGTTCAAGCATTAAGCGGTAATCCGAAGTCAGATATGGCTCACATTCTGCTCCATTGATAATTACGTACTCAATTTCCTCTTCATTTTTTGGTGTTACTTTCACATTTGTCGGGAAACCGGCTCCGCCCATTCCGACAATACCGGCATCCTTGATGATCTGACGGATTTCCTCTTTGGACAGTGTCGTGTAATCCCTGTCTTCTCCTAATCCTTCTACCGGAGTATCCTCTCCATCGTTTTCAATCACAACACAAGTTGCCTTGGCACCGGACCCCGTCAGACGCGGTTCGATCTTTTGCACAGTTCCCGAAACAGAACTCACGATGTTGGCAGAGATAAATCCACTCGCTTCGCCGATGATCTGTCCCATCTTGACTGTATCACCTACTGCTACCGTAGGAGTTGCCGGAGCACCGATATGCTGGGACATCGGAAAAACCATCTCGGTTTTCGGTTCCATCACACGAATCGGCTCATCCATGCTGAGTTCTTTTCCCTCGTACGGATGCGCTCCTCCTCTAAAGGTTGAATTTCCCAAGGTAATTCCCTCCTTTGGCGTGCTTTCTTATTTAAAAGCACTGCGTTTTATTGAGATTTTTTATCTAGTAACTTACATCATACCACTTTTTTTTACAAAAAACAAGATTTTGAGATGTGAAAAAAGGGCGAACATTTTATAAAAAATGACCGCCCTTGGATAAATGAATTCTCACACTGTCTCATGTAAATGATGATACTTTTCTTTTGTCGCCATTCCACCCCGGATATGCCGTTCTGACTTATTAATGTCTAAAATCTTCCGGGCTTTTGCCGCCAGCCGTGGATTGATTTCTTCCATCCGCTCCGTTACATCCTTATGTACCGTGCTTTTAGAAACCCCGAATTTCTTTGCTGTCTGCCGCACCGTCGCCCCATTTTCCACGATATAATTGGCAATCTCAACAGCCCGCTCTTCGATATATGTTTTCAAAAAACTACCCCCTGTATACTCGTTGTTTCATTGTATGCAGGGGGTGTAGGGTTTATGTTTTTTTCTATTCTTTTTTCAGCAAAATGCTAGTAGTTCGATTTTGTGGCAAAACCGTATACCGGTTTCCATCTTCGTCTTTCCAGATTCCGTCCGGCAGGCTTACTTCTTTCGACAAATTTACCGGCGTCTTAATCTGGCTTAGGGAAACCGCTCCTGACAGGAAATATTCACCGCCAGATTCAACTTGTGAGAGATCCCATTTGCTCAGATCAAGGCTCTGTAGGTTATGGCAGCATTTAAAAATGCACTGCAGGCTACTTATACCTGCTACATTCCAATCCATTTGTATTTCTTTCAACCCAAAACAATTTTCAAACATATCCAAAAGTAATACGCCTTCTGTTATCTTAAAATTAGTAAGATTAATTTCTGTCAAATCATGGCAGCCATAAAACATGCCCCACATATCCGTCACCTTACTCGTATTGAAAGAACTAAGATTAACGGTTGACAATGCTTCACAACTGGAAAACATATACGACATATCCTCTACATTTGATGTGTCAAATTCGGATAAATTAAGTTGTTCTAGAGACAAACATCTTGAAAACATTCCAGACATATTTGTCGTTTTTGATGTGTCAAATCCCGATAAATCAAGTTGTTTTAAAGAGAAACATTTTGAAAACATTCCAGACATATTTGTCGTTTTTGATGTGTCAAACCGGGTAAATGTAGTATGCTGCAGATACGGCAGGTCTGCAAAAAAGTCCGAAGCATCTTTAATATCCGTGATATCAACTTCGCAGGATGTTATATAATCTCTTGCTTCATGCCAGTCCGGATAATCCTCCCAAGCCTCTTTCCATTCTCCACTTCCGGTTATCGTAAGTTTTCCCTGTAAATCCACGTTCCATTTTAGATCACCGGAAATGCCGGAGAGCCGCTGTAAATTTCTTACTTGTCTTGTCAAGGTTATACTGCTCTTTGAATCCGCATCTACCGGCAATTCATTATAGATCCTTCCCTTTTCATCTTTCCACGGTGTTGTATTGATTGTCCATTTCGGTAATTCTTTTGTATTAATACTCCCCCAGATTTCGTCCTCTATAAACAAATCTTCAGACAGATGCTTTGGTGTTTTTAACTCAACAAGATTTTCCAAATCCTCTAGTTCAAACAACGTTTTTGTATCATCATCGAACTCTATTGCTGTTAAGTCAAAAGAACTTAAATCTAATTTTTCCAATTTTTTACACGAGTCAAACATATATTTCATATTTGTTACCTTAGAGGTATCAAATGCAGAAAGATCCAGTTCCTGTATACTCTCACATCCATCAAACATACTTCTCATATTTGTTACCTGTTTTGTGTTAAATGCAGAAAGATCCAGTTCCTGTATACTCTCACATCCCCAAAACATACTTCTCATATTCGTTACCCTTTTTGTATTAAAATCACCCCAAATGATTTTTTTTAGATTTTCACATCCACTAAACATACTATCCATACTTAGTACACTAGAGGTATCCAACGCAGAAAGATCTATGCTACGAAGTGAAGAACAATTCCAAAACATTTCTTCCATAAATATCACCTTAGAGGTATCAAATTCACTGAGATCAATTGCCTTCAATTTTGTACAATCTCCGAACATACGCTGACAATTTATAATTCCGCTTATCTTTACTTTTGCGCTGATAATGTGATCACTATAATCTAACCATTTTGGATAATTTTGATTTTCTCCACCTGCAATAACAAAGGAATCCCCCAAACCTATCCAGCCACCATTTCCCTCAAGCAATAGGCAGCCATTTTTATCTATTTTCCACGTAATTTTTCCATCTACTCCCTGGTGCACAATATTTTTCTCGTCAAACTCCGTCACCTCATCCGAAACTTCCGGAATCTGCGGCAATGTTTGTTCTTCATCCTCTAATTCATAAGGAACCGAACTTACACTTTCTGCTTTCTTCCACTGTTTGGACGACAGATTAAGATAAATAATTGGGCGCATACCAATTTTTTCTCCTACACTCCAATTTCTATATATTTTTGCAGATGTTGGCACATCTATAAATCTATTTCCATATGACTCCGAAACCGCTATTGTCCGCACTGCCCAATCTGTACTTCCATCACTCGTATATCGGGAACATCTTCCTCTTAACAGTCCGTATCTCTCTACCGCCAGTTCCCGAAGGGACAAAAGAGCCACCTTATCCTGGGTACTGTTTCCACTTTGGAATTCTTCCGTATCCTCGGTGTTATCCAGTTTTTTTAAGACCACTCCCTGCTTTTCTTCCTCGCTAAACGCATCATTATAAAAATCATTATTCAGCCATTTTCTGACCTCTGAATTTTCCCACGACGTCTCACCCTTTTCCTCATCCATATTGGGCCTCGATGCAAGACTCCGGTCTGCCAATAAAAATGCCGTGTTATTTTCTATGGAAAGAATGCGCCATTTAATTGGCTGTTTTTCATCCTTTTCATCCACTTTTCCATCGTTGTTCGTGTCTTCTTGCCAATAATTTCCAAAATAAAGGCAGTCCCAGCTTACCACCTCGTTTTCATCGATCCTTGGCAAATAGAATCCATTCACTACAGTTGTAGTCCATGTTGGCACCGGAGTTTTCGCCGGTTTACGTGTTGGAGACGGACTTGGTTTCTTCGTTGACGGCAAAACGTTCTGCGAACCCGAGGTCGGGCGCGCCACTCCCTGTGTTGCTGCCGGTTGTGTTACTACCGGCTGGTTTACTGCCGGCTGGGTTTGCTGAGGCTGTTGCGTGGAATACTCTTCGGGTTTCTTCCCTTTGCTGTCTTTTACTATGATACTTGTTTTGAGCTTATAGGACTTTTTCCCAATTGTTACCCTGGCTGTCAAAACCGCTTTTCCGGACTTTTTTCCTTTTACAACAACAGACGTTTTCTTTCCACGAATGGATATAATCTTCTTATCTTTCTTTCCTAAACTCCATTTTGTTTTCTTAATCCGTTTTTTACTCGTTATTTTTATCGTCTTGGTTTTCCCAACATTCACCGTAATCTGCTTCGGCATTGTTGGTTTTTGTTTTTTTGCTGCCGCTCCCTGTTCACTCGGAAGCAGGGAAACCAGCATTGCTGCGGTAATTGCAATCGCAATCGTTTTCTTATTCATTTTCCATTTCCTCCCTGTTTTTCATTGAATGTTTTTATTAACCGATATTGGTTAATATTATTATATACCATTTTCGGTTAATATTCAAGATAGAAAGTGGTGAACAAAATGATTTTATATAACAAACTTTGGAAAACTATGAAAGAAAAGGGCATTACACAATATGCTCTTATTAAGCATTATCATGTAAGCCCCGGTCAAATTACTCGTTTAAAGCGAAATGAAAGTGTCAGTACTCATACGATTGACACTTTTTGTAAAATATTACATTGCAGCGTGGAAGATATCATGGAATTTGTGGATGATGACTCGCTGTAAATGACTATATTGGTGCAATGATGAGAATTGTTTCAATTTTTCTAATACCCCCACTGGTCTTTATATGGTTATGTCTAAATAAAATTTTTCTGTACTTCCTCTGGCAAATACTTTGCCAGTTCCTCTACCAGCTCATATACCTTAGTTCCCGGTGCTATTTCTGTGGGCGTTTTACCGTTCCCATCCTCAATAATTCTCTTAGCATATCGAATTGCCAATTTCGGTTTTCCATATTCCAAAAGAATCCGGAAAATATTCTGCATATTTTTTTGATACTTTCCAATTCCAAGTTCTTTAAACTTATCATTCAAGAACGTCTTATACTTGTCCCTGTGATTGTTGGCAGTGTAGTATGCAAAGTGAAGCAAAAACCAAAATTCTATACACTCATTGCTCCATGCGGCATGATACTGCAGCTCCGGATTTGCTTTGTTCAGTTTCTCAGCCCGCTCTACAACTCCATTGAAATGTTCCGCAGGGAAACTGTCCTTATCATAGACACACCAGATTTGTCCTTTCGTTATTTTATTTTTCTTTACATAATCTTCCGCCATCCCAATTACCCGCATAGTTTCAGCCTGGCAAGATTCAATCTCAATCAATACCATATCCTTATAAGCAGAATTTTCTTCAATTAACTTCTCAAATCCCGCAAAATACAACGGCTCCGTCTGCTGACCTTCACAAAAGATATAATATCTATACCTTCTCTGCTCCATATGTTCTTTACGACGTTCCTTTTTCCAATATAGTTTACTTGATTTTTTCCCTATTCCGGCTTTTTTAGGCATTAACTTTCCCCCAATCAATAATTTTCTTGAGGTACGGATCCGCGCCGTATCTACCCTCAAGATACCTCTTATCATACTTTTCATCGTTTCTGACTGAACCGCCTTTGTCATCCTTAAACTCTACCAATGAATATAACTGCGAATTCTGCCCGTTTCCTTTGGCAACAAACCAGATTTCATCCCTACGGAATACATCATTGTTCATTGTAGACAAATCATGTGATGTAAATATCAACTGTGCCTTGTGGCTATTGACTTCCATGTTATTAAACATCATTATGATATGACGCAGCAACATCGGATGAATCTTTGCATCCAGTTCATCAATTACAAGTGTTGTTCCATTAAGCAGGCTTTCTGCAATAAAAGGAAGCAGACCAAATAATTTCTTTGTTCCGCTAGATTCGTCAAATAAACTAATCTCTGTTTCCACTTCATCCACCAAATGTTTTGTGAATACTTTTATTACGTCATTCTCTTTTTCTTCCACTCTGAAATCAATGATATCCAAATCCATTTCTTTGATCATATCCAGCATCAAATACTTCACTTCTTCTGACGTAGCGACCGCCATTCTAAGTTCTTCTATCGGATTACCATAATTTAGAAAATATACTCCTGATTCGAACCAGTCCAGTACATCCTTAACTACTGCATTTCCTTTATAGGCAATACCAAGATAAGAAAGTAGCGTAAGCGTTTTAGACAAATCGTCGCTAACCTTTAACTTGCCAAAGACACCCTTCAGATTAATTTTATTTTCATCTCTCGTAAACAGTGCAGAACGCCGTCCGGTTTGAAGTTTAATTCTATCCAAACTTTCATAGAGAACGGCATCTCGCTTTACATGTAAAATATATCTATACTCCGCAACATCGGTGCGGAAAAACAATTCAAACTCTGTTGGCTCATTCTTACTTTCCGAAAAAGCAAAAGGCTCAACAATAATTCTCTTCTGAAGTAATGACCCTTTTTCATTATCCTCCGTCGCATACAATGGACGCAATATCTTTGCGACTAGTGTATGCAATGCAGCTAAAACATTGGACTTTCCGCCGCCGTTAGGACCATAAATAGCAGATACCGGCAAATACAGTTCTCCATCCACATCTTTGATTATTCTATCTTTATGTTCTGAGATGGCAGCCGCCTGCATATCAAAAGTCACTTCATCTCTTATACTTTTGTAATTTTTAACAGTAAATTGACATAACACTTTCTTTACCTCCATTCTATCTCTATTATACCCTTATTTTCTTGTTTTGCAACATATATCTGAGATTTTATCTCATATTTTACGCCGAAATAATATTTATCTCTCAAAGACAGGGTTTATATATGCGAAATCTCAGTCTTTCTCGCATCGTTCGCAGATCATGTGATAAATCTCCGCGTGGTCTTTTTCTAAGGCAACTTCCAGTTCCGAATACAGGGTATCTTCTGCAAGCGCAAAATACCGCTCGTCTACTGCCGTGCTTTTTCGTCCCATCTGTTCACGCTTTTTTCTTCTTATGTATAATGTCTTTATCACAGCGATCAACTGGTGCGGATCGCCACTTTTTACTGCATCGCCGTATGTCTGCTTTTTGTCAACTCCCGGCATATCCAGATGCAGAATATCCTCTACTTTACAGATGCCTTTTGCCGGCTTTACAATATAATCGCCTATTTTGTACATTCAAATCCTTCCTTTCTCCAATAATTGTAACACAATTTTTTAGAGAATTTCAAAGGGCATTTTGCACAAAAATTCATCCAGTAAATACAAAGGAACATTTACCATCCATTCCTGCTTTCTGTAATTTGACATAGACGAACGGATTGCCATCTCAGGCTTGTATTTTTCACAAAAGGCTTTTAGACTTTTTGCACGCAGATTTTCTTCTGCTTTTACTTCAATTGGTATGCACTGCATTTCCTGCTGTAGCAAAAAATCAATCTCACCAGAAGAATTTTTCGTCGAATAATAATATAGTTCCCTGCCTGCTGCTTTCAACTGCTGTGCTACAAATTGTTCTGTCAACGCCCCTTTAAACTCTTCAAATATCCGACTACCGTCAAGCAAAACTTTTGCTGTTATATCTGCTTTAGCTCCTAATAACCCAACATCCAGCATAAACATTTTAAAACTATTGATTTCCATATAAGCAATCAACGGAATTGCCGGTTTGCTAATTCGATAATTTTTTATTATCAATCCGGCATCTTCAAGCCATTGAATCGCCAATTCAAAATCTTTGGCCCGTGCACCTTCCCTGATACATCCATAGATAAACTTACGATTTTCTTTCGCAAGCTGGGCAGGGATTGAATTCCAGACCATATGAATTCTTGGAATAACTTCCTTGGGTGCATGTTTACTGAAATCTTCCTCGTAATATTTCAACAAATTTTTCTGTATTTCCCTTACCTCATTAAAATCCTCTGTATCCAGATAAGTTTGAACCACTTCCGGCATCCCGCCAATATAATAATACTTCTTCAGTAATTCTATATATTTTACTGAGTATGCATTTATCATTTGATAATCCTGTGACTGTAATAACTCTGCTAGTTTTTCTTCGCCGTTTGCATACAGAAATTCAGAAAAATTCAACGGGTATAAATGCATAAAATCTACCTTTCCAACCGGAAAAGAGGTTCCTTGATGAAGCGCAACTCCAAGCAATGACCCAGCTGCAATAATTGCATATTGTGGAGCATTTTCATAGAAATATTTTAATGAAGCCAATGCTTTGGGCGCCTCTTGTATTTCATCAAATATAATAAGTGTATTTGACACCTCGAAAGATTTTCCATATTCAATCTTTATAGCAGACATAATACGAGAAATATCAAAGTCAATCTCAAACACGTTTTTCATAATTTCATTATTATCAAAGTTTATATAAATTGTATCCTTAAAATACCGTTTCCCAAACTCTTTCATAATCCAAGTTTTTCCAACCTGTCTGGCGCCCTGAATAATAAGAGGCTTCCTTTTTTTCTTATTTTTCCAACATTCTAACTTGCCAAACAAATTTCTTTCCATACAAAATACCTCCTTTCCAGCGGATAAACTACAACATATTTTTTCTTATTATACCTGCTTTTCTTTAAAATATCAACACTTTTCAGGCGGTATTTTTTGTATTTATTACATTTTTCATGCGGAAATTTTCACTTTTACAACACTTTTCATGTGGTTACTTTACTTCTCCCCCAAAACCTCAAACACCTTCTCAAGCGCAGCTCCCACTACAACTCCCATAACCGTATTTCCCGCTTTTAACTTCATCAAGATGTCTGCTTCCTTTTCTTTCCATTTTTCCTTCTTTTGTTCTTTCTTCTTCTCTTCCTTTTGCAGCTCCAAATACGCAAGATAATCTGAATATTCCATAAAATCATCTTCCGTAAGTTCCGCAGATTCTTCTTGTCCCTGCCATTCTTCCGCATCCACATCCTTTTTATAAAGTTTGTGTGGGGTGACTTTTACCGCTGTTTTGTCTGTCTGCGCAGTAAAATATACCGAAGCGTTTTTATTTGCTTCCATATCTTTATTTTCTTTGGTTCCTTTCACTATGTACGTCATCTCATTGCTGTCATTAAGATATTGACAGACAATGCCGGCGTTTAGCATTTTCCAATTTTTTACATTGCTAGTGAACAAGATCCGCCAGTCTTTGATCTTTTTGTTTGATTTGTTTTGAATTTTTATCTCACCCGATACTCCGTCTTTCCACATAGGATGTTCGATATATGCGGCAGAATAGTTGTCCTTATTTATCTCGCAGTCATCAGCACTGAATTCGCTGTTTATTTCGTTCATGGTTCCTTTATATTTGACGGTTATTTCAAACGTCACTTTGCCGTTTGCTTTGATATCCTGCCTGCCGTCAAGGCTTTGAACATAATAATAATTATTTTGATATCCAATGATCTTTGCCTTGGAAATTTTCTCAATCTCATCTTTACATTGAAACCCTATCGTCCAGTCATCGATTGATGCGTCCGTCAGGTTTTTGACCGTAACTTCTGCCTTATAATGATTTTTCCATTTTTGGGTTATTGCGGTAGTGAGGCGGATGGTATCGTCATCCCCCTCATCATCGTCATATAAATCCTCCTCATCGTATTCCTCGTCATCATCCCACACTTCTTCCTCTTCTTCCCACGAATCCAGTTCGTTATCGTCGAGAAGAATTTCCTCATCCTCGTCTTCTGCCTCTGCTTTTGGCTTGGCACAAATCTGTGAAACATTTACGCCGCCAAAAAACAAGCCGACCAGTAATAGTAATACCGTTATTTTATGTAGTTTTTTCATATTATCTCCCTTAGGACTTTTCCTTTTTTATCCTCATTATTCCAACCACTACAATAGCGGCCGGCAGCAAAATTACCGTTTCCAGTAAATACATTGCGCGCTCAACCAAAAGGAACTTTTCCGCCCATCCGGTATAAACTTTATTCCATGTGTAAACGGCAAACGGTGGATACATCAACGCCCATAATTGAATTATCCCGCTAACGATCATGATAACTTCACATAAAAGTATTTTCCGAAAAACCGCCTTGCTTCCCTTTTCTTCAATATTTTTCTTCATACGAAATAACTGGTAACCGCTGAAGAAAATACCTGCCCAGATACCTGCATTTATTACTGCAAGAATAATATCACCCAGATCCATAATAACAACCTCCTCGTTTCATATTCGAATTGTAACTATTCAGGCTCCCCTCCCCACACATTCGCATTTCGAACACTTCGTGTTCTTTCCCGCCTTTGACAAGGCTAAAAATACTCCAATTCCTGATACGTTATTTTTCCTTTTAACGCCTTTTTGTACCTGCCTGTACTCTCTGCCGGCACTTTTATCTTTCCAATGCCATGCGGCATCCGGTAAATAATGTCCATATAGTCCAGCTGTACAATGCCCTTGTCAAAATCCGGAAACTCCGAACTTTCTTCATATTCTCCCAGTTCACAGGCGTTCTGCTTTGCGATTTTCGGAACTTTTTTGCCCTCAAATATCAATTTTTTTGTTGTCACCTGCAACGCATTTTTGCCAATGTTTTTTACAGATTTTGGAATAACAATCCGGTTAAATCCACAGTCTTCAAACGCCCCTGCTTTTAACGTGCGGAGAGTCTTTGGAAGTTTGATATCACGCAGGCTGTAACAGTCACGAAAACTTTGTTTTTCAATTGTTTTTAGATTTTTCGGCAACACCACACGTTCCAGTTCATAGCAGAATTCAAATGCATTTGCTCCGATCTTTTTTACACCTTCCGGAACTTCTACATCCGATAATTTTATGCATGCCATAAATGCCCCGTCTTCAATCTCGCGCAGCGAATCCGGCAGTGTAACGTCTTTTATCCGGGAATATGCCAGACTTCTCTTCGCAAGTTTCTTCATATTTCCCCGGATAAATACCATTTCCACCGTTGTATTTCCATAAAAAGCATCCGGTGCGATCTGTGTCGTCTTTTTCGGCAGCATCAGCGTTCCCTTTGCCACCCCGGCATACAAAAGTTTTTTCCTGTTTTTTGTGTACAGCGCACCGTCTTTTTCCACCATATATGGATTTTCTGCCGACACTTTGATCGTGCGGAGTTTTGTGCAGTTTTCAAATGCTCCCGCCTCTATTTTTTTAAGACTTTTTGGTAATTCTAATACTTTCAACCCCGATTCATAAAAAGCTCCCTTCGCAATCGTCACTGCGCCCTCGGCGATTTTCACCGTCCCCGACTGTTCACCGCCGGATACTACGGTTTTCCCGTCTGCCGTATACCGCACATTATCTTTTTCCACATACGTTTCCGCATATATCTGCGGAGAAAGGAACAAACATAACATCATGAATAATAACAATCGCACTACATTTTTCATAACATTCCACCTCCTGTTAAAAAACTCCGGTATGCAGAAAATACATACCAGAGCTGATTCCATCCACCCAAATTCTTCTTTGTATTTATCTTTTGTTAAATTGTTTTATCTCAAAAACTTTCTCCTCTCAACCGTATCTTATTAGCGCTCTTTTTTCATTCGCATACCTCATGATTGCATATCTTTTTAGCCTTTTCAACCAAAGGTGCAATATTTGCATTTTAAGTGCAAAATTTGTAATGTCAGGACAACGTTTTGGGGATTACAATCATCGTCTCAAAATATTTTCCGTCATACTCTCTTTCGATATATCCGCTATAAGATTCGATAATTCGGTTTACATTGCGCAGGCCGATGCCGTGAATGCTTTTTTCCTCCTTCGTCGTAACAAACCGGTCTCCATTTTGAATGATCGTTCCCCGGTATGTATTTTTTATACGGAAAACAGCAAAATTTCCATCATTCTGCATATACAGGTCTATCCAAATTTTCCCATTTTCACATTTTCTGGCGGCTTCCAGTGCATTATCCAGCAAATTTCCTAAAAAAGACGTGATGTCGATTTCTCGCATAAATTCAATCTTAAATCCCGCCTCGACAAACACCTCGGTCACTACCTTTTCTTTTTCTGCTTCCCGCTTAAAGTCACCCAGAAGTATATTTAAAAAATGATTGGCGCAGATGATATTTTTCTCTTCCTTATGAATCCCCATCTGCAGGCTGTCTAAAACTTCGCGGATCTTTTCCTCCCGGCCTTCCTCAAGATAAATTCCAATCTGCTTTAAGTAATATTTAATATCGTGTATTTTTTCTTTGTAATTTCTTTCGATGCTCTCTTCCTTTTCATGCCAGTTTTTTCTCTCGTCGTATTTCGCCTGGCTGATCTCTAAAAGCATCTTCTGCTCCTGCAGCTGGCTGTATTTTGTAAACACATAAAACAGGATAATATTGCCGCAAAGCAGGATAAGATATAGGACGATCATAGCCACATCCCGCAGCGTAAATTCGTCCCCTCCGACACGAATGTAGGGTATCAATACCGTAAGCCCTATTGTGGCAATAGGAATGATGATAAATGCGCCAAATACCTTTAGCGATATTTTTCTCACCTGTATTTTTGATATCTGTTTAATGATGGTTAGAATGACAAATTCAATCAATTTTATCGTAATAATACTGCTTATCATCGCAAAAGGATTTCTGTATATTTCGTTGGTTGGCAGCTTGACAGAAACCTTTAACAGAAAGAAAAACACCAATTCCGCGCTCATACAGACAGCAATTACAATGAGCCAGTGAAATAACCGGAGCAAAATATTTCCCTGAACCAGAACCAGTGCCACAACCAAAAAAAGGCAACAGGACACAATAAAATTCAGCCGGCTGCTATTTTGCAGATTTGCCATTGTGTTCAGCACAACAATGCCGCCCGCCAGTGCAAGTTCACGCCCTCGGCTGCTAAAAAAATTTCTTTTCGCATGAAACGCTTTATAAAAATCAAAGACAAGGTAAACTTCTACGATTGTGGAAATCAACATACAAATACTGTAAATTACATTTTCTTTCATAAATCAGTCCTTCCTTTTGTATTTATTTCCAAAATATTCCATTATCTTCTTTTTAAATTCATTCTTTTTCGCCCTCGAAATCGACAGCCGCACGGATCCCACCTGAACAAAATCCGCTTCCGTCAGCCTTGAGACATAATGGAGATTGACAATATAGCTGCTGTGCGGCATCGCAAAGTCTGATTTTTCAAGCATTTCCATCAGCTCTTTAAACGAATATGGTGCGATAATATTGGCCTCTGAATACAGTTTTTGAAGCGGCTCTTTCATATGAAGCACACTTTTCCCATTTTTATGATGGGTGATATACATAATATCCGCCACCTGAACCGTAATCTTTTCGCGCATATAATACGCCTCAACACTGCAGACTTCTTTGCGCCGCGCGATCTCGTCCAGTATATCCCGCAGATCTTTCATGATCTCTTCTGTTTCCGACTGTTTTAACAAATAGCGGTACGGCGAAATTTTAATCGTCTCCGGCGTCGGCATAAAAATTCCCGAACAATGCACTAAAACTCCCTGATAACCACGCCTCCTGAGTTCAACCGATATCTCATTTCCATCCATGCCTTCCTGCTGAATGTCAAGAAATACGACATCTTCTTCATCTACATTTCTCTTTAATAATTGTTCTCCTGATGTACATTTTACAATTTCCAGCGTATCTTCCTGTTTGCGGCAAGCCGTAAGCATTTTCTCTAATTCGTCCATGTATTCTTTGTCATCATCACAGAGAGCGATCTTATAAACCATCTTAAACCTCTCCTTATCTATTTTCTTTAGTATAGCATGTTTGGTGCGGGGAGACAATGAGAAAATAATGTATCATGCTCCCCCCACCAGTCAATGCAATCACAGTTGATAAGCCTCTTATTTTTTATCCAAATATTTCCAGTTTCATTTTAATAATCTTCGCACATTAAGTATACCATATTTTAATCAATAAAACGGAATTTGCGACAGACGACAACTATTTGAGGATAGACGACATTTTTTTCTCTTTTTCGACAAAAGCCGGAGACTTCAACGTGTCAAAAAATAGTTCATCATCTCATCAACCACTTTGGTATTCATAGGATTTTCTAACGATTCAAACGTGTATATAATATTATCACCGTAATAATAACCATTTTGAGTATAGAGTTCAATCTTTCTTAAAGCCTTTCCACTATATTCCGCATCTCCCATCATTCCAAAATGTTCCCAAATGATTTCTTTTCTTCGGTTTACATTAAGGCAGTGAAAATCCGGATAAACTTTTCCAAATCCCTTAAGATAAATTGGCCTCTCATAATGATACGGAATATTCTTTAAAAACAATTTATCTGCTATAATCTTTTCGGACTTTGAGCGTACCCGTTCTCCTCTCTCGGTATAAATTTCCTGCGTTCCTTCCGCAAATTCTTTTCCTTCAAAATTCATCCTCTTCCATTGATCTATGTACTCTTCATCACTTATTAATAACGGCTTAACAAGCGATTTTCTGGCAGAAGTCAATTCACTGTATAAATTGTATATTTTTTCCAAGTCGAACACTGCAAGAAAATTTTCAATCTGGTAAATTTTATCATTAATGTCCGTTAATAATTTTCTGTCATAGTCTCTCTGTGCAAGTTTCTCCGCAAGTTCTCTATCTGACTTTCTAATGTAATTCATCTTACCATTTATTCTTTGATAAAATTGCTGCGTTGTCCGGCACATCTTACATTCCAGCGTCCCAGACGGTGCCCCTTGAAGCCTCTCTTCCAATTCCTCCTTCATTTTTTTCAACCAACCACGTATCTCATCTAAATGCTGAATTATCATTCTATCTTCCATCTAATATCCCCCTTTTGTGTTATTTTCTCTTTCTGGATTTTTTACTTGAACGTAACTATTCAAGATTCAATGTATGGAAATCAATGAATCGTCGTGCTTGCACGTAAAAGACTTTGTTTTCCATACATTTAAATCCTAATATGGCTTTCCTCCCCATATGAGCATTTTTAGCCTTGTCTAAGGCCGGAAAAGTGCAGATGTGCGGGAGGGGTGTCCTGAATAGTTACACTTAAACTAAATCAGATAGTTAGATTTTATGACATTATAACATATGTGAAAAAAGATGCAAGTGAAAATTTGAATATTTTCTACTTTTTTCGAGAAAGCGTGGTGCCGCAACTGCGGCGGCACCACTGCTTGACTTGTTTTTCCCTCTTTCCGGGGTGCCTCACTCGACTTCCCGCTGGCAACTCACCACTGCTTGACTTGTTTTTTCCCTTTTCCGGGGTGCCCGACCGGACTTTCCGCCGGCAACTCACCACTGCTTGACTTGTTTTTTCCCTTTTTCGGGGTGCCCGACCGGACTTTCCATCGGCAGCTCACCACTGCTTGACTTGTTTTTTCCTCTTTCCGGGGTGCCGAGCTGGACTTCCCGCCGGCAACTCACCACTGCTTGACTTGTTTTTCCTCTTTTCCGGGGTGCCGAGCTGGACTTCCCGCCGGCAACTCACCACTGCTTGACTTGTTTTTCCCTCTTTCCGGGGTGCCCGACCGGACTTTCCATCGGCAACTCACCACTGCTTGACTTGTTTTTCCCTCTTTCCGGGGTGCCGAGCCGAATTTTTCCCCTACCACCTCACCAGTGCCTCGCGCCAAAACCCTCCGGGACAAAAGGACCAGCCTTCCGGCTGGTCCCCCTGTAATATAAGTTGATGAAGTTTTCTCCCGCGAATTGCTGTGCCGCACAGCAGCATTCGCAATTCCAGACTCTTCTTATTTGCTGCTTTGTTTTTTCTTGGAAATTACGTCGAAAGCTACGGCTGCCAGAAGGACAAGTCCTTTTACGGCTTTCTGCCAGTTTGCGTCAATTCCCATGATGGACATTCCGTTATTGAGGACACCCATGAAGATGGCACCGATTACTACGCCGGGTACGGTTCCGATTCCGCCGTATGCAGAAGCTCCACCGATGAAGCAGGCGCCGATCGCATCCATTTCGTAGTTGGTTCCGGCCGTAGGTGCTGCGGAATTGAAACGGGCAATGCAGACAAGAGCTGCGACTGCGGAAAGCACTGCCATGTTGACGTAAGCGATGAAGTATACACGGTTTGTCTTGACACCACTGAGTTTTGCTGCATTTTCGTTACCGCCGACTGCATAGTAGTAGCGGCCGGAAACGGTTTTGGATGTGTAGTAAGCATAAGCTGCTACGATCACGGCAAGAAGAATGAGGATTGTCGGCAGTCCTTTGTAGCTATACAATTTGATGCAGACAAACATAACCACTGCGGTAATGATGACACATCCTGCGATATCGCCGTAAAGGCTGCTCTGCTGATATCCGTTTTTCTTTGCTTTAATTCGTTTCCAGATAACGGAAGCGATATAACCTGCACTGATCAGGATGCCGGCTGCAAGAGCGGTTCCATAACCGGGTACGTAATTGTTAAACAATGCGATATATTCATCCGGCATTGGAGAGATTGTGAGGCCGTCCAGTACGAGGAGAGCGACACCACGCCACAAAAGCATGCCGGCAAGCGTTACGATAAACGGAGGGATGCGGACGTAGGCGATCCAGAATGCCTGCCATACACCGATTCCAAGTCCTACGAGAAGGCCGGCTCCGATGGCTGCCCACATATTAACGCCGCCATTTACCATCAGTTTTCCGACTACCGCGCCGACCAGACACACGATCGAGCCGACGGACAAGTCGATGTTACCACCGGTAAGGATACAAAGTAACATACCTACTGCAAGAATAACGACATAACCATTTTGTGCGATTAAGTTCGTTATGTTGGATGACAAGAGAAGTGCTCCATCTGTCATAAATGTAAAGAATATGGCAACGATGATCAGCGCGATCACCATTGTATTTTTTTTCAAAGCTTCTTTCACCTGATTCATTTCATTCACGCTCCTTTTCCTGATTTCATGATATATGACATGATAATTTCCTGGGTTGCTTCTTTTCCGTCTACTTCGCCCACCATTTTACCTTCGTTCATGACATAGATGCGGTCGCTCATGCCAAGCACTTCCGGTAATTCCGAAGAAATGATGATGACGGATTTTCCTGCTGCCACCAGGTCATTGATGATACAATAAATCTCGTATTTGGCGCCGACATCGATTCCTCGTGTCGGTTCATCCAGGATCAATACGTCGGGGTCTGTCAGCATCCATTTTGCCAAAAGCACTTTCTGCTGGTTACCACCACTCAGATTTCCCACATTTTGGTAAACCGACGGTGCTTTGGTATGAAGTTTCTGCCGGTAATCTTCTGCGATCTGAACTTCCTTTAATTTGTCGATCACACCGCAGCGACTGACTTTGTCCATCTTCGCAAGAGACGTATTGGTATAGATCGGATTGCTTAGGATCAATCCGTTGCCCTTTCTGTCTTCCGTCACATACGCAAGTTTGTGCTCGATCGCCTGACGTACATTTTTCAGATGAACTTCCTTTCCGTTCATCTTAATCGTTCCGGTGATGCCGGTTCCGTAACTGTGTCCAAACAGACTCATCGCAAGTTCCGTACGTCCTGCTCCCATCAGTCCGGAGATGCCGACCACTTCGCCGCGCCGTACATAAAAGGATACGTCGTCCACCACTTTTTTCGCCGGAGTCATCGGATGATGCACCGTCCAATGATCGACTTCCATGCAGACCTCGCCGATCTTGACATTTTCTCTGGCCGGGAAACGGTTGCTGAGTTCTCGTCCAACCATGCCGCGGATAATACGGTTTTCGCTGAAATCATCCACTTCTTTATCCATCGTCTCAATCGTGGAGCCGTCACGGATAACCGTAATCTTATCTGCCACGTAGGAAATTTCGTTTAATTTGTGGGAAATGATGATCGATGTCATTCCCTGTTTTTTAAATTCAAGCATGAGTTCCAAAAGCGCCTGCGAATCGGATTCGTTAAGCGATGCCGTCGGCTCATCCAGAATCAGTAATTTTACCTCTTTTGCCAGTGCTTTGGCAATTTCTACCAGCTGCTGTTTGCCGACTCCGATATCTTTGATCAAAGTGTGCGGATCTTCTTTCAATCCTACCTTTTTCATAAGTTCCTCAGCACGTCCGTAGGTTTTCGTCCAGTCGATCGCCATTTTCTTTCCCTGCTCATTACCAAGAAACATATTTTCCGCAATCGTCATATACGGCACAAGTGCAAGTTCCTGGTGGATAATAACGATACCCTTTTTCTCGCTGTCTTTAATTTCCTTAAATTGACAAATTTCTCCATCGTAAACGATGTCGCCTTCGTAACTTCCATAAGGATAGATTCCACTGAGGACATTCATCAATGTCGATTTACCGGCTCCGTTTTCACCGACCAGTGCGTGAATCTCTCCTTTTCTCACCTTCAAATTGACATTATCCAGTGCTTTTACGCCGGGAAATGTTTTGGTAATTCCATTCATTTCCAAGATATATTCTGCCATCGGTCACCCCTCCTTACTTCACATCCGATTCTTTATAATATCCGGAATCGATCAACACTTCTTTGTAGTTATCCTGGTCTGCAAAGACAGGCTGGCAAAGATACGTCGGCACGACTCCTTTTCCGTTGTCATAACTTTCCGTGTCATTGACCGGAACTTCTTTTCCTTCAATGATCGCTGTTACCATCTCTACTACTTTGGATGCCAGCTGTCTCGTATCTTTAAAGATCGACATCGACTGTTTACCGGCAATGATATTTTTTACGGAGGTGATGTCACAGTCCTGACCGGTCAGAATCGGGAAGTCGCCTTTATAAGAAGCGACCAGCGCATTGGTGATACCATTTGCGACCGAGTCATTGGAGGACAATACCGCATCCAGTTTCGTGCCATCCTGATAGTACGCTGCGAGGATGTTTTCCATTCTCTTCTGCGCTTCCTCTGTCGACCAGTTTGCAGTTGCACATTCTGCCAGTGTTGTTGAACCGGAACGAACCACCAGTTTTCCGGAATCAATGTATGGCTGGAGGATCTTCATCGCACCGCCAAAGAAGTAGTTACAGTTGTTATCATCGGAAGAACCGGTGAAAAGTTCAATGTTAAATGGTCCTTTTGCATTTTTCAGATCCAGTTTATCTTCGATGTACTGTCCCTGAAGTTCTCCGACAAGTTCATTGTCAAATGTTGCATAATACGATACGGCGTCGCTCTGCATGATCAGACGGTCATACGCGATAACCGGGATGCCAAGTCCTTTCGCACCCTGCAAAGCAGTTCCAAGTGCCGAACCATCGATAGAGGCAACTACCAGAACATCCGGATTGACAGCGATCATATTTTCAATCTGGCTGACCTGCGTTGCAATATCGTTATTCGCATACTGGATATCTACTTCATATCCTTGTTTTTCAAGCTGCGCTTTCATGTTGCTTCCGTCCTGTGCCCAGCGCTGCAGATCTTTTGTCGGCATAGAAACCGCGATCCGCTTTTTCGCATCCGGGTCTTTTTGCTGTGGCTTATTGACTGCCACTTGATCTCCGCTTACTCCGCAGGCGGTCAGCGAAAGCATCATTCCGACTGCCATCAGGCAAGCGATCCATTTTTTTATCATCTTCATAGCCATTCTCCTTCTCTATTTTTTTGCTGTTGTGCAGCCACTCATGTTTTTCTTTAGGTTTAATATATCATAAGGGAAATAGGAATGCTTTACGATGAAATGGACAATTTTGCGATTTTCCTGACAGCACAAAAAAAGAGTAGCACAATCTTGATTTCAAAATTGTGCTACTGCCCCTAATTGGCTTTTTTATTGAGATACACTTCTTCTTTCGTGTGGAAGCCGCCGTCGATGATCACCCGGTCGATATTTTTCCGGTCGACGAAAACCGGAGCAAGCTGGTAACTCGGCACGTCATAAGTACCATCGGACACCGCCGCTGTCACACCGGTGTCCTCGCCTTTGGCAAGTTTGACACAAAAGTCTGCCGCCGTCTCCGCGAGATCATCAATATTTTTAAATGCCGTGCCGCCCTGCGTCCCCTCGACAATACGCTGGCAGGCGGCAAGATCGCCGTCCTGTCCGAGGACATACACTTTTCCTGCCTTCCGGTTTTCCGAAAGGGCAAGAATCGCCTGCGTCGCAAGATCATCGTTGCCACACACCACGACGTCACAGGAATTTCCTTTGGAAAAATAGTCCGAAACGACATCGTACGCCTGCTCTGCGATCCAGCCTTGCGCATATTTCTTTTCGACAATCTTATACGAATCATCCAGTTTTTGGGAAATCCCTTTTTCCATCAATTTTACGTTATAGTCCTCCGGCGAGCCAAAGATTTCCAGTATCTGTGCGCCTTTGGGAAATTTCCGGGTGACCGCGTCACCGTAGATCTCTCCGACTTTTTCGCTGTCAAACGAAAGATACAGATCCACATTGGCATTCTCCAGCATTCTGTCGTAGGCAACGACGCGGATCCCCTGCTCTTTGGCCTGCGCGACCACTTCACTGAGAGCTGACGTATCCACTGCGACAACGACAATCACATCCATTTTCTGTTCAATAAAATACGAAATCTGCTTTTTCTGCGCCGCCACGTCTCCACCGGCATTCTGCACATTGACCGCGGCTCCGAGTTCCTGCGCCCGCGATACGAATACGTCGCGGTCCCTCTGCCACCGCTCAATGACAAGGGAATCAAAAGAAAATCCGATGCGGATCCCGTCCGAGCCGCTTTTCTTTTCCGGCTCGCCTGCTCCACATCCGGTCAGCACAATGACAGCTGCCACACAGAGGAAAAGGCAGATCCGCCTTATATTTACTTGTTTCATACGTTCCTTCTTTCTAACCTTCGCGGTACTCCGACGGGGTCACACCGACTGTCTTTTTAAAGATCCGGCTGAAATAATTTGGGTCGCTGTACCCGGATTCCACGCAGATCTGCTTGATGCTCTTTTCCTTTTCCCGCAGCAGATTTTTCGCGTGCTCCATCCGAAGTCCGGTCAGATATTCGACAAATGTCTCGCCGGTTTCTTCCTTAAATACTTTACTAAAATAATACGGACTGACATTGGCGACGCGGCTCACTTCATCCAGTGACACGTCTTTTTGGAAATTATTTCCAATGTAATCTCTGGCATTTGCCACAATATCACTATATTTCTCACTTGCCTTCGCATGAATGATCTCCGTCGCCGCTTTCATGTAATCGAGAAACCAGCTTTGCAGCTGATCCATCGTTGTAAAACCGGTCACCGTCGCCAGATAATTGGTGCGGTCGCGGAAATGATAGGACATTCCGCCCTCGTGAAAGGCGATCCGCTCGGCGTACATGACAAGTTCCAGCACTTTCAGGCGGACATCGTCAAGGCAGGAAGCATAATTCTTCTGCATCCAGTCAAAAAATTGCACGGCTTCCTCCAGCGTCTTCGACACATCCCCGCGCCTCAGTGCCACATACATCGTATTTTCCGTCTCCATCGGATAATTTTCCTCGACATCCTGCGCTGCCACAAGGTCATTGATATGCATTACCGTTCCTTCTGCCTTTTTCAAAGCCAGACAGGCTTCCTGATATGACGGATAAATGTCATCCACCGGGCGGATGCTTCCGACTCCGGCACGAAACTGCAGTTCGATGCGTGAGATCAGTTTCTGTATCATATTATCGGTCTTTTCGATGATTTTTACCCGCTCGTTGTATTCCTTTTCCGGGGCTGCCGCCGGCACATAAACGACGACTTTATTCGTCATGACCGGCCCTACCGTCGCCGGGAAAAATTCCTTGACGATCTGGCGGAACTCATCGTAAAATTTCTGCGCTTTCACCGACATGCCGACGACATTTGTCATCCTGCGGTTTTCGATCGCGTCGCCGACTTCGATCACAAGGATCATGCCGTAATCTCCGGGGATGTCAAGGAGTTCGCGGAAACGCTCCGTATCTCCCGAATAATTATCCTGAAATAAGATTGAATAGATCATTCCGCTCTCAATGATCGGCACGACCGCTTCGAGTTTTTCTTTGTATTCCAGACTTTTTTCCCACCGTCTCTGCTGTCTGCGCACTTCCTCCATCGCCTTTTCAAGCACCGAGACGATACGTGACGTATTGGCAGGTTTCGTAATAAAATCCATAACCCCAAGTGACATCGCTTTTTTCGCGTAATCAAACGTATCGTAGGCGGACATAATGATAAAACAGGTTCGCGGGCAGAATGTCTTGATCTCTTCAATCGCCTCTATGCCGTTGATCCCCGGCATCTGGATATCCATCACCGCGATATCCGGCCGGAATTCTTCCGCGACTTCGATCACCGCCCGGCCGGTCTTTGCCGTCCGCACTTCGCACGTATCTCCAAAATGTTTCGCCACGATCCGCTGCAGTGATTCCAGTACGATCCCTTCATCGTCTGCCAGCAGCAATTTTATCATGATCTCACCTCCTTCGGTATTTTAAGCGTAAACCGCGTTCCCTTTCCTTCGCCGTCACTCTCGATCTCCAACACATCTTCTGTCGTATAATACATCTGCAGACGCTCCAATACATTATAAACACCGATTCCGTTGGATTTGCTGTTTTTCCTATTTTTTACATTTTCGCCACGCAGCACCCGTTCGATCAGTTCCTGACTCATGCCGCGCCCATTGTCGGCGACTTCGATATAAACCGTGCCGGCTTCCTGCCAGATGCGCAAAGTAACCCAGCCTTCCCATTCGACACCGCGGATGCCGTACTGTACGGCATTTTCCACGAGTGGCTGTAAGATCATGGAAGGCACAAGAACATTTTCCAGTCCCGGTTCGATCTCCTTCTTATAATGAATGTCTCCGGCAAACCGCACATTGAGAATGTAAATATAATGATCGACCAGCCGGATCTCATCCGCAAGTGTCGCATCTTCGTTGATACGCGACAGATTGTAGCGGAAAAACTCTGCCATATTTTCAATAAAAAGCGCCGTCTTATCGGCATCTTCGATCATTGCAAGCTGCATTCCCGCATTCAATGTGTTAAACAGGAAATGTGGATTGATCTGCGACTGTAAGTATTTTAACTGCGCGTCCTTTAATAACGTCTGCGTTTTCAGTTCGTTTTCGCGCATCTCATTTTCTTTTTCCATGCTGACGCGCTGCGCTTCGACGTATTCACGGATGCTTCCCATCATCTTGTCAAATGCCTTTGACAGACTCTCGACTTCGTCCCCGGTGCGGAATACCGGAATATCGACGGAAAGATCCCCTGTTGTAACTTCCTTCGCGCGCCCGGACAAAATTTTCAACGGTTTCGTCAGGCGCCTTGTCATCATAACAACCATAATTGTATCACATAATACGACGACAAAGAACATGATCGTACCGACCACTTCCATATAATACAGGGAGTTTTGCAAAAGCAGATAATTATTGGAATTTCCCTGAAACTGTATGTTGTTCAGGCTGCTGATGTAACCGTTGAGGTACTCTTTTATTTTGCCGGCTTTCTCATAACGTTCCCCATAGGTCTGCACGTCTCTGCCACGCTTTGCTTTTACTGCCTCCTCGGAAACCTTCAGGTAATTTTTTCCAAGATAATAAATATTATTTTTTAGCACACTGGTCTGCCGGTCCATCGTTTCCTCCTGCACCTTGACCAGCTGCTCCGACAGATTCTGCTGGCTGATATAATATTCCTGCAGGACATTGGAATCTCTCGTTTTCAAATATTCCAGCATTTCCGAATGCACCTTATCCAGTTCTTCCGTCATTTCATTTAACTGCACATTGGTCGCATATACCTGTTCAATCTGAACAAGCACCTGATTGATATTGAGAAACATCATCACGTTGATGACCAATGTCATGACCGACGTAAATATCAATAATACGATCATTTTTGTACTAATCGATGCCCGTTTCATTTTCCGCCTCTTATCACCTTTTGCTGTATCATCTGATATTCGTTTACAATTCCATTATTCTTATATTCCTGCAGCGTCTGGATCGCCGTCTTCCCAATCGCTTCCGGATCGATCGACACACTCGCCGTAATGACATTTTTTTTCAGTCCGCGCCGGATCTCATCGTTTTCGTAGGCTCCAATGATCTTTACGGAACCGACTTTGCTGTAATCGACAACCGCCTGATAAGCATACGCCGTTCCCGTCAGCGACAGGCTCACAAGGACATCCGGACACTGTTTCTCATCCAGAATGCAGTCTCTGACCGCCTTTTCCGTCGCAAATTCATCTTCTCCCTCCAGAAGCTTCACACGGATCTTTGCCCCCTGCACTTTCTGGCGAATGGTCTGCAAGACAAGATTACTCTCTCCAAGATCTCCATTTTTTTCCATCAGCACAAGAACATCGTTCTTCTTTTTGGAAATATTTTCCTGTATCAATTTCGCGTAACTGTCGCCAAGGCTGCTGTCATTGACACCAACAAATGCACACCTTCTGCCGCTGTAATTGTCATGCAGCATCGTCACTACCGGAATCCCGTCTTCCATCGCCGCATTCATCTGGGATCCCACGGATTTGGAAGACGACTGGAGCAAAATCCCATCGACTTTTTCCGCGATCGCAATGTCCATATATTCCGTTGTGTCATATGTCTGCGACACATTGTCGGAAATCTGTTCCACATAAATATTATGCTTTTTTCCTTCTTCTTTCGCCGCCTCATACACCTGCTGCCAATTTTCATCCTCAGGGTTGTCTACAATAAAGGCGTAATGTGCCTCGTAGGACTGCTCTTTCGTCTCCTCCAGACCGGTCTCTGCCATCTGTCTGCGCAGGATAGCGAAGCCGCCAATTGTCACGGCAAAGGCAATGACAATACAGATCAGCATTCCCATAAGCACCGAATTGGGTCTGTTTTTCTTCTTCATACGCTCTCGCAAACCACCTTATCTAACGAAGTTTCTCCCCTCGTCGTTTTTTGTTCATCATTTTATTGCGGTACATCTTTTCATCGCTTT
Organism: uncultured Eubacterium sp.; assembly: GCA_934316845.1. Classification (GTDB taxonomy): domain Bacteria; phylum Bacillota; class Clostridia; order Lachnospirales; family Lachnospiraceae; genus Eubacterium_F. Next base: position 19,874 of record CAKRDZ010000021.1, on the reverse strand, counting down.
CTTTGATATACTGCTCCATGCCCTCCGTTTCTTCGGGCACATGACTCGTAATCCCGTAACTGGCGTGGATCAGATAGGGTTTCGCACTAGAGTTGTTAAATTTTTCCAGTTCATGTTCCATTTTCAGCATCCATGCCCGGCCTTCCATTTCCGAGACATCTTTTGCCACCACGACAAATTCGTCCCCACCGGTACGCGCACAGAGATATTCGCCGCGGCATGCCCCGGCTATCGTCTCACACACCTTTTTCAGGGCAAAATCGCCTTCGATATGTCCGAAGTTATCGTTGATGTGTTTCATTCCGTCCAGATCAATAACGCACAAAAACAGCGGCAGTTTTTCCTCTCTTGCCTCTCTAAGCAGATTACCGCCCTGTTTTTCCAGCCCGCGCCGGTTGTACCAGTCGGTCAGTTCGTCACGGTCATACATATAAGCCAGTTCATCGATCAACGTCTTCATTTTGTCCTCGATCAACAGATCATGAATCTTATTGCCGATATTGATATTCCAGCGGAAATACAGATTGGCTGTCGCCGGCCAGTCCCAAAAACGAAATGCTTCGTATCCATAGCAGTGATCCTGAAAATGAATCGGCGCAAAATACCACACCTGCGGTTCTTTGTCTATCATTTCTTCCGGAAGAAGTTCCTGCCGTTCAAACGGGATCCGCACATCCTTCTGCGGCTCATTGTCCTTGATCTGTACGCAAAGTTCCATCTGATCCGTGTAATCCTTATACCCTTCGGCATCGTGAAGCATCTCGCAGAGGCACAGTCCATAATCCCGGATCCCATACATATTTTTGTGAAATTCCGCAATCAGACCGGCAATATCTTCGATAGATTCCGCCTGGCTGAGATAAATGGACATATAATCAAACTGCGTGGCACGGTTATACTCCGCCTGTAATTTACCGTATTCTTTCTGCTTTTCCAGGATGATCTGCTCTCCGGCTTTTACCATACAGCCACAAGATTCCCTAGCCAATATATCTGCTTCAAAGCATATTTCTTCCTTTTTTTTCCAGTCCTCTGTCTCCTGATTCTGCGCGATCAGGCGTACCGCCTCTTTTCCCATTTTCTGGAAAGGAACCCGCATCGTCGTAATCGCAGGCGTAAAGGAAAGTGTCTCCTGCAGACCATCAAAACCACTTACGCAGATGTCTTCCGGTACCCGGATCCCACGTTTGATCAGTTCGCTTGTCACTGCCAGCGCCATGTGATCGTTGGCACACATGATCACTTCCGGAAATCCGTCCGCAAGAAACCAATCGCAGGCCTCCGCTCCCATATTGTACCAATAGTCGCCATAAAACGTCTGGTGTTCCGTCACCGGAAGTTCATATTCGTGCATGGTATCAAGAAAACACTGCATTCTTTCTCTGGCATCCCAGTACGTTTCCGGTCCGCTCATAAAACAAATTTTCTTTTTCCCATGCAGTTCAATAAAATGACGGATAAGCCCTGCCATCCCCGTCGTATTTTCCACTAAAAAAGTAACGGCGCCCTCCACTTTTTCACGTATGCTGACAACCGGACAATGGCAGTATTTTTTTATATTATTCAAAATCTCTTTCCGGCTGCTTTCTTCCGATATCGTATCAAGCGCCAGGATCACTCCGGAAAATTCTTTGTAGTCCGGGAGATTCCAGATCATGCGGTCACCGATAAAGTGTTCATTATTGTGACCATATTTTCCATAATTTGTAAAAATAGTAACATTATACCCTGCTTTTTGTGCTTCTTCAATAATTCCCTGGCACAAGCGCATCTGAAATTCTTCTTTCACCCGTTCCGTAAATACTCCGATGGTTTTTCGTTCATTTTGAAACATAGCTGCCTCCGTTCCAAATCCTTACTAACAATTTTCTTAGTTATGATGTTATCACAGAATTTGTTATCTTACAAGAACTATATTACGGTATTTTTATGAAAAAAATGTGTTTTCCCGTGTCTTGTAAGACCTTTTCAAATATGGTAAAATGAACATATTACCATGTTTTTTATGAAAGGGGATATGACGATGAAAAAAATATTATGCGCTCTGTGCAGTTTATTATGTCTTCCATATATTTCCATGTTTGTGTGTGGCACACAGGACACGGTAAGTTCCAACACGGCACAATCTCTTACTACACAAGAGACTGCTTCCACCTCGAATGTGGCTGTGCCGTATTATCTTGAAAAAATCGGTGCCGCTGATACGGCCGCTACGCTCGACGGCTATCCAATGAAAGAAACGGTTGTCGCGATCATTGACACCGGTGCCGAGCTGGCTCATGAAGACCTCGCTGATTCTCTCTGGACGAACAAAGCCGAATTAAACGGAGAAGATAACGTCGATGACGACGGCAATGGTTTTATCGATGATGTCTATGGCATCGATCTGGTCAATAACGTTCCCACCCCAAACCCGAAGGATCTTTCTGCTCCTCTGCGTTACGGGGCACCGGAAGACGACGCCACGGGAAGCCATGGCACACACGTAAGCGGTATCGTCGGCATGAATCCAAACAATACGGTCGGTTCTTCCGGCGTTGGCTACCGGACAAAAATCATGATTGTCAAAGCAGGCAACCGGAAAGAAGGTTTTTCTTTCGCTAACGCAACAAAAGCAGTACAATATGCGGCCGCGAACGGTGCGGATGTGATCAATTTATCTTTTGGAAGTTATACGCAGAATGATGCTTTCGGCGCTGAACTGCTGGAAGCTTCCAAAAGCTGTGTGATCGTCGCTGCGGCCGGCAATGATGGCAAAGCTGCCTCGGATTCTGTGCTGTATCCGGCAGGCTACCCTTATATCATCGGTGTGATGGCCAGCGATCCCCGGGATGAAATCTGTTCTTTCTCCAATTATGCGGACTGCCTTCCCGCTCCTTATAATATCATCTGTCCGGGTCAGTCGATCTACTCTACCTCCCGCTACAACTCCTACGAGATAAAAAGCGGAACTTCGATGGCTGCTCCGATGGTTTCCGGAAGTGCTGCCGTGATTATGGGATTTTTACAGGCAAACAAAACCTATGACAGCCGTGAAGCTCTTCTTACCGATACCAAGAAGTATCTCTATATGAGTGATTCCGTATACACTTACACCACCGAGTCCGGACTGCTTATTATCACGCCGCGGCTCAATCTGAAAAATTCACTGCTGCATATTATAGAAGATCTGAACTTAGATGCAGAAACAGAGACGCCGGACGTTACTGCATCTTCTGCTCCAGCCGTAACACCTGTGGTGACACCGGCAGTTCCATCACCGGAACTCAGTTCCACACCACAGCCATCTGACGTACCGGAGGATATCCCGGATACGACACCTGTCGTATCTCCAATTGGAACGCCCGTATCTCCGTCCGGAAACCCTGCATCTCCGTCAACGGCACCGACGCTTGGTCCTACGCAAAAACCGGCTGGGCCTACCGCAGCGCCTGTAACAACTCCTGTGGCAGTTCCAACAAAAAAACCGGCGACTCCGATACCGGCAACCGCAATACCGACAAAGAAACCGGCAACACCGACCACGGCACCGACAATGTCCCCTACGCAGAAACCGACGGCAGTTCCAACGAAAAAGCCTGTGACGCCGTCTCCGACACCGGCGGTTCCATCCCCAGCGAAGAATTCCGCGACGCCGTCTCCAACGAAAAAGCCTGTGACATCTTCTCCGATACCGGCAACTCCGGCTCCGACAAAGAAGCCTGCCGCTTCTTCCCCAATACCAGCCACCGCAGTTCCAACGAAAAAGCCACCGGCTCTTTCTCCGATACCGACGTCTTCCGCTCCCGCAAAGACCCATACGCCGGCTTCAGCGAAACCTGCTGCAACCCCTGTTTCCACTCCGGATCAAAAGACTTCGGAAACTTTTAATGCCAAAACACTTCGGATCAAAATAAGCCGGATCAAAAAGAAAAAGAAGAATCGCATTACCATAAAATGGAAAAAAGTCAGGGCAGCTTCCTGCTACCAGATCAGGATTAAAAACAAGAAAAAAAATGAGACACGATGGTTATACACAAAAAAGACAACGATCACATTGAAGAAAACTAAATATATCCAGATAAGTATCCGTGCTCAGAAAAAAGTGGGAAAAAAGACCTGGTCGGGTCCTTACCAAAAAATATAACCGCGTTTTCGCTGTTGTGCCACAGGACGCGCAGAGCATATCACTAAAAAACCAGCGCTTCGGCAGTTTTGCCAAAGTGCTGGTTTTTTCATTCTCTCATGCTCCTATTACTTTGCTTTTACTACTACTTTTTTAGAAATATTTCCCAGTATTCGTTCTGTCCCTTTATTCTTAAATGGACGTATCTTGTAATAGAATTTTCTTCCTTTTACAGAATAGATATCCCGGTAGGATTTCTTTTCCTTCGTTACAACATCAAATTCATCGTACACACCATACTTACTTTCCGCACGGTATATGATATAGCCGTCTGCCTTCTCATGCTTCTTCCAGAAAACACGGATGCTTCCTTTTTGGGCTTTGGCTTTTACCTTGCTCACTTTTGCTTTGAACACGGCAGCCTTTGCCGGAGTTCCGGAAGAATCGGAAGCCTGTGATGTCTGTGATGCAGACGCCTCAGCTGCTTTATCTACATTGACAGAAATCGCATACGCGCTCATCGGGCTGTTATCTTTCTTATCCTTCGCAACAGCTACCACTTTATAATAATACTTGCGTGCTTTTTTGCTCCTGCTCGTATAACAGCTCTGTTTCACGTTAGCAGCAAGTTTATATCTGCCTCCGGCTTTCTTCGCACGGTATACATTGTACGATTGTGCTCCACGCACACCTTTCCAGGTAATGCGGATGCCTTTCTTGCCAATATTTTTGCGTCGTACAAATGTCGTTCTTGATAATCTTGTGCTTTTCGTAACACCCGTATTTGGTTCCTGCGTCCCCGGTGTATCCGTTACAACCGAACCCGGTGTTGTTTCCGCTGCCGGTTTTTGCGTCGGTACGTCAGTTGGTGTCGCTGTCGGTACCGCCGTTGGTGTCGCCGTTGGCACTGTAGTCGGTGCCGCCGTCGGTACTGTCGTTGGTGTCGCCGTTGGTGCAGTAGTCGGTGTTACGGTTGGTGCTGCCGTCGGTACTGCTGTTGGCGTCACGGTCGGTACTGCCGTCGGCGTTGCGGTTGGTATTGGTGATGGAACCGGAGTCGGTTTCACAATACATTGAATGGAAACTTCCTTCTTAACAATGCTTCCTGCATTATTTTCAAGTTCAAATACATACGTTCCGTTTTCGCTTACCACATACGTTTTTTCGCTGTATGGCTTACCATTGACACGAACTTCTTTTACTCCGGAAAGTCCTCCGTCCGTTTCAATTGTAAGCGTCGCTTTTTCAACCGCTTTTGTCGGAATTCCTGTAATGGTAAGAACAGGATCCTGTGTATCTTTCTTAACAGTGACATTTTCGGAAATTTCATTTCCCAAAATGTCCTTTGCATAAACAACAACTTCATAAACACCATCCGGAAGATTGTCAATTCCAAACGCATTTTCAAAGGATGATGTCTCTGTCATCGTTGTTACTTTTCCGTTTACCTCATACCATACTTCTTTCAAAGGTGCTGTACCACGTTGTACCATCGCCACGATGGCAGCATCCTTTTTATTGGTAAATTCACCTTCTTTAAAGTTTGGAGCCAGATGGATCGTCGCAGCTGATTTTTGAATGATCGCCTGCTCTGAAGAAACGATCGTGGTATTATCATACAAATCTACAATCTTTGCATAAACCACAAAATTCATTTCCTCACTCAACGTTACCGGAGTACCGTCATACGTGATCCAATCTCCGTCTTTATCGAGTTTTTCACCTTCTTTTACAATCTGGTATGAGATGGATTTCACTCCGGAAGGTTTATCCTCTCCCTTGATCTCCATCAAGAAACCATCGGAAGATACTAAGATCTTTCCTTCCTCGGTATCAATTTCATTTTGCGTTCCATTCACATCGGTCAATGTGATGGATCCGGTCGGATCCACAACATCCTTAAAGCATGCGCGAAGGACTTCATCTCTTCCTACTGTGTATAGGAACTTCTTATCTTTCGAAACAAGCTGATCCTGTGAATCGTACCATCCGGTAAAGGCATATCCTTCTCTCTCTGTTGCCAGCAGCTCCAGGTCAAAACCGGTGTTGGCATCGTAGTGATATGGATTTTCCGGCGAAACTTCAATGCTGGTTGTCTCCGCGGAGGAAGATTCGCTCTGAGCGATCAAGCAGTCTTCACCACATTGTACTTTTCCTCCTGTTTCCACAAGCAGGGCAACGTCATACTCATTACGAACCGTGTACGTAATGATCTTGGATTCTTCGCAGGAATCCGTCTTAGCCGTCACTTTGACGCGCACATTCATCGGACGCTCGCCTTCCGGAATACGGGAAAATACAATCTTATCTCCCTGAATCTCCGCAACCGGACTTTCAACAGAAGCCGATTCCGTCGCGGATGTTTCTACAGTTGTCGTCTCTTCCCCTGCATATTTCTGATCAACAATCTTATAGGAAAGTTTTACATTGTCCTGGGTATGTGTCTTATGCACTTCACACAAAGTCACATCGGTCTGTACGTCAAACTGTCTCTCCGGTTTCGCTCCGGTTCTCGGTACATCGACATACTCACCATCCGCACGGAGTTCGATCGCACAAGTACATTTTTTACGCTTTAATGTAAGTGTGTATACATTCTCCATATCGCCTTTTGTAACTCGGATCGACAATACATCGCCATCCCAGAATTTTTCAATTTTCACATCTGTTCCACCGGTCGCATTTACTTCCGGAAGCTTACCTTCCGGATATCCGTATGGAACATTTACCGTATAATTTCTGCGATATGGTTTAAACTCTTCATTGAGTTTTACACCATAGGCAATGTCCTCGGCATTACCTACAACCAGCGTGTTAAGACAGGTCTCATCCGTATAAACATACGTTGTAAGTTTGCCGGTCACATCCTGGGCCGCAATGGTAAACTCTTTTGTCGAGGTCGACGGATCAAGTGACACCGTTCCGGAGTCCATCGTCTGTGTATCGTACTGCTTCCGCATCAACGGTGTCTCTCCTGTTACCTGGATCGTTCCGTTCTCAACGGATGCCGTCACTTTTCCGCTGTAAACAGCAGCTTCTTTCAAAGGAATCTCATTCTCTTCATCCCCTACACAGTAGAACAACTGGTTTTCTACCTCATCTGCCGTATAAAGGTATACCTCAGGCCCCTTCGTCAAGTATTCGACACAGAGAATCGCTGTCGTCGTGTTGTCTGCTGCATCCGTAACTTTCATCTGATAATATCCGTTTTCTGACAGATTTACCGAATCATAAGTTCCGGAAAGTTTTGTCGGCTCTCCTGTTACTTCAATGCCATCTCCCAGTGGTTTAGCATCTGTCGTCCCCATATCCACTTTCTGAATCTCCACCTTCTTGATCGTTCGATCGGCTTTGATATCATAGGCAATATAGGCATTGGCCGTCGTATAATCTTTGATCTCAGTTCCGGTTTCATCTACGAGACTCAATTTCACATCCGGCCAGTTGTCCGTTTTCTCTTGGATCTTTTCCGCGTCCTCTTCAAAATTATCGATAGTGATCGTTCTCTGCTTGATATTACCGGAACTGTCTTCCACGATAATATGGTACGCGCCATTTTTCCTAATCTTTAAAGTACCTATTGCAAATTGGTTGTTAACGAGTGTATCCGCTCCATTTCCACCAATGCTGACAGAATTAAGCATCACATTGTCATAAGCATATACCGGAATCTCCAATACGGTTCCCGGCTGGAATTTGGTCCCACTCGTTGGAAGTGACTTTCCAAGTACAATGGTCGGCTTCACATCATCGTCCGGTACATCACGTCCGGTATCTCCTTTGTCCCGATCTGCATAGTATTCTACCATACGGTCAAAAGAAGCCGTTCCATTGATTACTTTTACCGTAACCGTGTGTTTTTTCAAGTCTGTATTTTTGAAATCTACAGTATGCCGTTTGAAGTACTCACCGGCAACCGTCTCACCGCTTCGGTCAAGGTACTGTTTTGTCACATAACCAAAACTGTTATTACTGGAAACTTCAATGTCACCTTCATAATAGAAATCAATGCTTCTTGCATAAGTCGTAAAGGTAAATGTGTTTCCTTCTCCTCCGATACAGATATCACTGTTATATGGGAGTACCGTTCCTTCTTTTACAGAACCGATATCTTTATCCTCCCACGCGGTTCCCCCCGTCTGATCCTTAAATTCAAAGACCGGATTGTCGGTTCGGATATTGCATCCGGATAACGTTGCGTCAAAGGTAATATCTTTAAACGAACCTGTCGTCGTATCGGCAATTCGCAGTACACCGGATCCTTCTTTTTGTGCAGTTACTGTAATGTAACCTGTTTTCACGTTGTAAGCTGCACTCTGCAAAAGCTTATTCTCTGCCACTTCGGCTTCTCCATCTTTGTTGATCTTCATCTCCGTAAGTGTGATATTGCTTCGCTTCGTCGTATCCATTGCTGCCTGTGTACTCAGCGTAATATTAACCGGATTTCCTACTGTCAATGAAACTTTTTCCAGACAGTCAAACCGCGTTGCCGGAACCACTTTACCATAAGCAGTATTATTTCTCTTTTCGTATTCTTCTGCTCCGCTCGTCATCGTAAACTGCAGATTTGCTGCACCGATCGAATCCTGCGGATCAAACGCGGTAAGCGGCACATACATTTTTCCACTGATCGTATGTGTCTTTCCTGCCTCAATCTTTTTCCCGGTACTTACCGTGCCGGAGGTATCTGTATATCCAAGATAATCAAATACCGCATTTCCGTCTCCATTGCCTAACAGTGCTGTCCTCTTACCATCAGCATCCACCGCAGCGCTCACGATAAGATCTCCACTTGTTATTTCCAATGAAGTATATTTATCTTCACTGCCATCGGTCTTTCCTTCGCTTCGTTTTACCTCGAATTTAACATTATCAGCATCTTTTACACCTTTGTTGCTGACTGTCATCTCCACATCGGCAAGCACACAGGAAATACCGTTGACTTTTTGTCTTTCGAGAGAATCGCTGGCTGTGATCTTTACATCATCAATGGAAAGTTCTGCCTTTTCTCCCACGACAATTCTACCGGAGCCATCCTCTTCGCCGACGGTACTCAGTATGTTTCCATTCTCCGAATACTTCGGATCTTCCTGTACTTCAAAGTAGATATATCCACCGGCAATGTCCGAAGGGAGTGTACTGCATTTGATGGCATCCGTCTGCACCTGCTGTCCGGCAAGAATATTGTCAGTCACCTCCCACTGGGCAAGTGTTTTGCTTTCGCTTTCTTTACCGGCTGCTTTCAATGTCACATATGCCGGATTGGCCTTGCTGGCACGGATCGCAGCATCACCGGTATTGCGGAAGGAAACGCTTCCGTTCAGTTCTGCACCTGTTACGAAATTATTGGAATCAAACGTGATGGATGCTTCTCCGATCTTCTGTTCGCCGATTCCATACGTGATCGCATAAATTCCTGAAGTTGCGGTGACATTATCATCCGGAACGTATTCCGTATAATCCTCACCATCAAAAGTCATCGTCTCTTTCTTTAACTTGGTCATCGTACCTTTGGTCAGAATCGTCAAGGTTCCACGGACATTTCCTTCGGTCGGTTTTCCAAGAGCGATCTGCGGACTGTTGAAGATAAACTGATCTTCTCCGCCGCCTTTCTTACTATCGAAGAATGCCGCTTGTGCCTCCTCGGAAGTAAGCTGCTGCGATACAGAATCTTCATAAACCTGCATATGATTCATCGCAAGCATAAATGCTTCTCCAAACTTTTTCACGTTTGGATCGTATTTGGTTACATAAAGCGCATTATTTACCGTATTTGGCACGGTCTGCGTATATACAGCAGAGATATTACCATCTCCATCCACGCCAATCGTCGCTTCTGCCTGTGAATTTCCACGTTCTTTATCCACTTCAAACAATGGATCTACCGTGATCGTCTTGGTACTGCTATTTAATGCATACCCAAGATTTTCCTCATTGATCACATACGTAATTCCATTCATGCTGTACATAAGGAACGTTTCTTTCTTCTTAGAATCCGTAAGGTTTCCGTTAAGGAATTTTACGTTTGTGAAGTTCGGTGATTCTACTTTTTCGTCAAGACTTCCGTTGACGTACACACCATCTTTGTCATCACTGTCGTCATAATCGACTAGAGTTTTCAAGAGAACCGGGGTCTCAAACTTCATTCCCTTTTTCTCTACTGTGCCGGTTCCGGATTTATCCGGTACCTCCTGGTTTGCGATCGCTGCTTTCTGTACATACAACTTTTTAATCTTTACAAACTCACCGTCAAACGTATCTTTCTGCTCTGTCGTATAGGAAAGGAAATATTCATCCCCAGTGCCTTTCGTGATCTGCACATCTTCCAGACGGGTTCCCTGATTTTTCCATTCAGCTGTCGGCTCCAGATCATAGGTCTGGTATGTGCCATCCTCCTGTTTTACACTATAATGGAGTTTGGAATATTTACCATACAGATAATCTGTTGTCAAAGCATACTGATAATTGGCGCTTGCATAAGGATCTCCTGTTCCGCTTTCACCGTTAGCATCGTTTCCTTTGGCATCTTTATCGTATTTCTCTTGATACGTTTTTTCACGTTCTGTCATCTCGTCTTCTGTATAGGCTTCGGTATCCGCAAAAATGTGGACATCCGATGTTGATCCGGAAGGAAGGAAACTATAACCGGTTGTAGTTTTCGTATCATCGTCATATCCTTCTCTAAGGATCACGGCATTTGTAAATCCTGTCGACAATGTTGTGTCAAATTCTGCCGTTTTCACATCCATATACCTGCTTGCCGCTTTCAGCATTTCATCCGCTTTTAATTTTTCCGAAATGCTCTTCGCTGCCTGTTCATTATAAGACGTCCAGGTCACTTTGATCTTGCTGCCTTCTACGACAGCATCGAAATCCAGATCACCGGTACTTTCTTCTTTGGTTGCTTTAATATCTACTACAATATACTTTTGCTCTGAAGTTTCATCCACCGGATTGACAAGTCCCATCGCCTCTGTTCCTTCTTCTCCCCCAACTCCGGTACTCGTTGTGGAAAGTTTGGACAGTACAAGCTGGGTACCATTCACGGTATGATTATTTCCTGGGCGGCTTATGGTATACAATACATAGTTCGTATCTCCTACCGTCAGCAGTTTATAATCCGAAGCACTGTTAAAACCGCTTCCCAGTTCTACTGCCGATGCGTTGTTACCGTATCCGCTTACCTGGAATTCATCGACACCACTGTCATATGCCTGTGCTGACATGTCATCCTGTACGGCATTATCATCCGAGGAATTGATATTCTGCAGTCGGAAGTAGTTTTGCGGCTTGGAAACCGTTACCGTAGCTCCTGCCACATCACTGTCAGCCTTTTCCTCGGTTCCTCCCATATCACGCCCGGCAACCTGCCAGGAGAAGAACCATGGATTTTTGTTTTCTTCCTCCCGATCCCGGTCAAATCCCGCTTTACATCCCACAACATCCATCTCATAGGAGAAGAATAAGAATACAACACGGAATCCCACCGCGGCAGAGGTAATAAATTCATCCACCTGTGTGTCTTTATTGATCGTAAAAGCAAAGGAAACGGATACTTTTACATATATTTCCAGTTTTGCCAGGTCAACACCGACACCGGCACCGGCTTCCACATATAGTTTTGGATTTAATTTTAATCCTGCAAATGAAACGTCATTTTGAATCGTCGTTGTTCCATCTGAATTCTTTACTTCTTTTTTCTCAAGCTCAATCCCGGTCTGCGCTTCAAGTCCCATACCAACCTGTACATATACATAAAAGATCGGACATGACTGGAAACGATACTGCAGCCGGATACTGCCCTCGATAGCAAGTGCGATCATTGCGGAAGAAAATTCATACTTACCGGTCAGTTTGCTGTATTTCCATACAAAAGACATATTGACTGCAAAATCAATGCTTGCTTTGTCTTTCATCGGAGATGCACTTGGCTGGTTTCCGGTATTTCCCGTACCATCGGATTTACCGGCCTGCTTTTTCAATTGCTTGAAAATGTTATCGCTTGGGCTTGACATAGCTTCTTTCATTTCCTTCAAGCCATTTGCACCCATGACATCTTTTTCCGTCTCACTGTTTCCCTCTTTGCTTGCACCAAAGACCGGAGTTCCCACGGAAAAACCGATTTCATCGTCGTCTATCATAAAGGACCCAAAACCGGCACCAATATTAAGCCCCGGCAGATCAATTCCCGGTGACGTATTTGCGATACTCGGCTGATTTGCCGTGGTTCCCTTGTCGTCTGCCGGCGCCTTTGCCGGCGAAGTATCCTGCGAGTCAAAAGCCTGCGCTGCCGGCTCCGGAACCGTATAGAAACCACCGCGTTTTGTCGAAGTTATCTTTTCTTCGCCGCCCGTTGTCACACGGGAAGTAATATAATACGTCTCATTTCCGTGCAGACAGCCGAGATAGCCATTGATCTGGTCTTCTGTCTTCGCTGCAACAAATCCGTTCGGCATCTTCGTTTCATATACTTTAATCTCCTTCGGATTTTTATAAGCGTTGCGCAGATTTCCCTTCCAGTCTGGTGACCATTCATATTTTTTCTTTGCTGTATTCATCACCGCCGGACTTGCATCATAACCGGACAGGAACGATACGGTTCCACTCGATACCGCACCGTACATTTTGACCTTTCCATCCTTGGTCTTGATATCACGGTAGGATTTCTCCTCTTCCGTCATATTCTTTTTCTGCTCTTCCGACGTCTGTGTGGTTACAAATCCCGGAACCACCTGGAACGTCTCATCTCCTTTAGCTCCCGGCGGAACATTTAACGAGGCAGGTGTCACGGCATAATCCACTTTGATCACAACATTTTTTCCAAAATCTGTAATCTGATATGGCTCTCCGGCACGCAGGATCTTAAGTGGTTTGTTACCGTCTGCTTCCGTGTATTGTCCATCACTATCTTTATCTTCGTAGATGGATACCATTCTTTCTGCCGTTATTTTCGGATCTCTGACTACACTGACCGAATCCGGTGTGTATACAGAAAATGTAATCGTATTGGATACAATATCCTCATCTGCGATCGCAATATCCGCATTTCCTTCATACACTTTATTGGCATAAAGAATCTTTGTACCATCGTTTAAGCCAAAATTGATCTTGTTGTAATTCTTTATCTTGGCTAACTTATGTTCATATGTCTTTGTATCTGTTTCAAAATTAACAGAACTTCCGTTGACTTTTATGTTTTTCTTGATGTCATCTAATTTCTTCTGCTTAGCCGCATCATCGTCTTTTTCTGTCATAGAAGAATCGCAGTTAATAAGCAGACTCTGATAACGGTTGTATTCGCAGTTCAACGTATAATCTGCCGTAGTAGACATACGTCTTCCGTTATCGGAATACTTTACTGTCGAAGAACCACCGGAAACATTGTTATCCACAGTGATATTGCGGTTTCCTTCTTTTAATGTCACCTTATCGAGTTTGTAAACACCCAGATTTCCGGACTCTTTTACTTTCAGTTCTGTCCCAAGGTAAAATTGTCCATCCGCATAGAATCCACCTTTTTCAACAGTAACGGTCGGCTTCAACCCGTCTTTAACCGCCTGCACATTGCCGTCGGAGCAGCGATCCATACGGGTTTTATCGGTGCTGTCACCGGTACTGATATTTAACGTGGTCTTTTTTTCCAGCCAGCGGCGCTGCATCGCAACAACAAAATCGCTTACTCTGGTCTCACGGCCACGTACCGTGTCCCCACGTTTTGACACAGCCGACTTAAACACCAGATAGTAATTTTCTTTCGCATCCGCGATATTGTTAATATTTATTGAAAAATCTTTTGTCTCAGAGCCATTACCAAATCGGGAAAAGATACCATAGGCTGCCTTCTGCAATTCGGAATTCAAACGGTTTTTCATATGGCCATCGCCACTGTCAACCGTATACTCTGTCTTCTGAGAGGCAAAATTGTAATCGCCGATTCCCACTACCAGGCCGCTGTAATATTCTCTGGCCCAATACAGACTGTAACTGGTCTTTGCCCAAAAAGATCCTGCCATAGTACTGAACATATTCTGCATATCGTCTATCTTGACATACGTATTGGTGCGGTATTTATCATTTAAAATATCACCGCTGCTGCTCTTTGTATTGCCATTGATATCTCTTACCGGATACGTATCATCCCCAAGCATGCAGGTCTTTCTCCAACTGCTCTTCAATCTTTCCGTGCTGATGCTGTAAGAGTAATCCCCGGCTGCCTGTGCGGACATCTCCCCTTGATCCGCTTTTTCATAAGATACTTCTTTGTCCCCATTTTTAACCGCTTTTGCTTTTACTTCTTTGCTGTCATTTTCCGTGATCGCCTTATCACTTTCTTTGACACGCGCCGAAGCATCTTTTGCTTCTTTGCTCTTCGATGCGGTTGCCAGATTGTCCTTATCCGCTGTATCTGTATTAAACAGATTTACCCGCATCTTCTGTGCATTTTCTTTGATGCTGCCGCCCTTGGCATTGCTCAGTTCAATCGTAAAATATTTGTCTTCTTCCGACTTTTTGCTGTCATTCAGAAGATCAATCTCAATCTCCGTACTTTCAATACCACCACTGAAACTTGCCGTAGAGGCAGCTTTTGCATAATCCTCTCCTGCTTTTGCACTTCCATCCACAGTCTTGTAATCCACGGATGAAACGTACTGTGTCGCTCCTGTTCTGGTCAATTTAATCTTAGCTTTTCCTGTACTCTTATCAACTCTCACCTCGCTGAGTGCAAATCCCATTGTGCTTTCGAGTTTTTCCTCGTCATCCTTGATACACATTGACAGGCGGTTGGCAGATTCTGTAAATGCTGCCCCTTCCACTTCATAAATGGTAAAAGATGCCAGTTCCTCTGCTTCATGTTCTTCATCATCTATCGCTTTGACAATAATATCTTTTACCCATTCGCCATCTTCAAAGTCTACCTGCAGGAAACTTGTCTTAAATGGCATCTCTTTGTCAAGTGTTACCTCTGTATAACTTCCTTTTGCGTATGCTTCTTCATTTGTAATATGACGGCTGTTCACATTGATCCACAATTTCTGTGAACTTTCTTCTCCAGCCGCCTTTGACAGACTGAGTTTATAATCTGCTTCTACCACACAGATATACTCGTTCTCGTCAAATTCTTTGCTGCTTACGGTCAATGTCTCTTTTTCCCCGTCCGCAGCCGGTTCCCAGGTGCCATTTTTTTTCACATGCCAAAAATACCGGATGTACTCTCCCTTTACCCCTTTGAGAGAAAGTGTTACTTTATCGTCCTCATTTTGGGTTACTACATCATAAGAACTGCTTATCTGTTCTTTGGCGATCGTTCCATCGGATCCGATCGGATTTTCTACCTTCACGGTATAATCCTTGTTGGATGCAGCATTGGCATATATTAACTCTTTTTCCTGTTCATCCAAAGCGGATACAGCCGGTGCAATCGCAACCTTTGCTGTAGCTTTTCCTTTCGTCCCGCCAAGTCGATAGATCGTAATCTTCTTCTCCTCGGCATTTTTTCCTTCTTCTATCGTCACGGAATCATTCTTAAAAGCAAATGTTCCATTTGGAAATTTTTCTTCCCAGGACTCCTCTTCTTCGATGGTTTTTCCATCATTTCCTGTCACAGATAAATTTCCCTTTTTTTCTGCTTCATACGCATAAGACGATGTTCCCACACTTGTCACGATCATGACACCGGCGAGGAAAACCGCCAACAAACGCTTCCGCAAATGTTTTAAATGTTTCATACACATTACCTCCTTTTATTCTTAGTTATCCTACTTTACTTTATATCACAAAACAAATTTTTTGTCTTGTCATATACATAAACTCCCCCTCTGTAACATGAACGGGAATTTTTTATAAAAAAATTGACATTTTTATAAATTTTTCGTATACTTAATATTAATATAAGAAAGGAGGTTACCTATGTATAAATTAGCAATTTGCGATGATGATGCACATTTTGCTTCACAGTTAAAAGAAGCTTTAACTTCTAGTCTACATAAACGTAATATCACTTTTGAGCTTGTTACATTCGACAATCCTGCCGACCTCATTTCCTATTATGAAAATGGTAACTCCTTTGATCTTCTTTTTTTAGATATTGTTTTTACCGATACAACAGGTATTAAAACGGCACGCACGCTTCGTTCTTTTAATGCAGACTCCGATATCATATTTTTAAGCTCCAGCAGCGATTATGCTTTAGAAAGTTTCGATGTCTCCCCCCTGCATTATCTCATTAAATCCAATAAACTGGAAAAATTAGAGGAGGCTCTGGAACGCTTTTTCCAAAAGCATACGGAACTAAGTTTTTATATCAAATCGCGTGAAGGCATTCTGGCTCTTCCAATTTCTGACATATTATACTTTGAAATCTACGGTCATAATCTTTCGGTTCATTTGAGTTCCGGAGAAAGCCACACTTTTTCAGGCACATTAAAGAAAATTGAAGAAGACCTTCCTATGTGCAATTTTATCCGTGCTCACAAAAGTTACCTTGTCAACATGGCTCACATCACTAAGATTGCGCGCTATGAAATCACGCTTTCCACCGGAAAATCAATTCCGATCAGCAAGAAAAATTATCTGAGTATTATGTCTGCATTCGTGGATTTCTCCGCTGGTTCCCTTGAAAAATAAAGAGAGCCACCTCTTAACTTTCCGGCAGCTCTCTTTTCCATTCACATTCACATTTACTTTATCTTTGTTTTCTTAATCCTGCTCCATTTCCCATAATAATACGTCGCATTATTATAGTTATAATACACGGCCCGCACTTTAATATAGTAAGTTTTCTTTTTCTTTAAGTTCCAGAAATAGCCTGCCGCAGAATAACGGTCATCCTGTTTCTTTCCCTTTGTAAAAGCACGGTTTCTCGCCAATTTCACCTGATAATGATCGGCTTTTTTGACTTTCTTCCAAGAAATTTTCCACTCGTTTGTATCGGTTTTCTTCACTTTTACTCCGGTTACCCGCTTCGGTGTCACTTTCTTGTATGTGGAACCGGTTTTATAACTGCTTCCCGAAGATGAATTTCCGGCATATGAACTATTTGAAGTCTTGTTTGTCTGCGTACCGGAAGTTGTCTGTGGCCATTTTGTCTGCTGTGGTTTTGCTGTCGCCTGAGAACCACTCGTGTTCTGTGGCGTTTTCGTTGCTTGTGGGGCCTTTGTTTCCTGTGGTCCCTCACTTTCCTGCGGTGCCTTTGTCTCCTGTGGTCCCTCACTTTCCTGCGGTACCTTTGTCTCCTGTGGTCCCTCACTTTCCTGCGGTACCTTTGTCTCCTGTGGTTCCTCACTTTCCTGTGGTGCCTTTGTCTCCTGTGGTTCCTCACTTTCCTGCGGTGCCTTTGTTTCCTGTGGTTCCTCACTTTCCTGCGGTGCCTTTGTTTCCTGCGGTGCCTTTGTTTCCTGTGGTCCCTCACTTTCCTGCGGCTCCTTTGTTTCCTGTGGTCCCGCCGTCGGCGTCGGTGTCGGATCCGGTTCTTTGTCAAATTCGCCGATAAATCCAACCATATTTCTCCAGCCGTGAAGATCGTTCCACGTTCCATCCCGATACATCTGTACATAATCTTCTTCGCCGCATATCGCATCATTATTCGGCTCGTTAGCCGCCCAGTTCTGGTAAGTCAGAGGACTTCCATCCTGCCATACAAACGTTCCTTCTTCTTTTTCATCTGTCGCACCGATGAAAAATGTCCATTCGTCGATTTCGGCTACTTTTTGGGCAATGGCATCATTTTTCTCCTGCGAATCAATTTTTACAAGCGATCCGCCATTTTCTTCACAGAATCTCTGTGCCACTTTATAAGGAAGAGATGCCTTATAAAATTTGACTATTTTTCCATCGTATTCGAATTCCGCGTCCGCTTTCATATCCAATGGAGTCTCTACGATAAATCCGCCATCATTATAATAGGAAGGCATATCATTCCATTTACCACTTGGCTGCGTCACAGCAAGATAAAATTCACTATCTCCGGCACAATCCGGCTGGTTCGTCTCCCAATTGGTATAACTCACTTCACTTCCACTGTTCCATTTCCAAGCCTTGCCTTTTTCTTCCACGCTTGCGCCAATGTAATAATATTTCCGGATCTGATCCGCGATAAAGTCCTTGATAACATTGTCTTTTTCTTCATCCTCAATCTCTGCCAGACTACTTCGCATACCCGCAGCCAGTGCATTGATGTCGTTCCAGGAATAATCTTCATTATAAAGGGTCAACAGTGCATTTCCATTTTTCAAAATCTTCTGCGGTGCCAATCCTCCAACAAGCCTTGTGTCAATTGGTATCGCCACATTGTTTCCGCATTTGTCAAACACATACACATGTGTAACGTATCTGCCATATTCGTTATTATGCTCAGATATATTTACACGGAAACGATACACATCATCCCCCACCTTAGTTCCGGTTATGGATGAATTATGTACCCAGTCTGCCGCCAGATCATCCTGACTATTCGCTTCGGTCCACGTCGGGAACTGCACGCGGTCAACCTCTTTGTCATCGGATGCTTTACATTCCAAAATATATCCCTTGGAATCCTGCTCAACAATCCTTACATCGCTCAATGTCGGTGCCGTCCGGTCAATATATACGATCGGACCTCTTCCGGAAGAACGGTTTCCCGCTGCATCCCAGGCATAAATGTCAGTGAGATAATTTCCTTCAATCGCTCCGGATTTAAGCGCCGAAAGCGGAATTCTCGCCGTCGCCGTATTCCCGGAAACACTTCCTGCAATCCAGTTTGCATCCTCACCTTGATGGATGTCAATGTTCCAGGATGGAAATTCTATTTTGCTCACTCCCACATTGTCGCTAACGTCGCACACAACGGTATAGCCATCCGCATTTACATCGGTGATGCGGACATTGCTGATTGTTGGGGGTTGGGTATCCACTTGCCAATTCGGTCTTATATATCCCCAATAGGTCTCTGAGTTCGACAATTTATTATATCTAACAGTAGTAATCCTTTCAACATATGGATGTCTAAGCCAATTTTGATGATATGTGACCCAATCAGATTCATATATTGCCACATGGCCATACGGATTACTGCTAGTTCCACTATATACTAGTATATCTCCTTTTTGCGGTACTCCACCTTGAACCCTGCTCCATCCGCTTGGCAAGGCATTTGTAGCATAATCACATCCATTTCCTCTCGCCTTCGATACACCTAGGTATTCATAATAGCCCTGAATAAATTCAACGCACTGGTACTCTCCTGAGCCATCGTCATATCCCACAGAAGTACCCACTTTGGCACGACACCAGGCTATGCCATCGTCCGCTGTTTTATTGACAGCTTTTGCTTCTGTTTGATAAATAAACAATGACCAAAATAATGCACCCAAAACTAAAACTGTGCGCATAACTACGTTTTTACATTTCATCATAACATTCCTCGCTTTCTTTTTTATTATTATAACAATGAGATGTTTAAAGTTTTTTCACCGAACCGCCTCCTAACTTAATTTCTTGGTATAATTTGCATTTATCTCCTTTCTAAATTATGTATTTTTTCTATTATATCAGACAAAAGTTCAATTTTTTTTCCGTTTTTTTCACTTTCAAGTCAATCCTTTTGCGGATATAATTATGCAATTAAAAATAACCGCCAAACAGATTCACCTGAATCCATTTGGCGGTCATCTCTTTTTACCACACACGTTTAAATGAAAGCATTGTTATTATTGAATTCCGTATTCTTCCATCAACTTCTTCTGCAATTCAACATCCTGCGTTGATTGGAAAAGTTCTACCGTACGATTGT
>CAKRDZ010000020.1 GCA_934316845.1 uncultured Eubacterium sp. | reverse complement strand
GAAGCAAGAGAAGCCATCGGAAGGTATATCTACACCTATAACTTTGAAAGATGCCATCAGTCCATTGGGAACAAACGACCTGCCGAGGTATACTATTCGGTAATGCTTCTGGATGCAGCCAGAGCAGCCGCATAATATAAAAATCCGGGAGATGCTTCACACATTTTTCCATGTAACCCGTCAACATATCAGTTCATTATAAAAATATCAAATTTTTGTCTTGACAACTGAGCCATTATAAATAGTTGCCATTTCTCTAAATATTAGCAACATTTTATAAACGAGTTTTTCGCAAACTCAGTGTTTGTGTGGGTTTGCAAGCACTTCTTCCTATTCAAACTCAATTCCGACATTTATATGTTGTTGCTTATCACTTCTTTGGAGTGGTCATCTTGTAGGATAGCCCTACCTATTCTAGTGATTTTCTGAGATTAACGGATTTTTTCTTAGATTTGCTGACACTTCTTTGCAAACTCGTTCCAAAACTTATTTCATTTTGCAACAAGTTTGTTATTTACACTTTTATCAACTTTCACATTTAACATCGCTCTCCATCTCATTTTGATCCGTGCTAAACGGATGTCTACAAGGCATCTAGCACTCCCCTTCCATTTTCTTAAAATATGCAACTGGCTTTTGTAGCATTATGCAAAACATAAACTATTCCTACACTATTTCATCAACACTAATATCTAGACTTTTCGGCAATTCTCTTTTTAGAATTGCATAATAATAAAATGCAGCCAACCTCTCTGCTCTTTCTTCAATCATCTTACTATCCCATTCTTTATTTTTATCGACAAATTTATTTATCCACGAATAATGTGATTGCTTATAAAATTGAACTTTATCCGTGTATATATTATTACCAGCTTCATTATTTATTTTTGTTTCCAATAGAATTAAATTACCTATATTTAGAGCACATTCCCCAGCAGTTTCAGGAAGTATGTGTTCGATACTGCTATCATCCTTAAATATTTCTCCATCATCAAAATAACATCCAAGTTTTTGAATTGCATACTTCGTTTTCATATTAGTTGTTACATCTTTCTTGGAATAAAGCAACTCTTTGAATCGTTTAGAAAACAAATCAAACTCTGGAAAACTTTTATCAATTGGATCAATTAGTTTTTCTTTAATTACTATACTCGTTTCCTGTTTATTATTGCACTTTCTTAACGCGATAGCAAAACGAGAATAAATAGATTCCAAATTATTGGTTCTCAAGGAACAAACCGCAGTAAATGCAAAGTGAAAATTCTCCATTGTCAAAACAGCTTTTTTAAATTGTTCTGCCGTTATCACATTACGCTGTTTTGCATCATATAATGCTAACAATGCTATTCTTGTCTGAACAACATTAAACGTCAGATTTATATCTTTTAAAGCCTGTACCAGCCAAAAAAACTCTTTCCTATTATTATAATCCTCTCTTTTAGGATTTACAATTTTCATATAATTTTGTGAATTATAATACAAGTCCTCTAAAAAAGTGGAATACGCATCTTCATTTTTGTTGATTTTTTTAATAAAACTATCATATAACGTATTAGTATTGCATCTATTATATTTAGAAATCCAATAATGTCTAAAAAAAGTAGCTAAGCCAACCGTTTCATTTCCTTTATTTAAGTTATTCTTAATATCATTCCAATATTCTTCTGCCCTAGTTCCTATTGTACCATCTTTTAACACATCAAAAATTTTATTCTTAATCAAATCAATATAAGCAAGGCGCTTCCCTTTCGCATTTAGAATTGCAAATATTTTATTTGCTTGATCCTTATCAGCAGCTGCAATAGAAATAAATGTGCAATCTAAAACTTGATCACGTAATGCCTTCAAAATATCAATATATAACAGGGAATTAACTATATCATCCCCAATCCTCTTTTTTAATAACTTTTTCATCATTTTTTCTGATGTTTGTTTCCAGAAATATTCATAAGTTTCTTTTATACAATTTTCTTCTTCGTTCCCAGGTTGTTTAAGTATTCTTTTTTCTCTATCCTGAATAAAATACAAAAAATATGGATAGCTGCTACTGCTTTGCAAAACACGCACTGGTGTTCCATCATCATCTGTTGTCATAATATAATTAAACAGCTGGCGGCTCAACATATCCTCCTGAATTTCACGAAAGCGATCCGACAATACAGAAAATAATATCGTTATGGTAGTTAATCTTTGTTGACCATCAACCACCTCTATTGGCTTATCCGGTTTCTCTGCAAAATTACCAACAAAAAGCATTGTTCCCAAAAAATATTGATCATCGCATATTTTACCATTTGATATCATTAAATTGTTCATCATATCCAAAAAAAATTCTTCATAATTTTTTCTCTCCCATGAATATTCTCTTTGAAATCGTGGTATAACAAATTTACATCCCGATTTCAACAAACTACGTACATTCTTTTCATCTGGCTTAAAATTCATATTCTCTACCTCCTGCTATAAATATAATTATATCCAATATTATTACTTTTCAACCAACATTTCAAACACCGTTTCTTCCACTACCCTTACACACTCATCGGTATGCTTCTTAATGTCATTTCCCCAAAACCGAATTACAGTCCATCCTTCAAATAACAATTTCTTGTTAATCTTGTCATCCCGTTCTCGGTTTCGTGATATTTTACTAATCCAATATTCTCCGTTATTGCTTTTCTCCAATCGTGGCTTCAAAACTTCCCAGTCTTTCCCATGAAAAAACTCTCCATCGCAGAATATCGCAATTTTATACTTGGTTAATGCAATATCCGGTTTTCCCGGAATATCTTTGCAGTTTTTGCGATAACGATACCCTTTCTGCCACAACGCTTTCCGCAGAATAACCTCTATCTTGGTATCTTTTGAGTGAATATGCTGCATATTTTTCCGCCGTTGCTCTTTTGTAAGGTTATCCATCACATCACCTCTGTAGCTTTAAATCAAATCCTGCATCAACACCTGCCGATTCACACTAAAAATTTCGGACAGTCTTTTATGGCTGTATGGCACCTTATTATGCTGTTCAACCATTTTGATCATATTTGTAACACTGATTGCTGAACCATTTACTCCAGTTGCATCAGCTACCGACTGTATCTGTTTATCAATGTTTTTTCCAAAGCCGCCTGCTATATAGGAAAAGAATGCTAGCCGCTCTGGCGAATCGCTGTAATTGGACAAATTCTCAATATAATTATGAACCATCCGATTATAATGATCATTACTGATTGTATACTTATGATATGCTTTATTATCAAGAATCGCCTGATAACCATCACTGTCTGATAACAAAAGCACATCCGGTGTAAGACCAATCGGGCCTACATGCTTTGCTTCATATCCAAACACGTCCTGAAACAATTCTACAGTAGCCTTTTCAAATTCCGTGGCTTCATCACGTCCTTTAAATGCCATTTCAAAGTATTTTGTCATAAACGCACCAACAGACCCATTTGGATATGTTTCCACTAAGACATTTTCTACAGTTTTCCCATCAATTCCTGTGACCTGTACGATATAATCAACAATCATTGGTGTAATTCTTGTAATCGGTCTTTGCAGCGATTCTGTAATATACGCCTGCATTATCTTCTGCCTTGCAATCATTGCTGCTGTTACGGTTTTGGTTAATGCAAGATTCCGATTATCTTTTTTATGTTTTGGATCTAATCCATATTTTCTTTGGAAATACTCATGCTGCTCAGGACGGTCAATAAACTTTGGAATGTCTTCCAATATCTGTTTAACCTCTGAAATTTTCTCTTGCAACACAGCAACTTTTCCGCCATCGCGTTTTACCAACTGCGTATATTCCAGCCAATTTATCAGTGTATTAGCAAGATCTGTAAGATGACTGTACGGATGCTCTGGATTAACACTCCCCTTTGATGACTTATACTTTTCAAAAAAGTCTTCTTCAAGGCAGCTGTCTCCATAACTACGAAATTGTTCAATCCTATCCACAATATAATTGAAACATTTTGTACTTTCGTTTTCTGCTTCCGTCACAACAATTTTAGCAATTTCTTCCTCTGTCAGATAAGCAACTCTCGCATCCATCAATAGTTTTAACAAAAATCGGAAGGGACGGATTTTAAATCTTGGAGCGACCTGCACTCCGCGTCCAATGGAAAACGCAGAAGGAAACTGATATTTCAGTATCTGTCCTTTCAAAACTTCAACTGGAGAATCTCCACTCATAATTGCTTCTCCTGCCAGTGTCAATTTAATCCTGCCAGTTGACTCCTGCGTAAATATCAAACCAAGGCTGACAAGCCATGCCTTATATGTTCTTGCACCTCCACCAGTCTGGTCACGCCGTTCACCTTTTCTTTTCAGCCCTGCCTGCTCCAATGCATCCTCGTATGCTAAATGAGAATTTCTCTGACCATCCCATTCTTCATTCAACGACAAGTCCGCAAATGCAGCAAGCACCTCAGGAATTGAATTTAATTTTCGTTTAGGGCGTGTAACCCACCAATAGTTTAACATGCAACCACTCCTTTAGTACTCCAACGTATAAATACCATCTTCAAATTTCTTAAATACTACTGTTGTGCCATCGGCTGTTTCGAGCATCTGCTTTGTAATATAAGTTCCATCTGGCACGCCTATCTTATGACGTATCCATTCACCGATAATAGCGTTGCTCTCTGGTGTTTCTAAGGCCTTACCATTTGCCTGTGCCTGCCGCATATAAAATGCATCATAATCTTGTGTAACTACCTTAAACACTGGATATGTTCCATCTTCATTTTTCTTAGGAAAAAATCCTGTTTTTTGGTCACCAGTATTATACGGAATATATGCCTGGTTACGATTTCGTTTATAACCATTTTTACGAATGCCCCAATTTACCCCAGAACCGTATCCAGTATCACTTCCATCCGCTTTTAACAATGAAACCTCAATACTGTCCACCGGCTCCAACTCTTGATAATGCTCCCACGTTAAGTTCTCCAAGTTTGTATCTGCAATATCCTCTTCCGCACTTCTTTTCACTGAAAATGACACTTTTTCTTTTATTAATTCATCAAAGCAATCGATTGTGTCTTTCAATAAACTTTTATAATATCGATTTGCCTCTTGCGGATTGCAGGAATCCATACATTCGCGGCGAGCAAAAAATGCATTCATCGTATAATTTGCAGAACCATTATATGCTTCTACGGCTTTATTTCCTTTGCACCAAATATATACTTTAGAATGCACCTGCTTTCCTTCGACTATATAACGGCAGGTAACTTTAGGCATTCCTGAAACGCTATTCAGCCTTTTAAGCAGTAAACAGATCTTCTTATGCTTTTTCAATGTAAGTCCTGCACCTCTTATCATTCCTAAAATAACATCCACTTTAATATTGGCTACATATTCCTTGTTTTTCCCATCAAACAACTTAATTAAATGACTGGAAATACGTTCTACATCAGTAAATGCTGTAACAATTTTGAGATGATTACATGCCTTTCCATCTTTTTTTGCAGGTGCAAATAAAATTTGCTCTTCAAAATTCTCTGTGTACATTCCTTACTCCTTTATACTTGGTTCTATACTTTCGTATTCAATTCCAGCAAAGGTTTTTAATATTGCCTCAAAAATAATTTTGGCACCTTTTGCCGGAACAGCCATGCCAATCTGCTTTCTCACTGATTCTTTTGAACCTTCAAAAATGTAATCATCTGGGAAAGTCTGAAGTCTTGCCCGTTCACGATTTGTCAATGCTCTTGGTTCTGAATAATGATACATATGCGTACCACCGCCTCCAGAACCAGTCACCGTATATGCCGGCTTGCTTGGATCAAGGCGTTTGTAAATCTGACTTATTTTTGCTCCCTTTACTTTCAACTGCAATTCTTCCGGTAAATCTGCCGTAAATGCATTCTGTCCTGGTTTAATATATGACAGCCGTTTAATAACCTGTGGAGACTGTTTCGTCAATTCATTGTTTGCTACATCCTTTGTAATAGGCGGATTTTCTATAGCGTTTTTACAGGTTACATCTACATCTTTATACAATGCTGGACTTGGAATTTTAAACTCAAAAGGTAAATCCTCACGAATCCCAACAATTATCACTCTATGACGTGCCTGGGGAACTCCATACTCCTCAAATTTATACAAATTGGGATAGATTCTATACCCAGCTGCTTTTAAATCTTCTTGTATCTTTTTAAATGCTTTTCCCTCATTTGCACTCTTCAATCCACCCACATTCTCTGCCAGAAACCATAATGGCTGATATCTCTTAAGCACCTTAACCCCATATGTATATAATGGGCCAAATGTTCCATCAAAACCTTTCTGTTCTCCAACTACCGAAAAGTCATTACAGGGAAATCCAAAGGCGAGTGCGTCAATATCTCCAAGCTTATCAATATCAAGTTGTCTTACATCACCACATATAACGCTCTCTTTATCTTCCGGGCATATATTTCTTGTATAAGTATCGCATGTATCCTGATCATAATCATTTGCCCATTTATGTATAATCTTATATTCAGGATCTTCAATTTCTGCTGTTGTCGCACCTAGTGCTAAACCACCTGGTCCGCAAAACAACTCTCCCATTCTAAACTCTTTCACTATATCTACCATCAAATTTTTTCTCCATTTGCCAAAATAAATTCTCTGCTAAATTGAGCGCCAAGCACCTCTGCAATTTTGTCCAAATCATCCACCGTAAAACTTTCACGCTTCATTTTGGAATTAAAACTTTGAGGCGATTTTCCCAGTCGTCTAGCAAGCTCTGCTTCACTGACACTACACCTTACACATAGCACTTTAATCTGTTCTGTTATTGTCATATATTGTTCCTCCTGACCAATATCTCATTTTATATTATAAACATATTTTTTGATGATGTCAAAATATTTTTTTACATTATCTTTTTTAATTTTTTTAAATTTTTCGACTAATTTCGACAAATTCTTACGACAACTTGTTATATAATACATATATCAACACTATTATCAAAGGAGGACAAACTTATGGAAAAAGCAGGAGATAGTTTTACAGTTGTATTAAACAGAGCACAACTAGAATGGGGTACATACAGATTTACCGGAAGCCGCGGCATAAGATATGGCGAAGGTTATCTAAAAATACCACGGAACTTTGCTCGTTTATATCATTTATACAACAATAATCATACAAAAACGGAAAATATTCCTGGTCAAAATATTTTTCATGCCATTTCAAAGGACGGTCTTTTTGACGGTATTCTACGCTCGCAAGGATGTTCTAATTCCGGTGATCCATTTGCGAAACAATTTGCGGGTGATAAAAATCTTATGGCACTTGGCGACTGGTATTCACAAATAAACGCTCAAGAAGGAGATCAAGTCCGTGTTACATTTTTATCGTCCACGGATATGCTTATTGAAAAAATACAATAAGCATAATTTTTCAATTTGGCATACGTCCGAGAGAGTTACTTATATTATCATTATAGTTCAAAGTGACTCACTTTTTAACCAATTATGTTATACATCACATTGTATAAACAAAATTATTTGCAGAAAAAAATACCCACATCTATATATAAACCGCACAGATTGAAGACCGCTTAATGAGAAAAATTATTCTTATCTTACAACAAAACAAACTTTAAAGATTAATTTTGAAATTATAAGTAAGAAAATCAGCTGACTTTCCACGTGCAATAATGTAAACGAAAAGGGAAATAATTTTTAAAAACATAACCGCTATATGTGGAGAAAGCTTTAACGACACACAAACGAAATGAGGTGAATTATCTTGCAAATAAACTTTGATCTATCCGAGACTGAACTAACTCACTTTTCACAAGACGCAAAAAACCGGCTTACTGAACAAGCAAGACAATATACTTTAGAAATAATAAGCGAGGCAAATAAAGTAGAAGAAATGCTTCGCGAAAATGGTGCTTCACAGGAAATTACAGAAAGCATTGTAGTTCAAGCAATAAGGCGAAACAAAACTGCAAGAAAAAAGAATATAGGGATTATTATTTTGAAAATTTTATCAGAAATTCTTTTATTCATATCAGGATTATTATTTTTACCTGATAAGTTTATCAATTCTGACAGCACATTAAACATGCCCTATTTCATATTTTTTCTGTTACTTATTACGATTTCTTTGATTTTAACAATAATAATACATTTTAAGGATGGTGAATAATATGAAGTATTACATTTCAAGCAAAAAACTTCAACTGATCATAAATGAACTAGGTGAAGAATACAAAGATTTACTTATTGAAAAAATGCTAAATGATTATCAAACCACTGATATTGATACTCTTCCAGTTTCAGAATTACTTAAACTAGATGTTAGCATAAAGGAAAAATTAGTACAAAACAAACAAGTTGAGAAAAGTAAACACTTTTATAAGTTGCTTACAAGTCTAGGACTTATATATAGTACACTTGGAATTTTTCTCTTATTATTTCAGGAATTAAAATACAGCTTTGCCACTCAACCAATGAACATGCTAGCTCTTTCATTTATAATGATTGGTTTGTTTGTATATTTATATAGTTTGATATTTAAAAATATTATTTTTAAAAGAAGGTCATATCACTCTACACCAAATGATTTTCAAAATGGTTATGAACTCGTTAGTTTATGGAAAGAACTTGAAGGTCTGATGATTCAATTATCTCCAGACAATACAACTTCATCTCCATCAAAACTACTACAATATTTACTAGAGAATAATTTTATATCAAGAAAAGATGAAGATTCTATTAGAACTTTACTTAAATTACGCAACGAAACAGTTCATAATACTACTTCACCTAAATTAAAATTAACTAACACAGAATATTCTTCTCTTATTAAAAACATTAAAAATATAATTACTAAACTTAATAATATTGTTTAATTCAGACAAAAAAAAGATATCACATCAATACACCAAAAGCCGGAAATCCTACTATTTATGAGGTTTTCCGGCTTCCTAAGTTATCAGTGGTGGTTTAATATCGGCCTCCTAAGGGCCATTCATACGACTCGCTCATAAGGGCAATGCCACACAATCACTGTTACTGGTCCACTATAAAGCGGTACCTCTTTAATCTTCTTCCATTAATTCTTCTGCTTGCTCTTTAATATATTTCTGTACTGCTTCATCATTTAATTAATTATGTGGTGCCCCTTTATTCTCATGATTAGTAATACATACGCTAATACACATTCAGAAATAATACATTCTCCATGTACCACTCAAAAACTTATAAAACCGCTTCTCTTGCTTAGTCTCTGCCCTTATAACATATACAAAACGCAATATAGCCGCATATATAAAATTGAAAACAGCATTATCATTGCTAAAATCTAATAATTCCTCTGATGACGTTTCTTCAAACATCTTTCCTTCAATCATTAACCCACCGTTATAAAATGATTTTATTACAACATCTGGTGCAACATTATCATAGAAATAATTAAATAGTTCACTCTCCTTATTGCAAGAAATATTCCCATTCCTATAAACACCTTTACAAACAGAATCATATGTACTAACTCTAAAATCGTTTCTTATTGTCCACGCCAAACCCCCGTGATTTTAAGACTAATTAATGTTTAGCTCATACTAAGTAGTCTAACAAACAGAATATGTGTCTCTATCTAATTCAAAATTATGCTTCTCCACCATTAATAACACTTAATATTCTATCTTTTACAAAATCAAGTGTTTTTATATCAAAAAATAATGCCAAAAAATATGTAAAATCATCTTCTTTAAAGGTCACATTAGCCTTATTCCTCAAATACTTCGACAAACTGGCCAATAGGTACTTTCCACACACCAGCCTTGTGGTGTCTCCAAACAAAATTGTTTCAAACTTTCTTTTATATAAATCATACATAGCATCATAATCAGTCATTCTACTTTTTAATTGATTTATATACCCATTTATCTTGTCAATGTTTACATATCCATTTTCACAAAAAAATACATGTGGTGAAATACCAACATTTTTTTCTTCTGGAAACTTTTTCTGTGCTATCATGTAATTTATGAATAATTCTTTCATCGCACCATAAATCATATCTTTCCATTTAGAATATTCTATTGTCTCTGAAGCATTCTTCTGAGTTGTTTTCATTTTACCAACCATATAATTTAGAACTGCTTTTTCGTCTATGTAATAGCTTTCAATATTGTATTTTTCTAAATATATATAATTAGGGCTACTTATCATTTTCTTATCCATTACTAAATCAAAGTCACCATCAACTAAATAGATAGCAGGTTTTTCATCATATGAATCCCCATATTCCCGAAATGCTTTTTCAACACCTGGTTTACCCTTCATTGGAAAAATTTTATTAATATTAATTTTATAATTAAACATTCTCTGAAAAATATTTTCATAAATATATTCCTTATACTCATCCTCGACAAAAATATTAATATCATTATAATCAGCGTAAAACAATACGCGATTTAATAACGCCGACTCTGAATAAAAAAGGCCATCCTCCATCTTCGGTACTCTCCATTTCTTTATTTTAGTCTTACCGCTTTGTTTCTATATTCTCCTATTAATTCAGGAGAGTGCGTAGCAAAAATCAACTGTATATTTTTATTTGTCTTTAGGATTGCTGGAACAAATTTATTTTGCCATTCCAAATGCAATGACGCTTCCGGTTCATCAACAATAAATATCCCTGTTCCTTTACCTTTAAGGCCAAATATCAAACTGGCAAATGTAATAACAATCTGCTTTTCACCTGATGATAAATCCTTGAGATGTAATTTACCTCCCTTAGTTTCAAATATTACCTGTCCCTCATTTGTTATCACTACTCGCTTATGAGTACCGCTATTTTTAAAAAAATCATTTATTAATTCTTCAAAAAGAGCCTTTGGTTGTCTAATCTTCTCTTTTATTTTTTCATTCTCTTTAGCAAGATCGGCAATATTTTTAATTTTTTGAAACTCTGCATACTGCCAAGCTAAATCAATTCTAATACCAGACTTTTCAGTATCATCATTTTTTTGTTTAACATAATCATCATATGCACTCTTAAACGCTTCAAAAAAAGATTCTATTTCCTTTTGTAATTTAGCATCATACACACCAATTTCTTTTAGTGTCTTTATATAAGCCTCTTTTGATTTTAACACTTCATCCCAATCAAAATGAGCTATTTCATCAATAATTTGCCAAATTGGCATGTCACCAGATACTCGAATCATTGAACTTAAAACATCTTTTCTGAATTGATCATTAACTCTATTTTCCCTAACATTTATATTAACACAACTATCTCTAATAAGTTCTGCTACATAACGCAAGGATTCATTCAAATAAGAGTTATACGAGTTTGACTGTATTTCATAATATCGTCTTCTCGAATAGCCATATCTATAATATTCTCTGTCAGCAACATTATCGTATCCATACCTATTCAACGGAAGGTATACATAGTTAAATTTAGCAGCAATATTTTTTAAAAATGGATACATCTCTCCAAACGCTCTATCGATATTTTCATCTTCTGTTTTTCTATATATCTTCTCTTTTAAATTATCAATATCTTCTATTTCATATTTTTCATCACCTAAATTTATTCTCATAACTCTTTTATTGGTTCCATCTGACATCATATTGATTATGATTCTTTCTTCTTTATTCTGTTGGTCACAGAAAATCAACTCTATAGTATCAAAAATATACTCCACCAAATTATATAGTTTTCCAGTAATAATCGCAGTCAAAATATTCAATACTGTTGTTTTTCCACAACCATTGGTTCCATATAAAAACGTCAGTTTCTTATCAAATTGAATTTCTTTGTTATCCCGCTGTCCATGAAGATTACTAATCCGTATCTTTTTTATTATCATCCTAATTCCTCCATATAATAAAATCATTGCTATCACCTCATATAAAATAATAACAATATTTTTATAAAAATAATGTCATATTATGTATATGAGCATAAAAATAAATTTTTCATATGTTTCATTCTTAATTTTACACTAACCTAGGAAGCACTCAAATATTTGCCAAATAAATCTAACACCCAAGTTTTTTGCTTACATTCTGCTTACATCAAATCCAGGAAGCCCCTCCCACAAGGCTTCCCGCTATTTTCTTTCTATTCAAACTCTATCGTTCCAGGTGGCTTACTGGTCAGATCGTACATTACACGGTTGACCCCTTTCACCTCGTTTATGATTCGGTTCATTACCTTTTGGAGTACCTCGAATGGGATTTCGGAGCACTCGGCGGTCATGAAGTCGGTTGTGTTCACGGCGCGGAGAGCTACGGCGTAGTCGTAGGTACGTTCGTCACCCATGACACCGACGCTGCGCATGTTGGTGAGGGCGGCGAAGTACTGACCGAGGCCTTCGATACCGGCTTTGGCGATCTCGTCGCGGTAGATGTAGTCGGCGTCTTGAACGATGCGGACTTTTTCTGCCGTTACTTCGCCGACGATACGGATTCCAAGGCCCGGGCCCGGGAATGGCTGGCGGCTTACCAGATATTCCGGGATGCCGAGTTCGCGGCCGGCTTTACGAACTTCGTCCTTGAAAAGGAGACGGAGAGGTTCGATGATTTCTTTGAAATCAACGCAGTCCGGGAGACCACCGACATTGTGGTGGGACTTGATGACTGCAGATTTACCGAGACCGGATTCGATCACGTCCGGGTAAATCGTTCCCTGTACTAAGAAATCGACAGCTCCGATTTTCTTTGCTTCCTCTTCGAAAACTCGGATAAATTCTTCGCCGATGATTTTACGTTTTGCTTCCGGCTCACTGACACCAGCAAGTTTTTCATAGAAACGTTCCTGGCAGTTGACACGGATAAAGTTCAGGTCGTATGGGCCGTCCGGGCCGAATACAGCTTCGACTTCGTCTCCTTCATTTTTGCGCAGAAGTCCCTGATCAACAAAGACACAAGTCAGCTGTTTGCCGATTGCCTTTGAAAGAAGGACTGCTGCCACAGAAGAGTCGACACCACCGGAAAGAGCACAGAGCACTTTGCCGTCGCCGACCTTTTCACGAATGGAACGGATGGTATCTTCTACGAAAGAAGACATTTTCCAGTCACCGCTGCAGCCGCAGACTTTGTATACAAAATTGGAAAGCATCTTCACACCTTCCTGAGTATGAAGAACTTCAGGATGAAATTGCGTTGCATAAAGTTTTTTCTCAGGCATTTCCATCGCTGCTACCGGGCAGGCAGGCGTCGTCGCACTGATAGTAAAGCCTTCCGGTGCCTTTGCGATATAATCGGTGTGGCTCATCCAGCAGATTGTCTTTTCTTCGACATCGCCAAACAAAAGAGATGACTTGTCCACTTTGACTTCTGTCTTTCCGTATTCGCTGACAGGTGCTGTCTCCACTGTTCCACCGAGCGTATATGCCATCAACTGGGAACCATAGCAGATTCCGAGAATCGGGATACCAAGTTCAAAAATTTCTTTCTGATAACGTGGGGATTCTTCCGCATATACACTATTTGGTCCACCGGTAAATATAATCCCTTTCGGGTTCATTTCCTTGATCTTATCGATTCCAAGGGTGTATGGATGCACTTCGCAGTATACATGACACTCTCGGACACGTCTGGCAATCAGCTGATTGTACTGGCCGCCAAAATCAAGCACAATAACGAGTTCTTTATTCAACGTTATTTCCTCCTTCTGATCATTGCTTGTTTCATATAATTAAAAATTATAACATTTTTCACACACTTTGTCTACTGGAAAAGCTATGTTCAGGTGCTTTCGGATATGAAAGCAGCAATACAAAAACTCTGCCCGCAGCCGGTAGATTATTTGCCGCAGGCAGAGTTGTTTATTCTATGAGGGACGCCCGGTAACGATGCATCCCATTGATTCCCTTTATTGCCATGTAAGATAGTCTACATAAGCATCCCATGTACCATTGTCATCGGAGCATACCAGTTTAATCTCCTGGTTTCCTGTTCCATGACTTACATTATTGATCGTGTATACGGCAGGATAACTTCCGCCATAGTAAAAAGTACCTTTCTTTGTACCGCCGATGTACAAATCTACTTTTGCCATTTTATCGTTGTTCGAACAGCCACGAAGAGAGAAACTGTGTGTGCCATAAGCAAAATACTGGGTAAATTTGCAATTATCCCCATTTGCATAAAGACCTACTCCACTGAATGGAGAATTGATCTTTCCGGCATAACTGCCCCCAAGTGTCATGCTTTCACACTCTTTCTTGTTCGTACTTGAACTTGTGCTTCCCGAACTGCCTGAGCCGGAGTTCCCGGAACTGCTTGATCCGCTGGAACTTCCGCCGATGGTCATATTATTCTTATACACATTGGCGCTTCCACTGCTCTGATATCCTTCGATATTCAAAGCCGCTTCATAGATCTTTCCGAGGCTCATGCCTTTGTTCGCCCAAGCTTTAAAATGTTCTGTCACGGAAATCGTTCCGCTCGTACGTTTGCTTGTACGTACACTCCAATACTGTTTGAAGGTCGTGTTTCCTTCGATGGATGGCTGATTTACACGAGTTGTCTCATACACATCATAGGTTCCGCCATCTACATAGATCTGCCCTTTGGAAGTTCCTCCCGGTGGACGCCAGGTTCCCCAGCTGTCTACGATGTAGAATTCCACAAGCGGACTCTTTGACCAGCCATATACACAGAGGTAAGAGTTTCCGTTTGGCTGGTAGTTGCAGCCGTAGTCAATCGTGATATTGCCAAGCTGCGAATACGTCTTGGTCGCGTCGAATTTCTTTCCTTTACGGAATAACGCATTCCCAATGTTGCTCCACTGGCAGCTGAAGGTTCCCCCTCCATTCAGGGTCATGCTTGTGGTCCCATAATCTTTCCACAATTCATAATTGTACCCATCCTGCGTACCAGTCTGGTTGTTGTAGATTGTTGTCGCTGCCTCAATCGTCACTGTCGGCGCCACTAACGTAAGACACATCAGCAAAGCTACAATCCCCATAAGTTTTTTGTGTTGCATCTAGCAACCTCCTTTCTCCAAACTTAGAGTAACATACTTCCATCATAAAATATAGGTATTATTTTTACTTTCTTAATAACTTTTTCGTTATACATTTATAACTTCTGCATTATGAATCTTCCCTTTTTTACCAATTCTCAAACAAATTCGATTTTGGCTTACCCGGCTTCTTTGTACCAACCGACGGATACCCTTTATTTTGCGCCTTTTTCATGTTTTGTTCTGGCTTTGTACCCTCTGCTTTCGTTTTCTTTTTCTCCTGCACATGCTCTGTCTTTTTCTCCGACGCCCCCTTGCTTACTGTGTCCTTCTCCAACGCCCCCTTACTTTCTGTGTCCTTCTCCGACGCCCCCTTGCTTTCTGCGTCCTTCTCCAGCGCCTGCCCGCTTACTGTGTCTTCCTTTACCACTCCCTTGCTTACGATGCCTTCCTCCGGCAGCTCCCCGCTCACAGTGTCTTCTTCCAATGCCTGCACACTTACTACTTCCGGCGAAACAACCGACAGTGCCGCCCCGCTTTCCACATCAGCCGTCTCCGCCCAAACGGAATCTGCTTCCGCGTGCAGCGCTTCCCTTTCCTTTGGCAGCAGACTCTTCCAGGCTGCTATAACAAAAATCAACGCCGCCACAGCCAGCGCGATCTGCCTTTTTGGCAGCACGATCCGCCCCTTCTTTTCCTGGGAAAGAAAGGAAAGGATTTCTTCCAATGCGGGCCGGCTCTCTTTTTGCCCCAGACAGCGCAGAATCAGCTGCTCTGCCATCTCCGGCAGTTCAATTCCTAATTCGGACGGCGGACGTACCGCGGATGTCTGAGGGCGCAGTCCGGTCAGCATCTCATACCAGAGACTTCCCACTTGATATAAAACATCTGCTTCTTCCTTGGAAAATTCCACAAAAACCACTTCTCTTTTCGGTTTTTGAGACATAACGATGCTGTCTTTTGTTATTTGCGGAAGATGCTTGCTCTTCTTGCGGATATGCGACAAGGCCTCCAGGATCTTCCGGATGATTTCGGCGCCTTCGCGGTAAGACAATCTGCCTCCGGCGCTTTTTATGTATTCGGAAAGTCTTTTCCCATCTGGTTTTTCCAATACGGCATAGATTGTATTATTTTCCGAAAACAACAGCTCTGCTTTTGGAATTTCCGGTGTCTTCCGACAGGCTGCCAATTGACGGTATTCCGCCGCAAATGCTTCCCTCGACCTTTCAAACACAGACCGGTTACTGCTTCCATGCACGATAACGGTTTGGCCATCCTGCCCCCTTCCGCAATAGTTTACCGGATAAAACTCTTTCAGCCAGTATGTTTTCTTTTGCTCCCTGTCATAGCATTCATAATTACGTTCTACTTGTGTCGTATAAATGCTTTTTTTCACTTCATATCGTCCCTTTAAAACTACCCCTTCCGGCAGAAAATCCCTTTGTGTCATCCTATCACTTCCCCCTCGTGTTCATAATTGTAAGGATAATCATACGAGGGAAGCTGTCAATTGTCAAGATATCGTTTTTCAGACAAAAAAATCGAGACACGGACCGCGATGATCCATGCCTCGAAGCAAAACTATTTTCAACATATCTTATTTTACTGAAAATGCATCTTCCAAAAATACAATATAGCCTTTTTTCGTCTCATAGACATCTGCCTTGCTGACAATTTCCCAAGGAGCATGCATATTGAGCACTGCGACACCACAGTCAATGACTTCCATGCCATAAAGTGCCATGATATAGGCGATGGTTCCACCTCCGCCGACATCTACTTTTCCAAGTTCAGCCGTCTGGTATGCGACATTTTTTTCGTCCAGAATGCGGCGGATGCCTGCGATGTATTCGGCATTGGCATCGTTACTTCCGGATTTTCCACGGGCACCGGTAAATTTGTTAAACACCATTCCTTTTCCAAAATAAGCGGCATTTTTCGGCTCATACGCGGATTTAAAGGTCGGATCAAACGCAGCGCTTACGTCCGAGGAAAGCATTTTCGAATTGGCAAGGCAGCGGCGGACAGCGAGATCACTGTATTCACCCATGCAGGCAAGAATCTCAGCCACCGTATTTTCAAATGTTTTCGACTGCATTCCGGTCGCTCCGACGCTTCCGATCTCTTCCTTATCTACAAGAAGACAACATGTCGTATAATCCGTGCCTTCGACCTCCAGCATTGCTTTGAGGGACGTAAATGCACAGACGCGATCGTCCTGTCCGTAGCCCATGATCATACTGGCATCAATGCCGGCTTCGCGCGCTTCCCCGGCCGGCACGATTTCCAATTCCGCCGACAAAAAGTCTTCTTCTTCCATGTCATATTTTTCTTTCAAAAGTGCAAGAACGCTTTCTTTCACTGCTTCTTTTTCTTTGCCTTTGAGCGGCTTGCTTCCAAACAGCAGATCCAGTTCTTCTCCCTCGATCACTTTGTTTGCCTTCTTTTCCATACGGTCACCGGAAAGATGGATCAAAAGATCGGTTACGCAGAATACCGGATCCTCTTTGTCCTCTCCGATTTTCACATCGACAACGGTTCCATCTTTTTTCGCGATCACACCGTGGACAGCAAGCGGCAGTGTCACCCATTGATATTTTTTGATACCGCCATAATAATGTGTGTCAAGATAAGCAAAACCGCCTTCTTCGTACAACGGATTCTGTTTAATATCCAAACGTGGGGAGTCAATGTGCGCGCCAAGGATTGCCATTCCTTCTTCCAGCGGTTTCTTTCCGATCTGGAAAAGAGAGATCATCTTTTTCATGCCGACAGCGTACACTTTGTCTCCTGCCTTCAGCGTCTCCTTTTTGGCAATGACATCTTTTAAGTCACGGTATCCTGCCTCTTCTGCCATTTTCACAGCCAGTTTCACGCATTCGCGCTCGGTTTTTCCCTCATTCAAAAATGTGCGGTATTCCTGATTTAACGCATCCACTTTTTGCAATTCTTCTGTTTCATATCCATTCCATGCATTTTTGCGTTCCATGTTCATTCCTCCATTTATTCATCAAATTCGACTATCACATAATAGCCTTTTTCATTTTCAACTACATCTTTTACCACACCTTCGCGGTTTTTCAGCCGGTCGGAAAATGCGATATTTCCCGACATGGCAACCGCCGGTATGATCGTATAATAATAGGCACTCGGCAGTACACCTTCTGTTACCCGGATTTTTTCACCCGGTTTGACAAGGCCTTCCCGCTCCATTTTAAATTCCATTTCTCTCATACGACCGCTTCCTTTTATTCATAGTAAATTTGTTTTAAAAACAGTCCGCATGCCGGCGCTGTCTCGCCTGCATACCGGCGTTCTTTTTTCTCCAAAATCGTCGGAATCTCATCCGCTTTTCGCAATCCCATGCCGACTTCCACAAGCGTTCCGACAAGGATGCGCACCATATTATATAAAAATCCGTTGCCGGCGATCTCAATGATAATTTCATCCTTCGTCTCATATATTTCCAGCAGACGAATGGTTCGGACTGTGGATTTTTTCTTTGCTGCTTTGGTACAAAAACTTCGGAAATCATGACTTCCAAGTATGTGTCCTGCGGCTTCGCGCATCGCCACAATGTCAAGCGGCGCCGTCATCTGCCAGGCATATTTCCGCGCAAAAACATTGTACGCCCCGTCACGCAGCAAATGATATTCATACGTTTTTCCTGTCGCATTAAGACGACTGTGGAAACGTTCCCCGGCTGCTGTCACACCGGTAACGGCGATGTCTTCCGGCAGATATTGATTGATGTATTTTTGAAGTTCCTCCGGCTCCACCGCCTCATCGTCTGCTACGTGAAAATTGGCAATCTGTGCCAATGCGTGAACCCCGGCGTCCGTACGGCTTGCGCCGTCAATCTCAATATTTCTTCCAAACCGTCTGGTAAGTATAGCTTCCAGTTTTCCCTGGATCGTGTCGCCGGTCGCCGCCTGTCTCTGCCAGCCACGGTACCGCGCGCCATCGTATTGTATCTGCATTCGGTAATTCATAATCGCTCTCCCCGCTTGCCCTCAAAACGGCTTCGTATCTTAAGTTCGGACATCAGGAAGGAATATCCGTCCACACCATCTTCCAGGGAAAGATCCAGACTCACTGCCATATTATTTAAAATATGCTCATTTAGGTCGTCTTTCATACTTTCCAATATTTTCATTTTCTCTCGGTATGTATCCGCATCAAGAAAACGAACCAGATCCGAAATTTCTTCCTTTGGCTTCGGCTCTGTCTCTTCTTTTATCTGCACTTTTTCTTTTTGATAATTTGCTTTGAAATGTTCCACATCCCAGACAAAGCACCCAAATTCTCCGCTCATCTGCTGAAAACAGATTCCCGGGATCTCATCCGGCAATATACTGCACTTTGCTATGACCTGCACCGGTTCTCCTGTCTTTTTAGAATAAAAAATTTCCGAAAACATATTTACCACCAACCTCTTTTACTAGTATACTCTTTTGGTGGGAAAATAGCAACGAATTTTTCTCCATTGACATCTGTTTACGATATCGGTTATACTAGAGGAAAAGGAGGTTTTTTCAATGAACGATGTATTAGTTACACTTTCGAAGATCGGGATTGTTCCCGTAGTTGCATTGAAGCATGCCGAGGATGCCAAACCGCTTGGCAAAGCTCTTTGTACCGGCGGACTTCCTTGTGCGGAAGTAACATTTCGAACCGATTGCGCAGAGGAAGCAATCAAAATCATGTCAGAAGAATATCCGGATATGGTGATCGGAGCCGGCACGGTGATCACAACCGAGCAGGTAGACCGCGCAGTAACGGCCGGTGCCAAATTTATCGTCAGCCCCGGAATGGATGAAAAATTAGTAAAATATTGTATCAACAAGAAAATCCCTGTGATGCCGGGTTGTGCGACACCAAGTGACGTACAGAAAGCTGCCACCCTGGGACTGGATGTCGTCAAAGTATTTCCGGCAGAGGCGATTGGCGGATTGAAATTAATCAAAGCAATGGCTGCTCCTTATACGGAGATGAAATTTATGCCAACCGGCGGTATCAATTCTTCCAACCTCAACGAATATCTTGACTTTGACCGCATTATCGCATGCGGAGGAAGCTGGATGGTGGATACTTCTTTGATCGCAGCCGACAAATTTACCAATATCACGGCACTTACACGCGAAGCCGTCAACCATATGCTTGGCTTTAAGATCAAACATATCGGGATCAACTGCGCGGATGATGCAGAAGCTGCCAACACCGCAGATGCCTTCACTACCATGTTTGGATTTCCACAGAAAAATATCGATGTATCGTATTTCTGCGGCAAAAAGATTGAAGTAATGAAAGCACCGGGAGCAGGGACACACGGTCATATCGCTGTCGGATGTAATTCCGTAGAGCGCGCCGTATACCACCTTGGTCTGCGCGGCATTGAATTTGATATGTCTACTGCCAAATACAACAAAGACGGCTTTATGTCATTTGTTTACATCAAAGGAGAATTTGGCGGATTTGCCGTTCATTTAACCTTAAATGTGTAATAACATCAATCGGTTGACTTAAAAGGGTGTAGCCTGCGTCACATGGTTACACCCTTTTTGAAATAATGATTTACTTTGGATATTTTTAGAAGCGGAAATCTCTCTGGCCTTCGTGAATATTTTCGATATATTCTCTTGCTTTTTCTTTTACCACAGGATTGGTAATAACTTCCAATTCTCTTTGGATGACTTTTTCACCCTTTTGTTTGGTATCCTCGCTGGCATAATCTTCCAGATACTCTTTTAAGGTCATCAACGCATTTGGCTGGCAGCAGTTGACGATCTGACCGGATTTCAACAGTTTCATAAAGCGGTCGCCGGTTCTTCCCTCGCGGTAACATGCCGTACAGAAACTTGGAATGTAACCGAGTTCCAAAAGCCAGTTGACAACCTCGTCAAGGGTTCTGCGGTCACTGACATCAAACTGCGCCGAATTGTCCTCTTCTTTTTCTTCTTCCACATAGCCGCCAACACTTGTACGGGATCCTCCACTGATCTGCGAGATACCAAGTCCAAGTACTTTTTCACGTGTCTTCTGGGATTCTCTTGTCGATACGATCATGCCGGTATATGGCACGGCAATCCGGATAACGGCAACAATTTTTTCAAATATTTCGTCAGAAATAGCGTTCGTAAATTCTCCCGGATCAATGTCATCTGCCGGGCAGATACGCGGTACGCTGATCGTATGCGGTCCGACTCCGAATTTTGCTTCCAGATGCTCCGCGTGCATGATAATTCCGACAAGTTCATAACGGTACATTTCCAAGCCGAACAATACCCCAAGTCCGACGTCATCAATGCCGCCCTCCATCGCACGGTCCATTGCCTCCGTATGATAATCGTAATTGTGCTTTGGTCCGGTTGGATGCAGTTTTTCATAACTTTCTTTGTTATAAGTCTCCTGGAACAAAATGTACGTTCCAATGCCGGCATCGTGCAATTTCTGATAGTTTTCTACAGTTGTAGCAGCAATATTTACATTGACGCGGCGGATCGCACCATTTTTATGTTTGATGCTGTAAATGGTCTTAATGCTGTCAAGGATATACTCGATCGGATTGTTGACCGGATCTTCTCCTGCCTCGATGGCAAGCCGCTTATGTCCCATATCCTGCAGGGCAATGACTTCGTCACGGATTTCATCCTGCGTCAGTTTCTTTCTGCGGATATGCTCATTACAGTGATGATATGGGCAGTATGTGCAGCCATTGACACAATAATTTGACAGATACAATGGGGCAAACATTACGATTCGATTGCCGTAAAAACGCTGCTTAATTTCTTTTGCCAGCGTTTCTATTTTTTTATTTTCTTCTTCTAATTCACACTCTAATAATACGGCTGCCTCCCTGTGGCTTATGCCTTTCATAGCGGATGCTTTTTCTAATATGGCATCTATTACTTCTTTATTATTTTTGTTTTTTTGTGCATACTCCAGAGATTCTAATATCTCTTTGTCATCGATAAATTCCGTTGCTTTTCCTGATTTTGGATTGTACATGATTTTCCTCCACTTCATTTCGTTGCATAAATTGCTTTGCTTGTTACTCCGTCTGTCATCCCAAGTTTTCCTGATATAGCGCTGATCGTTGCATTGGGGGCGTCAACAATTACGCTGATCACGGACAACCCTCGTTCTCTATAAGGAATGCCCATCCTGCCCACGATAAACTCCCGGTACTCATGCAGTATCGCATTGACAATTTCTGCCGATTCTTCTTTTTCCACCACGATACCGATCACTGCGACTCGTTTTTCCATATAGAACCTCCTTTTCGTGTTTTGTGCTTTGCAGGCAATGTCCATAACTGTCCGGGAAAACCCGCTTCGCATTGCCCGAAACCCTTCTCTTAAGCAATAAAAAAGCCGGCAAAAAGCCGACCGTCAACACTTCGTGCTACGAATATGTATTTCGAACTATACCGCCTTCCTACTCAGGATTTCCTTCGTATGTCAGTACGACTTTTCTATATTATAGCACGTTCGGAGAGAGTTATCAATAAAATTTATCAATAAGTTTTACTGCTGTGTTATATCTCTTTTTCTTCTCCTGTTATAGCAATTTTCATCTTAACTTCCCTCTAATACTGTGTAAGTAATTTATCTAACAACTCTGCCTGTGACATATTGAGTAAAATCTCGCCCGGATACATATACTCCAGTTCCTTTTTTATTAAATCATTTTCAAAAAGCCGAACTGCCTTCGTATATCCATCATCGTCATCGCGATATAAAAATATAATTTTTTCAGCAGCAATATAATCCATAAATACCGTACTATGCGTAGTTAATATTAATTGATGTTCTTTTTCTTCATACATTTGTTCCAGAATCCTCAATAACTTCTCTGCATAATTTGTATTTACGCCATTCTCTATCTCGTCTAAAAGCATGGTTGCATTTGATTTCTTAATTTCACTAATTGCAACAAATGCAAGCAAGCGCAACATTCCATCACTCATCTCTTTAGAAGATACATGGATTGTTTTATTCTTGTATTTTTCTATGCTGTCTATCTCAGTCCAGCCAGGCTTTCCTTTCGATTTAGCATCAACATTAGAAATTCTGTCTCCCAACAGAAATGTCAGTTTAGCCATAAAACTCGCTTTCTGTTCTTCTGTCATCTGCTTAATAAATGAAGGTAAATTTTTTCCTGAGATTCCAATACTCTCTTTTATTCCACGACTGCTAAGACGCATTTCGCTTGGAGAAAGCATTTCAAAAGATGCTGAATTTTTCAAAAACTCAACAAAAGATTTTATTCGGGAATCCAGTTTTTCATCTCTATTCAACAAACGCAAAGAGGAAGAATTAATTGCTAGTTCTTTTGGAAGTACACTTTCTCTCCCCCCCTTCGTTCTTAATCTTCCCTTCTTTCCCCTTATGATACAACACCAACTGCTCTTCATCACATACAAGACTTTCAGAAAACAAGCTCACTTCATTTTTACCTGAATAAATAGATACACCATATTCCAAGTATAATTTAAGTTTCTGTCATTCACACAAGAAAAACCTTTCCCTTTTAGTATGTAATATTGCTAATTTTCGTATTTGTATCAGAACCTAAAAACAGCCCACCGCCTTTTGCGATGAGCTGTCATGCATTTTTAATTAATAATCAATATCGCCGGTAACCGGTTTTTTATCCTGAGAATTAATTACATAATATACTTTGGATTCTTCCGGTTTTACATACAATTCAAGGCTCTTCATGGATACTTCACGTTTGCCCTGTGCTCTCCACATCTCTTTGATACGATTTACCATATCTGTGTATGTAACTTCTTTTTCACCAAACTGCACTGTCATCTCGATGGTACGTTCAGATGCAGGTTTTGGTCCACGTTTTGCACCTGTCTTTGCTGCTTTCTTTGCGGTTGTCTTCTTTGCTGCAGTTGCCTTTGTTGTCGTTTTCTTTGTTGTCTTGGCTGCTGGTGTCGCTGTTGCTGCTGCAGGTACCGTTTCTTTTACTGCTTCCGGTTTTGCTTCGGATTTTGTCTCCACTGGTTTTACCTCAGTCTTTACAACATCCTTTTTCTCTGTAACCACTTTTTTGTTTGCTGGTTTTTTAGAGTAATTTGCTTTTGCTGCCATAACAGAATCCTCCATTCAATTTGTATATATTTAGAAATTTTATGTGATGCAAAAAATCGTATTAAATTTATATTCACATCACCAAATCCCTT
The DNA here is from genome assembly GCA_934316845.1 of uncultured Eubacterium sp. Lineage (GTDB taxonomy): Bacteria > Bacillota > Clostridia > Lachnospirales > Lachnospiraceae > Eubacterium_F. The sequence continues at coordinate 31,450 of CAKRDZ010000020.1, read as the reverse complement.
TACATATCTATTATAATACAACATCTGCTTTCATATTACAACAATTATTTTTCACAAATTATATATATTTTTTTTATTTAATTTTGCACTTTTGTATAAAAACCCCTTTACTTTTTCATTATTTTCCCGTAAAATATGTATATATATTTCCGTAAATGCCACACTAAGCATGCGGACAGAAAGGACGATGTGATTATGAAAAAGTTTTTTAAATTTCTCCTTGGAGCAGCAGCTACACTCGCTACCATCGGAGCCGCTTTGTATTTTCTGAAAAACATCCTGATGAAGGACTACGTAGATGATTATGATGACGACGATTTCGATAATGATCTTTACGAGGAGGACGACGAAGCTGATGACTTTGACGACTTCCCGGAGACACCGAATGACGAAAGAGATTACGTTACCATAAATATGTCGGAGAAAAGCGACGACAAAGAGGGAGAAGACGACGAAGCAGCAGAGGAAACTGCGGAAGAAAACGCTTCTGAGACTTCGGAAGAATAAAATTTGAATGACGCAAAAACAAATAGCATCCGTTTGGATGCTATTTTTATGCAAAACAATATATTTTATTAACGATTCATTGATTTCCATACATTGATCCTGAATAGTTACATATTTTATTATATTATCGTGACAGACGCATCGTCAGACTGTAAAGATGCTCATCGATGTCCTTGGTCATTGCCAAAGCCTCGTCGATGTCAAAGTCACAGAACTCACCGGCACGGTATGCTACGACACGGTTTGTCTTGCCGGCGATCAAAAGATCCACGGCGAGTGCTCCCATAGAGGATGCATAGACACGGTCACGACAGGATGGATTTCCACCACGCTGGATATGACCGATAACGGTAGCACGGGTTTCGATACCGGTTGCTTCTTCAATGTCTTTTGCCATCTGGTACGAATTTCCAACTCCCTCGGCATTTACAATGATATGGTGTTTTTTACCGATACGGCGTTTTGCACGGATTTTCTCGATAATCTTCTGCTCATCATTGTCATAGCGTTCCGGAATGGTAATATATTCAGAACCATTACTGATACCACACCACAACGCGATATGGCCGGCAGTACGCCCCATTACTTCAATGATACTGCATCGCTCGTGGGATGCGGATGTATCACGTACTTTGTCGATTGCTTCCATCGCCGTGTTGCAGGCGGTGTCAAAACCAATCGTATATTCTGTACAAGAAATGTCGAGATCGATCGTTCCCGGAACACCGATCGTGTTGATTCCGTTGGCAGAAAGTTTCTGCGCTCCGCGGAAAGAACCGTCTCCTCCGATGACTACGATACCGTCGATGCCATGTTTGCGGCAGATATCTGCTGCCTTTTTCTGGCCTTCCGGTGTTACCATCTCCGGACAACGGGAAGTGTAAAGGATTGTTCCTCCTTTTTGTACAATATCCGATACACTCATTGTATCCATATCTACAATATCTTCTTCTAATAAGCCCGCATATCCGCGGCGAATACCTTTTACTTTCAGTCCACTTGATAATCCTGATCGAACGACAGCACGAATCGCTGCATTCATACCCGGTGCATCCCCACCACTTGTCAATACTCCTATCGTTTTCACTGCTTTTTCTGACATTACTGTTTACCTCCAATCCTCTTCCATTGTACGATATTTACAAAACTTTTTCAATACTCATTTGTACTACTTTGACATTTTCTTTTGTAAATTTTTTATAAAGTTCCTCCAGCAATTCCGGACAGACTTTTGTCATACGGCTGTTTGGAAGCTGCTTTTTTGCACGTTCTGTGGACAGATAGACAATAACGGTATCCTGACCATCGTATTTTGCCAGAGAATCAAATAACGACTGCTCCGCCGCAAGATAACTCTGCTTGTCCGTAAACTGGATCCAGAGCTGATTCGGAACCTCGTCAAATGGCACGATCTTCTGACAGATCATTTTCGCCGGTTTGTCCTCTTCCACGGTAACACGGCCTTTGACAAACACCTTGCGGTCATTTTCCAAAAGTGGGCGGTAATTTTCGTAATCACGCGGGAATACGATCACTTCCACCGTTCCGAGAAGATCTTCGATCGTGATAAATGCCATCATATTGTTCGTTTTCGTTGTTTTAACAACCTTATTTTCAATGAGTCCGCCGATCACTGCCGTCTCGTTGTCTTTGACCCGCGGTACACGTTCTCCGTCGGCTACTGTAAAATCAATCGTCTGGCGCGTAATATTGCGCTTCATCACATCGACATAGTCCTCAAGCGGATGACCACTGACATACAGGCCAAGCACCTCTTTTTCAAAAGCAAGGATCATCTCTTTGTCGTATTCGCCGACATCCGGAAATTTTGTCTCCAGTTCTTCCTTGTCCTCGTCGCTGGCAAAGTCAAACAGCGACAACTGTCCTGTCATCGTCGCCTTCTTTTCATGGCTGATGCCTTCCAGAATCGAAGCATAGGCACTCATCTTCTGCTTGCGCGTACCGTCGAGGCAGTCCAGCGCCCCCGCCTTGATAAAACTCTCCAGCGTACGTTTGTTCATTGATTTTCCGGACAAACGGCTGCACAGATCCTTCAGCGAAGCATACGGACCTGCGGCACGGCGTTCTGTCACAATTTCCGCAATGACCGGTCTGCCGACACTCTTGATTGCAGCCAGGCCATAGCGGATTCCATTTTCGGTTGGCGTAAAATCCGCCTCTCCTTCATTGATGTCGGGTGGCAGGATTTCAATGCCCATCTGGCGGCAGCTCATCGTATATTCTGTAATCTTTCCGGTGTTGTCCATTACCGAAGTAAGAAGCGCTGCCATAAATTCCTTCGGATAATAATATTTCAGGTACGCCGTCTGATACGACACAACGGCATATGCGGCAGCATGCGATTTGTTAAACGCATATTTGGCAAAATCTGTCATATCTGCATAAATCTTGCTCGCCGTCTCCTCCGGGATGCCGCGTTTGATACATCCTTCGATATTTTCGCTTTCATCGCCATAGATAAAGATGTTTCGGTTGCGCTCCATCTCTTTGGCCTTTTTCTTCGACATGGCACGCCGCACATTGTCGCTTTGTCCATAGCTGTAACCGGCAAGATCACGCACGATCTGCATAACCTGCTCCTGATATACGATACAGCCGTAGGTATTTTTCAGGATTGGCTCTAACTGCGGACAGTCGTAGACGATATTGTGTCTGTCATTTTTTCCGGCAATGTATTTGGGAATAAAGTCCATCGGCCCCGGACGGTAAAGGGAGATGCCGGCGATAATATCTTCAAGACATTCCGGCTTTAACTCCTTCATAAAGTTTTTCATTCCCTCGCTCTCCAGCTGGAAAACGCCCTCCGTCTTTCCGGCAGAGATCATCTCGTAAACGTTCGGATCGTCGTAATTGATGTCCTGCAGAGACAGTTTGCCCTCTGTCGCATTTTTGATGACCGTAAGGTTTCGCAGTCCCAGAAAGTCCATTTTCAAAAGGCCGAGTTCTTCGAGTGTTACCATCGTATACTGCGTCGTGATCGTACCGTCAGCCGCGCGGGAAAGAGGTACAAATTCATCCACTTCCTCCGGACTGATGACGACGCCCGCCGCATGAATTGACGTATGGCGCGGAAGTCCTTCGAGACGCATCGACATATCAATAAGTTTTTTGATGTCCTCGTCCATCTCGTACATTTTCTTTAGTTCCGGATTCATCTCCAGCCCTTTTTGGATCGTGATGCCAAGTTCCATCGGCACCGCTTTTGCGACCGAGTCCACAAGGGCATACGGAAGATCCAGCACACGTCCGACATCTCGGATAACCATGCGCGCCGCCATCGTACCAAACGTAACGATCTGCACCACTTTTTCTTTTCCATATTTTTCCGTTACGTAATCAATGACTTCCTGCCGGCGTTCGACGCAAAAGTCAATATCGATATCGGGCATCGTGACACGCTCTTTATTCAAAAATCGTTCAAAGATCAGATTATACTTGATCGGATCGACAATATCCGTGATCTGAAGTGTGTATGCCACGATACTTCCTGCCGCGGATCCACGCCCCGGCCCAACCGGAATGCCATGGTCTTTGGCATATTTAATAAAATCCCATACAATCAGGAAATAATCGACAAATCCCATACCGGAAATCGTATCCAGTTCATAATCCAGGCGGTCTTGAAGCATTTGTTTATCGTACTCACTGTCGTGGTATTTGCGCTCCAGTCCTTCCTGGCACAATTTCCGCAGATAACTCTCCGACGTATAGCCTTCCGGCACCTGAAAATGAGGCAGTTTGTAATGTCCAAATTCAATCGTCACATTACAGCGTTCCGCAATCTTATGTGTATTGGTGATCGCTTCCGGCGCATATGGGAACAATTCCGCCATCTCTTCCGGCGATTTCAGATAATACTGTCCGCCGTCATACCGCATACGGTTCTCGTCCGTCACCTTTTTCCCGGTCTGGATGCACAAAAGGATATCGTGTGCTTCCTGGTCGGTGTCATAAATATAATGAAGGTCATTGGTCGCCACGAGGTCAATGCCCGTCTCATCGTGCATACGCAAAAGTCCCTGATTGACGATCTGCTGTGGCTGCAATCCATGATCCTGTAATTCCAAAAAGAAATTTCCTTTTCCAAATATTTCCTGTAAGCGAAGTGCCTCTTCTTTTGCCTCTTCATACAATCCCTTTACAAGCCTTGTCGCCACCGCACCGGCAAGACACGCGCTGAGCGCAATGATCCCCTCATGATAGCGTTCAAGCACTTCGTAGTCCACGCGGGGTTTATAATAAAATCCTTCGGTAAAACCGCGGGAAACAATTTTCATCAGATTATGATATCCCTTGTCGTTTTCGGCAAGAAGCACCAGATGGTTGTAGCGTTCCTCTCCCTGTCCGATCTCGCGGTCAAACCGGGAACCGGGTGCGACATACACTTCACAGCCGATGATCGGTTTGATCCCGGCTTTCAGGGCAGCACGGTAAAAGTCCACCACGCCGTACATGACACCATGGTCGGTGATCGCGATACTGTCCATCCCTAACTCCTTGGTCCGCGCCACAAGCTCATCGATCTTACTGGCACCGTCAAGCAGACTGTATTCCGTATGAACATGCAAATGTGTAAATGGAACCTTTGACATGCTTTCCCTCCATTCTCCTCAATAATAGTAATAGCCCCTTCTCCGTTCGGGGAAGAGGCTGCTTTCGTCTCTATTTACTTCCGTGAAGATAATTCTCTATGCTTTCCGCTGCTGCCGTCTCATCTTCACCTTCGATATTCACTTCGATGTTCTGTCCCGGTGTCAAACCAATTGCCATCATTCCCATGATGCTCTTGGCATTTACCATTTTGTCCTCTTTTTTAATATTGATCTTGCTCTTAAACTGACTGGCTAACTGCACCAGCATGGCGATCAAATGTGCCCCATTATCCGATACCTGAACTTCGATGTCTTTCACTATCATTTTAACTTTATCCTCCTGGCTGTCTTATTGACGTTGTCTTAAATCTTCTGCGATCCCGCTCAATTTGCGAAGCCGGTGATTGACACCGGACTTTCCGATCGGTGGATCTAACATTTCTCCGAGTTCCTTTAGCGGTACTTCGGCATACTCCAGCCGAAGTCTGGCAATTTCTGCCAATCCCTTCGGAAGGGTTCCAAAACCAATTGTTTCTTTTATATAACGTATATCTTCAATCTGCCGGGTCGCTGCCGTGACGGTCTTTTTAATATTTGCCGTCTCGCAGTTCACCTGTCGGTTGACGGAATTCCGCATTTCTTTCAAAATCCGGACATTTTCAAAATCCATCAATGCCACATGGGCTTCCATGACATTAAGAAGATCTACGATCAGTGCCCCCTCTTTAATATACACAATATAGTTTTTTTTGCGTTCCACTACCTTCGCCGGAATGTGAAAATCTGCCAAGATCTCTACCAGTTCTTCTGCTTTCCGCGTCGTTCCAACCGCCATTTCAAGATGATAGCCCCTCTCCGGATCTGTAATCGAACCGCATGCCAGAAAAATGCCGCGGATAAATGCACGTTTGCAGCAGTTTCGCTGAATGACCAGTTCGTGAACGAGTGCTTTTCCCTCCAGAACCTTAAGGGCCTGCAGGAAAACGAACGCGTCCTCCGGATTTAATATGTAGAGCAGATATTGGTGACCCCTCACCGACATCTCGACATCAAAATGAAATGCCTTCTTAATTAAGATAGAATATTTTTTCGCAACTGTCAAGTTTTCTGTAACAAATTTTACGAAAAAGTTTCGCTCGTCCTGCGAAACCACATGTCCACAGCAGGAAAAAAGCGCCGCCAGCTCTGCTATCTGGCAATGTCTCGCCCGGCTTATCTGTCCGCCAAGCTCTTCTTTTACTTTTCTGGAAAACGACATAAATTTCTTAACCTGTCCTTCTCAATATCTCGGTGTTCTTTCTTGCATCCATAATTTGAATTTTCAAATTCACTGTAGATCGCGTTGGTCAATGTAACGGAGCGGTGTTTGCCGCCCGTACAGCCGATTGCGATCACAAGCTGATTTTTTCCCTCCGTAATATAATTCGGAATCAGGAAATCAAGCATATCTTTTAATTTACATAAAAATGTCTTTGCCGTGTCACTGCTCATGACATAATCAAACACAGGCTTATCGTTGCCGGTAAGCGGTTTCAGCTCATCGATGTAAAACGGATTTGGCAGAAAACGCACATCAAAGACGAGGTCGGCATCAGTCGGAATGCCGTATTTGAATCCAAAGGAAACAAACGTCAGATAGAAATTGCAGCTTTGATCCTCTTCAAAGATCCGTTCAATCTCCTGCTTCAGATCACGGATCAAAAGCGTGCTCGTATCAATGATATAATCCGCACTGCTCTTTAACTCGATCAGAAGTTCCCGCTCCGCTTCAATACCGGAGTCAATGCGTCCTCCTTTGGCAAGGGGATGAAGCCGCCTTGTCTCCTTGTACCGTTTTACCAAAACCGGTGTACTCGCCTCAAAAAACAGAATCTCAAATTCATATCCTTTGGATTTCAGCGAACGGAGTACACTTGCTGTCTCCCGCAGTGCTTCTGCTCCGACACGGATATCCAGTCCCAGTGCCACTTTTTCAATCTGCTCACTGGAATTTTTTGTCAATTCCATAAAGGTTGGCAAAAGTGACACCGGCAGATTATCTACACAGAAATACCCATCATCTTCCAAAATCCGCATGGCAGAAGAACGTCCTGCACCACTCATGCCCGTCACTATTACAAATCTCATCGTTGCCCTCCTTCTCTATCGTTCTTAAAAATGCTGTTCTAACGTATGATCCGCACTTCCGGCTCAAGCTGTACGCCAAACTGCTCTTTGACCGTTTTCTGTACGTCCCCGATCAGTTGAAGCACCTCCGCACAGGTCGCCTTTCCGCGGTTTACTACAAATCCACAATGCTTTTCCGATACCTGGGCGTCTCCGACGCGGTAGCCGCGGAGTCCGGCATCTTCAATCAGTTTTCCGGCAAAATACCCTTCCGGCCGCTTAAACGTACTTCCGGCACTCGGATACTCCAACGGCTGTTTTTCTCTACGCTTTGCATTCAGTTCTTTCATCGTGCTCTGAATCGCCTCGGTCTCTCCCGGTTGCAGTGAAAATTCGGCTTCCAACACGATGAGTTGTTTCTTTTGGACGATGCTTGTACGATACCCAAGCTCCAATTCATCGCAGGACAACACTTTTACACCGCCGTCTTCGTCCATGACTTTCGCACTTACGATGACATTCTTCATCTCACCGCCATAGGCTCCGGCATTCATCGTCACGGCGCCTCCGAGAGTCCCCGGGATTCCGCTGGCAAATTCCAGTCCACTCAGTCCCTCTCTCGCTGCAAATGCCGCCAGCGCACTCAGTGACACACCAGCCTGTGCACGGATTCCGGTGTCTCCGGTACGTTCCACCTTTTCCATGCCTGCCCCGATCTCAATGATTACACCGGGATATCCTTCGTCCGCAAACAGCACATTGCTGCCTTTTCCGAGAATATAGTAGGGTAAGTCTTTCACGATGGCAAAATCCACCGCTTCCATAATCTCCTCTTCGTTCTTTGGCACAGCAAAATACTTTGCCGCTCCGCCGATACGAAATGTCGTATGATTACTCAGAAGTTCTCCTTCTTTTAACTGTATCACGCTTTTTGATTCCTTTCTTACAGGACCATACGCACAGCACCGTAGATGCCCGCGTCATTTCCAAGTTCTGCCAGATTGAACTGTTTGCCGCGCAGGGCAAACATTACACTGTCATTATAATATTTTTCTATACTTTCCGTAATGATGCTGCCGGCTCTTGCCACTCCGCCGCCGATCACGAATGCTTCCGGATCAATGATCTGAGCCACATTGCCAAGTGCCACGCCAAGGTAACGGGCAAACCGGTCTACGATCTGAAGGGCGTACGCATCGCCGGCTTTGGCTTCATCAAACACATCTTTCGCTGTCAAATTGTCAAATTTTGCCAGTGAAGAAGTGTCAACCATCTGCTTTTTCGCCAGACGGACAATTCCCGTCGCGGAAGCATACTGCTCCAGACAGCCTTTTGTCCCGCAGTTACACGTCTCCTCTTCGTCGTATTCTACGGTCATATGACCAATCTCTCCGGCTGCTCCTTTGGCTCCGGTCAAAATCTTGCCGCCAAGGATAACTCCGCCACCGACACCGGTCCCGAGTGTGACCATGACGATACTGTCAAAGCCGCGTCCGCCGCCCTTCCACATCTCTCCGAGAGCTGCGACATTGGCGTCGTTTCCGACGCGGATATTGGCCACGCCGGTCAGATCGAACAGTTTTTCTTTGACATTAAATACCGGCCAATGAATATTGGCGCATTTCAATACGGTTCCGTCGTCCGTCACAGGTCCCGGTATGCCGAGTCCGATGCCGACAATATTCCCATTTTTTTCCGCACGCTTTTCTTCAATGCTTGCGGCGATATCCGGAAGGATCCGGTCTGTTTCTTCATCTTCATCCACACGCGTCGGAATTTCCCATTTTTCGAGCAATTCCCCCGTATGTGAAAACATTCCCATCTTAATCGATGTGCCTCCGACATCGACACCTACGTAAAACTTTTCCATGACTTTCCTCCTTGTGACTGCGTATGTTATTCCGGCAATCTAGCGGTTACACGATTGTACAATTCCTTTGCTGCATTATAACCCATCTTTTTCTGACGGAAGTTGACGGCTGCCGACTCACAGATGATCGCGAGATTTCGACCCGGACGAATCGGGATCGAATGGCATACGACTTTATTTCCGAGATACTCGATGTATTTTTCTTCCAGTCCCATGCGGTCATAATCCTGCTCTTTGTTCCACTCTTCGAGTTTGATGACAAGATCGATCGACTGGGTATTTTTTACACTTTCTACACCAAACAAGGCTTTGGCATCGATGATTCCGATTCCGCGAAGTTCGATAAAATGTCTCGTGATATCCGGCGCTGTACCGATCAATGTCGCATCACTGACTTTCTTGATCTCTACAACGTCATCCGATACGAGACGGTGTCCGCGGTGGATGAGTTCCAAAGCGACCTCGCTTTTACCGATTCCGCTCTCTCCGGTGATCAGCACACCTTCGCCGTAAATGTCGACCAAAACACCGTGAATACTTATGCGCGGCGCAAGTTCGACTTTCAGCCATCGGTTCAATTCGGAAGAAAATGAGGAAGTCGTCTGCTTCGTACGTAAAATCGGCACACCGGCTTTGTCCGCCACCTCAAGAATGGCATCCGGCACCGCCATATCGCGGCAATACACGATACACGGCACTTTATAGGACATGATACGTCCCATCATCTCTACGCTGTACTCCAAGCCCTGTTTTTCCATGTACGTATTTTCCACATGACCGATGATCTGCACACGGTGATGGTCAAAATAGTCAAAAAATCCTGCCAGCTGAAGCGCCGGGCGGTTGATATCCGACTGCGTGATCTTGATCTGTGAGATATCTACATCCGGTGTCAGACATTCGAGATCCATCTTATCGATGCAGTCCTGTAAATCTACTGTATACATAGTACGTCCTCCTTTAGCGGATAAAGTTTGTGCTCTCCTTCTCATTTTGCGGATGTTCCGGGCCTGCCTGAATGCAGTTAATCATCCATGCCATATTGCGGCCGAGATTGTACATCGTACGCATTCCCTCTTTGTCCTGACGGACTTCATCCGGTGTATTTCCATGCACCATATTCCAATAATTGGAAGTTACAATTGGCATCTGATTGATGGAAAAATGCTTATTGATCACTTCCAGAGATGCCGTCGTGCCGCCTCGTCTGGCGCTTACCACAGCCGCTCCCGGCTTAAACGCAAATTCTTTTCCGCCGGAGTAAAACGCGCGGTCAAGGACAGACAGAAGACGTCCGCTCGCATGCGCATAATAGACCGGGGAACCAAAGACAAAGCCATCGGCGGTCTTCGCTTTTTCGACGATCTCATTTACGATATCTCCAAATACGCACGCACCGGTTTCACGGCATTTTCCGCAGCCCATACAGTCCGCGACCGGTTTGGTGCCAAGCGAAAGGATCTCGGTTTCCACACCGCTTTCATTGAGTCCGCGCGCCACCTCACTGAGTGCCGTAAATGTACAGCCCTTTTCTTTTGCGCTTCCATTGATCAGTAATACTCTCATTGTGCCATGATCTCCTTCCATTTTTCATTATAAATCTTATCGACATCATCGCCAAGATATTTCAATGTCTCACAATTTGTCAAAGAATCCCAGTCCGGGAATGCAATCTTGCTGTCACGCTCTGACGCATCTTCAATCAATTTGCGTCCCTCTTCATTTGGAATCGAATACGTGATATAATCAAAGTTCATTTTTGCGATTTCCGGTTTACAGAGGAAATTCAAAAACTTCTCCGCATTTTCTTTGTTCTTTGCCCCCTTCGGGATCACCCAGGAATCGATCCACAAGTTGCTTCCTTCCTTCGGAATCACATACTCCAGATCCGGATTTTCCTTCTGGCAGGTCAGCGCCTCTCCCGAATAGATCACACCGATCGCAGCCTCATTTCCGATCATCTTGTCACGCACTTCATCGACTACATACGCCTGTACGACACCGGATTTCTTCTGTTCGATCAGCTTCTGTTTGGCTTCCTCTAACTGTTTTTCGTCTGTACTGTTGAGTGAATAACCAAGATATTTCAGGGTGATACCAAACGCATCGCGGACACTTTTCTGCATCAGAATGTTATCTTTGTATTTGGTATCCCACAGGATCCCCCAGCTGTCCACCGGTTCTTTTACCATTGTTTTATTGTATAATATGCCAACCGTTCCCCAAAGATACGGAACACTGTATTTATTTTCCGGATCAAATTCTTTGCTGGCATCCATATACTGGCTGTCTACATATTTTATATTCGGCACATTGTCAAAATTGATCTCTTCGACAAGATCCTCGGAGATCATACGCTGCACCATATAATCCGAAGGGCAGACAAGGTCATACGAAGCGGCGCCGTTCGATATGATCGGGTACATCACTTCATTTGTCTCATACTCATCATACGTCACTTTGATGCCCGTCTCGTCTTCAAACATCGCTAACGCATCCGGGTCAAAATATTCCCCCCAGTTATAAACATACAATTCGCCGGCATCTCCCGTCTTGCTTCCGCCGGAAGAACACGCCGTAAGTCCCGTCGTAAAAAGAGCGGTCGCAAGTGTCAGTGCCAAAATTTTTTTTATACTTTTTTTCATTTATTTTCCTCTGCTTTCTGTCTGCGGTTGACAACGATCAACACAATAAATATGGCTGCAAATAATATGGTGGAAAGTGCGTAAATCTCCGGTTTTATGCCTTTTCGCACCTCCGCATAGATTTTTGTTGACAGCGTATCCATCCCCACTCCTTTGGTAAAATGGGTAATGATAAAGTCGTCCAGCGACATCGTAAAGGACAACAAAAATCCGGTTAAAATTCCCGGCAGTATATCCGGAAATACAACTTTGACAAACGCATACTGACGGCTTGCACCAAGGTCCAGCGCCGCCTCAAATACACTTTTATTCATCTGCTTTAATTTTGGCAGGACGCTTAACACCACGTAAGGCAGGTTAAAGGTAATATGTGCGATCAGCACACTGCCAAATCCCATCTGGTAACGCAGCGCGATAAATAAAAGCATCAGCGAGATTCCGGTTACAATATCGGCATTGAGCATCGGGATATTGGTCACCGTCATCAAGATCATACGCGGCAGTTTTTTCATGCGGTTCATGGCAAAAGAAACCATCGTTCCGAGAATCGTCGCAATCAGCGCAGACAAAAATGCCAGTAAAAGCGTCGTCCACAGCGCCTCCATGATCTCACGGGAGGCAAACAGGCTCTCGTACCATTTTAAACTGAAACCACCCCATTTTCCGCGGAATTTTGATTCATTAAAGGACAATACAATGAGTGTCGCGATCGGGGCATACAAAAAGATAAAAATCAGGGCAAGATAAATCTTTCCGCCGATCTTTGCGATTTTTTTTCCTACCATATCGCTGCCCCCTCTCCATCCTTATCAAAGTGTGACATAACTGCCATACTTCCGAGGATCAGTATCATCAAAACGATGGACAGTCCGGCTCCGCCGTACCAGTTGTTGGCGGTTGTAAACTCCTGCTCGATCACATTTCCGATCAGATTGATCTTCGCCCCTCCGAGCAGGTTAGAGATAACGAACGTCGTCATAGCCGGCACAAACACCATCGTAACGCCGCTGACAATTCCCGGAAATACCTGTGGCAGGGTGATACGCCACAACGTCTGTATCCGGTTTGCTCCCAGATCTTTTGCCGCATCAAAGGTATCCTGTGGGATCTTAATGAGCGAATTGTAGATCGGCAGTACCATAAATGGAAGAAAATTGTAGACCATACCGAGAATGATCGCTCCCTCGGTATTGATCAGATTCTGCTTTGGCAGTCCCAGCGACTGTAAGATCATATTCATCACACCCGTTTTTTCCAACAATGACTGCCATGCGATGGTACGCAGCAAAAAGTTCATCCACATCGGAAGGATGAATACAAATATGATAAATCCGCTGCTTTTTAAATGCAGTCCCCGGATCACCAGTGCCAGTGGCAGAGCGAGAACAAAACATAACACAGTACTTATAATAGATAATTTTAGTGACAAAATTAAGGCTTTTACATGCACCGGCGACGCAATACTCTTTACATTTTCAAGGGTAAAAGCGCCTGTTTTATCCGTCAGTCCGTATATGCATACAATGATCAGCGGCACAATGACAAAAATTGCCATCCACACAATATACGGATACGCAAGGCGTCTCGTCATCTTTTTCTCATTCACCGGTAAACGCCTCCTCTGCCTCATTTTCCGGCTTGTGCATGATCTGGATGTTAAATGGATCGATAAACAATCCGACTTCACTTCCGACTTCCGCAAGGCTTGTACTGTGTACCAGCCACGTAAAGCCAAGTGCTTCCATCTCCATTTCATAGTGAACCCCTTTGAATACAAGGGATTTCACTTTTGCACGCATCGTACCTTTTTCCGGAGGTACAAGGATCATATCCTCCGGTCTTATCACGACATCCACCGGTTTATTTTCGCCGAATCCGACATCGACACATTCGAAATCCTGTCCCTGAATATTGACAAGCCGGTCGCGCACCATCGTTGCCGAAAGGATATTGCTCTCGCCGATAAAGTCCGCGACAAACGCATTCTGCGGCTCATTGTAAATGTCTTCCGGCGTACCGATCTGCTGGATGTATCCCTGATTCATCACAACGATGGTATCGGACATCGTAAGTGCCTCTTCCTGATCGTGTGTGACATAGACAAACGTAATGCCGAGTTCTTCTTTCAGGCGCATGAGTTCGTACTGCATTCCCTGGCGCAGTTTCAGATCCAGGGCGCCGAGCGGTTCGTCCAGAAGCAGAATTTTCGGTTCGTTTACAATCGCACGCGCGATTGCGATACGCTGCTGCTGTCCTCCGCTCAGGGAATCCGGCATACGTTTCTCGTAACCATCGAGATTTACCAGTTTCAGGGCATATTTGATCTTGTCCCGGATATAGTCTTTTGATTTCTTCTTGATTTTTAACCCAAACGCAATATTTTCCTCGATATTCATGTGTGAAAACAACGCATACTTTTGGAACACGGTATTGATCGGACGTTTGTTCGCCGGCACGCGGGCGATATCGGTTCCATTGAGCAGAACCTGGCCCTCATCTGCCGTTTCAAAGCCTCCCATGATCCGCAGTGTCGTGGTCTTTCCACAACCACTTGGTCCAAGCAATGTCACAAATTCATTCTCATGAATATCAAGATTCATATGATCTAGAACGATTTGTCCGTCAAATGCTTTTGTGATCCCTTTCAGCTCAATACATTTTTCAGCCATAACAAATCCTCCCGGTTCTCTTTATTTTTTATTTTTTACCGCCTCAATCCCCGGCTTGATAAATCCGTAATAGCACGGTTTTGGCTGGCAGTTTTTGTCATACAGATACAGATTCTGCTGGAAATCCTCTCCATACAGTGGATAATCATCGCAGATTCCAAATACGGTTACACTCGTAATATTACATGGCCCGCCGCTCTCCGTATCTTCTTCAACAAGAAGACGCATCATTTCCTCGTAGCGGTCAGACTGTCTCTGTAACAATTCTTCGTCGGTCGTGCCGTCTTCGATACGGAAATTGAGTTCGGTCACCTGCAGTTCCAGACCGAGTTTTGCATACGTTTCCAGACATTTGCGGAAACTTCCGTCATTTTCGCTGTCAAGCTCCGGCCAGTCGATGCCTACCGTCGGCTGGAGACCGATTCCGTCGATCAGTCCTTTTTCTTTTAACTGTTCGATCATTTTGTAAATATTTTCCATTTTTACATCCATAAAGACATTGTAGTCGTTATAGAACAATTTGACGTCTTTCTCCGCATATTTGCGGGCAAAGGTAAATGCTTTTTCCACATAATCCTCGCCCATCGTCGTATACCAGTAGTTCTCGACTGCCTGCTCATGCGTAAAGTCATTATCCTTTTTCGTGTCCGCGCGGAGTTTCCAGCCGCCCTTCGTCACAACAAAACTTCCCGCATCGGTGCAGACGCATTCATTGACGACATCCCACGCATAGACAACACCCGGATATTTTTTCTGGCAGTGTGTGATGACCTGCTTGATATAACTTTCCATACGCTTTGCCATGGTCTTTGCATTGGCAAGTTTTCCGGATTTCACATCATAGTTTTTGTAAAAGAGCCAGCTTGGCGTCTGATTGTGCCAGATCAATGTGTGGCCGCGCATCTTGATTCCGTTTTCCTGACAGAATTTGAGCGCCGGATCACAATTTTCAAAAGTACAGACCGGCATCCCGTCTTTGCTCTTTTTCGTTGCCTTTTCGTCCAGCAGATATTCCGGTTTCATCAGATTGGACAATGTCGTGGAATTGAAGTTTTCTTTTAAAATCTTTGCCATTCCTTTGTGGTTGAGCGCCATCGTATCCAGGCTGCTTCCATTGATGGCTGCACCGACAAGGAAATAATCCTGATAAATGTCCTTTGCCGGTGTCTCTTCCGTGACAACCGCTGCCGGGCTGACCGCACTCTCGGAGACAGCATTCTGCCGGCTTTCCGTCGTTTTCGGATCATCGGCGAACTTTGGTTCATTCGCCTTGTGCCGTGACGCAAGGGCATACGCCAGCACGCCCAGTACGACCACCACTACTACTATCGTTATTATAATACCTTTCTTTTCTTTCTTTTCTTTCATTTCGTTTCTGCCTTTCTATCTCTGCGCGCCGGCTGCTGCCTGCTGCTCTTTCGAAGCCAGAAGGTCTAAGCCCGGCTTAATATAGGAATAAAAACAAGGTTTTGGCACACAGTTTTTGTCCCACAGATACAGGTTCTGGTGATTGTCCGTATACAAAGGATAATCGTCACAGATACCGAATACGGTTACACTCGTGATATTGCACGGGCCGCCATTGTCAGAATCCTCGTCTACCAGAAGCTGCATAAACTCTTCATAGCGGTCTGCCTGCTTTTGCAGTTCTTCGTCATCAATATCCTCCGGATCCATCTGCAATTTGAAAGAAAGCTCCGTGACCTGCAGTTCCAGTCCCAATTTCGCATAGGTTTCCAGGCAGTTTTTAAAACTATCTTTGTTATCTGAATTCAGATCCGGCCAGCGCATTCCGACGGTTGGCTGCAATCCGATGCCGTCGATCAGTCCTTTGCCTTTCAATTCTTCTGCCATTTTGTAAATATTTTCCATTTTATTTGTCTGGAATACATTATAATCATTATAAACCAATGTCACTCCGGGATCGGCGTATTTTCTTGCATACGTAAATGCTTTTTCCACATACGTTTCGCCCATGGTTGCATACCAGTAGTTTGGCTCATAGCCGTCGTGTTCAAAATCGTTGTCGCTCTTTGTCTGCGTACGGAGTTTCCAGCCGCCGCTCGTCACTACAAAACTGTTTTCGTCCACACAGATGCATTCGTTGACAACGTCCCAGGTATAAATCACCCCCGGAAATTCCGTCTGGCAGTGTGTGAGCACCTGTCGGATATAACTTTCCATGCGGGCTTCCATCGTCGCCGCATCCACCAGATCTTTGTTTACATCGTAGTCCACGTGGAAAAACCACTCCGGCGTCTGATTGTGCCAGAGGAGGGTGTGTCCGCGCATTTTAATACCATTTTCTTTGCAGAAATTCAACGCGGAATCGCAGGTATCAAATTTGCACACCGGCATTCCGTCTGCACTGTTAAGCGTCGCCGTCTTATCCAGAAGATGTTCCGGTTTCATCAAATTGGAAAGCACCGTGGAATTAAAATGTTTCTTTAAAATTCCTGCCATTCCTTTGTGGTTGAGTGCCATCGTCTGATTGGATATACCGTTGAGCGCCGCTCCCACGAGAAAGCAGTCTTTGTAAATATCTTTGACCGGCATATTGTCATCCTCGTACTCGGCTTCATATGTCTTGTACGGGCCTTCGGTTGCAGCCGGCGTCGCTGCCGGTGTTGTGGAAGGTACGGCTGTTTGTGTCACCGCCGGTGTGGTCGAAGGTGCGGCTGTTTGTGTCACCGCCGGTGTAGTCGTAGATACGGCTGTCGGTGTGCCCACCGGCTTCGATGTCCCTGCCGGCACTTTCGCGCCCTTTCTATTTACCAATATTTTACAATTGTATGTTACTTTCCCGGAGGCCGTTTTAAACTTCACCTGAACGGTCGTCCTGCCAGCCTTTTTCCCGCGGACAACAATACATTTTTTGCTTTTATTCCATTTTACCGAAGCTGTCTTTTTCGCATTTTTTCCATATCGGAACGTAACTTTGGTACGTTTTGTCACATTTTTTACTGCAACTTTTTTTGTCTGACCCACGGTCACCTTCCATTGTCTGCTGCTGATCTTCGGTTTCTTTGCCGCCTGTGTTTCCACCGGCACTGCCCCATTTAATACCGCCACAGCCACAAGTGCCACCGCAGTACATTTCACTATATTTCTTCTCATCTTCTTCTCCTTTTGGAAATAATCTAAGCCTGCGGACTTTCCTGTGGTCCAAGATAAGACTCAGCCAGTCCGCTGCGGTACAATACCAATTTTTGTAAAACAAGTCCGGCATCCACGCCATAGACATGGATCTCATTATATCCGGCTTTCAGATCGTGTCCTGTAATTCCATAATGGCTGTTGTTTAACACTCCCATTGACCAGGATTTCTTTTCCCATGGACCGCCGCCGATATTATAATTTTCTTTCGGAATCGTATCTCCGACCTTGATCTCACCATCATTGACCTGCACGGCATAACGCATGGTGCGGCCGTCTTCCAGATTA
Organism: uncultured Eubacterium sp.; assembly: GCA_934316845.1. Lineage (GTDB taxonomy): Bacteria > Bacillota > Clostridia > Lachnospirales > Lachnospiraceae > Eubacterium_F. Next base: position 13,596 of record CAKRDZ010000020.1, on the reverse strand, counting down.
TTGGTAGGCGCCGTGATGGATTTTAGCATGTACACACCGGCTTCTTTAACATATACACGGTATGTAAGACATGGTGCTTTTCCGATTTCGTCAAAATTGCGGTCGGATGGATACACTTTCATTGAAGACAGGGTTTTTCCATATTCTTTCAGCTCCTCAAATTCATATCCTTCAAAATTCTCTTTTTCAGCAAAATGTCCGGCTTCGATCGATACGACGCCATCCCGTTCGATAAAGGTGCCCTCCGGCGCATCAACGGCTGCGGTAAACCGGACGGTCACATTGACTTTCTGTCCGGCACCCGTGATCGTAAGGGTACGCTCAAAAGATTCATGCTCTTTTCGTCCGATGCTGACCTGCAGCGTTACGATGTCACTTGCCACCGTACCTTCTTTACAGCTTACACAGATTCCGTCCTCTTCCAGCACCGCGAAGTCATAGGAAACTGCGCCCGCATTGGCAAGGTCGATTTCATACGTCTCCCCTCCAATTTCTGTAAATTCCGGCAGCGTTATTGTTCCTTCGGAGACAAATCCTTCCTCATTCTCCGCATGAACCATCATCCGGCTCTTGGTATTGATACAGATCGCCTCCGTCTGCGGATAGTGCCATCCCTCATCATTCCAGGTTACAAAGCAGGCATGCGGCGAAAGCATCATGCCGTCCCATTTGCCTCCTGCCATCTCTTTATTGTAATAATCTGTCAATTTCTGATCTCGTTCGATTTCTTCTTTTACCAGCGCATCATATGTGTTGGCCGCGGAAAGTTCAAATTCTGCATACCAGTTTGAAAGTGCCGCATGAAGGCTCATCAGCTGCAGATTCATTCCTGCTACGGCCGGATAATATACCAGTCCGTAAAAGGCATCTTTCGACGTTTCCGGAATCTTTGTCTGCAGGGTCTCTGTCTTCTGCATCAGCGCCGTACATCGTTGGATCATGCGTTTTGTTTCATTAAAATGAGACACATGATATACGTCCGGATTCATTGCCTCCGGTCGTCTCATGCCATGAATTCTCGCATATTCACGCAGTACATCTGCAATTTCTTTTTTAGTCGTCTCGTCCTTGATATGCGCGCCAAACTGCTGTTCTACCCAGGAAGCAAGAAAACGGTCTGTCTGGTTGGCATGTCCGGTTCCCATGCTTTCAAAATCATAAGCAAGCGCCATAAAGTAAGACAATGGCAGTTCATCCGGGCGGATATCACCGACATTTACGATCCAGAGGTCGCGGATGCCGTATTCATACGCCATCGTAACCTGCTCCCACACTTTGGGAAGCGGTGTCGAATTGACCCACTCGTAGGAGATCGGAGAACCATGATAATCAAAGTGATAGTACAGTCCCCAGCCCGGTTTACGATCTTTCAGATCCTTTGTCGGAAGGGTTCGTACATTTCCGAAGTTATCGTCGGAGAGCAGAAGGATCGTGTCATCCAGGCCGTCCCAGGAACGCAGTCCTTTGACACCGTTTCCACCATAATAAAACCTTTCCACTTCTTTATACAGAGCAAGCATCTTCGGCATATGTTCACAGCCCGTCTCTTTGATGATCTTATTCTGATCGGTAATGATCTCACGGAGAAGTTCCACATTTTCCTGAATGGTCGAATTTTCTCCGAGCATCATCGTATCACGCTCTCCACGCATTCCGATCGTAATCATATGCTTAAAATCTTTGTCGCGTTTCATACCGTCTTCCCAGTAACGGTAAAGTCCCTCTTTATTGGTGTAATAATTCCAATCTTTTCCATATCCGACATTGTTGGTATCGGTTTTTACTTTATCCCACTCTTCACTGGCACGGGTCAATGGTTCGTGATGCGACTGTCCGATCGTGATACCAAGTTCCGTTCCGAGTTTAAGGATTGCCAGCGGATCTTCCGATCCATCCAGCGGAAGGGAGGCAGACCACATCGCCGGCCAGAAATAATTTCCTTTCAAGCGAAGCAGAAGGTCGAATACTTTTTCGTAAAAGAACTCGTTGAAGTCTCCAAATGTATTCATGACAAAATTCCCCAGCGACGGCCATTCGTCGTTCATGAAGAAGCCACGATAACGCACCGACGGCTCTTTCGATACCGTGCAGATACTCTCGTCAAATACGATTTCTTCCTTTTTTGCGGGAACGACATCTGCCCAGTACACCCATGGGGATACTCCGATTTTTTCAGAGATATAATACAGTCCATACAGGGTGGCAATCGTCTCTGTACCGGCGATCACCAGTTTTTCCGCACCGTCTTCTTCGATCAGCTGCACAGTAAAAACTTCACGTTTTCCTTCCAGTGCGGAAAGGTCGATCTTCTTTTCCTCTTCCCATTTTGCAAGAATGTCCGAAGTTCCCTTTGTCGCTGCCACAATCTGCGGCACATTCTGAAGCTGCTCTACGATCTCCGGCTCTTTTCCCGTTACCGTCAAAATATCTCCGGCAAGAATCTTTGCCACATGCAGCAGCCCCTTATAATCTGCCGCATGGTTATCAATACAAATCTGTGCTGCGTTTTCTTTTACTAACGTAAATGTCATTTATGCTCTCCTTCCAAATTCTGTAAACTTTATAAATCAAATCCAAAATAATTTACTGCGTTATAATAGGAAATGTTTTTCACCATCTCGCCAAGTACTTCATAATCCTGTGGATATTCTCCGTTTTCCACCAGTTTTCCGATGAAATCACATAAGATACGGCGGAAATACTCGTGACGAGGATAGGATACAAAACTTCTCGAATCGGTCAGCATACCGATAAAGTTACCCAAAAGTCCGAGACTTGCAAGTGATGTGATCTGCTGTGTCATGCCGTATTTATGATCGTTAAACCACCATGCAGAACCCTGCTGGATCTTGCCTGCCGCATCTTCATTCTGGAAGCAGCCGATCATCGTACCGATCACGGCATTGTCAACCGGATTCAAAGAATACAGAATAGTCTTTGGCAGTTCCCCTGTCTTGGCAAGGGCATTGAGAAAGTCTGCCACTTCCGCACTGAATCCCTTTTCATTGATGCAGTCGATCCCGGCATTGGCTCCGGCACTCTGATATACCCGTTCGTTATTTTCCCTCTTTGCGCCGTAGTGAAGCTGCATTGCCAGATTTCTCTTTGCATATTCGCGGCCTAAGAAAAGCATGAGCATCGTCTTATATTGAAGCATTTCTTCAAATTCCAGTGCTTCCCCGGACAACGCGCGGCGTACGAGGATGTCCATCTCTTCCTCGGTCGTCGGACGGTACTGCGGATAATCCAGTCCATGATCCGTTACAAGGCAGCCATTTTCCGCAAAATAGTCAAGGCGTTTTACAAGTGCTTCTTTGAGAGACGCAAATCCGGTGATGTCAATATCACTTACTTCTGCCAGTTTCTGTACATACGCAAGAAATCCCTCTTTTTCCGGACTCATGATAATGTCCGGGCGCCATGCAGGAAGTACCTGTACGGTAAAATCTTTATCTGCCTTGATCTGCTGATGATAATGAAGGTCATCCACCGGATCGTCGGTCGTACAAACGAGCGTCACGTTGGACATGCGGATCAGATTTTTGGCAGACATCTCCGGTGACTGCAGTTTTTTATTGCAGGCATCGTAAATCTCTTTCCAATTTTTTTCGCTGAGTGTCTCATGAATATCAAAATATCTCTGCAGTTCCAAATGACACCAGTGATACATTGGATTTCCAATTGCTTTTGGAAGCGCTTTGGCAAACGCATGGAATTTTTCTTCATCACCGGCATCCCCGGTAATGTATTTTTCCGGAACTCCATTTGAACGCATAATACGCCACTTATAGTGGTCGCCTCCCAGCCACAATTCTGTTATATTCTTAAACATCCGGTCTTCTGCGATCTCTTTTGGTTCCAGATGGCAGTGATAATCCAAAACCGGTGTCTTTTCTGCATAGTCATGAAAAAGTTTTTTTGCTGTCTCTGTCGAAAGAATAAAATCTTCATCCATAAATTGTTTCATCTTTTCTTACCTCATTTCGTTGTTTTGTTCCTAATTGTTATTTTTTGCTTCACTACAAGCGGAGTTCCCGAAAAATCCGGAGAACTCCACATATTTTTCCATATTAATTTGCATCCAGATAGGCTTTTCCCGCTTCCAGTTTTTTTCCTTTGCGCGCCATCAGTTCAGAAACCGTCAGCATGTCATATCCCTGCTCCGAAAGCCACGGAACAATCTTCTTTACCGCCTGCGCCGTCTCCGGATGTATGTCATGCATCAATATGATATCACCGTCTTTTACTTCCTTCTTAACCCGGTTGAATACTTTTTTCGCATTCCGGCTCTTCCAGTCCTCCGTGTCAAGACTCCACAATATCATCGGTTTTTTTATCTTTTTCCGCATCGTCTTACTGATCGAACCATAAGGCGGACGCAGTAAGGATATCTCATATCCATTCAAAAGTTTTGCTACAATTTTATCGGTTCGGTCAATCTGGCTTTTGACCTTTGTCCACTTCAACTTGCTAAGCTGTGGATGATCCCACGAATGACTCGCAATCTCACAACCGGCTCCGGTGATCATCTGCATAATATCGCCATCCACCCGCGCGCGGTTTCCCAGTACGAAAAATGTCGCATGCGCTCCATTTGCCTGCAGTGTCTCAAGAATGGTTCCATCGTTGTCACGCGATGGTCCGTCATCAAACGTAAGTGCTACTGCCTTGTCCTTTGGTACAGGTGTCGGTGCCGGCGTCGCTTCCTCTGTTGCCGGAGTCTCCGCCGCCGCTTTCTGTTCTTGCAAAAGAGCTTCTTCTATCTGTTTCTGTTCTTTGTGGGTTCGCACAGTGGATACAATCTTTACTCCGGTCAACACTAAAACCAGCACAACTGCCACCGCAACTGATCCTTTCAACAACATCGTTAATTTTTCCGACTGCCTGCGCTGCCGCTGTCTCTGTCTCTTTCTGTATTCTCGTCTTCCACTCATAAAAAACCGTCTCCATTCACTTCATTTTCCTGTTCTTCTTTTAACAGTACTAGTGTAGCATTATTCTTCGGGTTTTTCAATAACAATTTTACCATCCACAAATTCGACTTTTACTTTATTTCCGTTCATTCCCATTTCTTTGAGCAATTCCGACGGAATTTGTATTCTTCCGGCACGATCTAACACAACAAATTCTTCCTGTGCCCCTTCCTGCTGCCATTCAATGGAAATATCTTCCAATCTGTTTTTGTATTCATTTTTCATGATACGCTCGCTGCTCGTCTTTCCATCGCGAATTGAGATCACACGGTTTACTTTGGATGCCAGCTCGTTATCATGCGTTACGATGACAATTGTAATCCCCAGTTGTTCATTGAGTTTGCGGAACATATCCAGGATATCATCCGCCGTCTTACGGTCTACCGCTCCGGTCGGTTCATCGGCAAGCAGAAGTTTTGGTTCATTGGCAAGGGCAATCGCGATCGCTACACGCTGCTGCTCTCCACCGGAGAGCTGGCTGAGTGTATTGTCCTTTCGTTCTGCCAGGCCGACCAGTTCCAGAAGTTCTTCCGCACGCTTCTTCTTTTCCGCCTCACTTTTCCCGTCTTTCATAAAGAGCATCGGCGTCATGACATTTTCCCATGCGGTCAGATACGGAAGCAGGTTTCTTGCATTGTTCTGCCACACAAATCCTACCGTGCTCCGCTTGTATTCAACCAGTTCCTCTTCTGTCATCTGAAACAGATTTTTTCCATCGACATAAAGTTTCCCCGCCGATGGGCGGTCAAGGCCTCCGATCATGTTAAGGAACGTGGATTTACCACTTCCGCTGTTTCCGATGATCGCCATCAGCTCTCCGCGCTTGACCGTCAGATCCAGTCCTTGGAGAGCCAGCACTTCGATGTCCTTTGTCTTGTAAATTTTTACCAATCCATCGCATTCAATCATAACATCATCCGGGATGTCGATCTGCTCGGCAGCACTGGCGCCGCTGGTGGTCTGACGATTAATGTGGCGAAACTCATTGATTTTTTCTACTACGGCTTCTATTTTCTTATTTTTCATCGACAATCTCACCATCCTCCAAATGATATATGCAGTCTGCAATATCCAGCAGTCCCATGTCATGGGTTGTCATGACAATCGTTACTCCTTCTTTTTCAATCAATTCTTTAAATATCTTCATTACCTGCAGTCCGGTCGCCGTATCCAATTCCGCGGTCGGTTCATCGGCAAAGATAATCTTGGGTTTATGTGCGATCGCTCTGGCAATCGCCACACGCTGCTGTTCACCACCGGACAGTTCCTGCGGCATGTGATACATACGCTGTCCCAGTCCGACGAGTTTCAGACATTCCTCGGCACGCGCGCGCTTATTGCCCGGATATTTTGCCAGACGGAGCAGAAATTCCACATTTTCATAGGCCGTCATCATCGGAATGAGGGCGACTGACTGAAATACGAATCCCACATTATTTTTACGGAATTGCTCTCTCTGCTGGTCGTTCATCTGCTCCAGCGCCGCACCTTCAAAAACAACCGTGCCCTCTTTGGGATAATCCAGTGCACTTAAAATGTTCATAAGCGTGGTCTTTCCGGAACCGGAACGTCCACGAAGCATGGTAAGTTTCCCTTTCGGGATCCGGATATTGATATTATGCAAGGCAACAAATTCCCGGCCGGAGCCGATTGGAAACGCCTGTTTCACTCCCTGTGTCGTCAATATATTTTCCATCGCTGTCCTCCCTTAATCTTCGCCAAGTTTCAATGCCTGGGAGATATTGATCCTGGAGATCAGTTTTCCAAGCACAACCATACATACAACAATTACCAAACCGATAATACTAAACAGACGAACCATATCCAGCGTCTCATTGACCACTTCAAGCGGAATCGCCTGATCGGTTGAAGCGTAGAAAATCTGTACCAGCGGAACAAACATTTTTGATGCCAGAAGTCCGATCACCGTACCGATCACAATGGACACCCCGGAACTAAAGATCTGTTCGTTGATCAGCATCTGGATGATCTCCCGCTTTGACATACCCATCGCACGGAATACACCAAAGAGAAGTTCTCTCTGGCGGATGGACAGGATCCAGTAGATCAAAAATCCGGTGCAGCACAGGATCAATATAACGATGAAACTCATAGTAAGGATCCCGTTGGTTCCCTGGAACAGCGCATCGTTTTTCACTTCCACTTTTTTCGCATTGGCATCTTCAAATGTCGTATACGTAATATTGTTTTTCTTCGCGTAATCATAGATAAAACGGGAACTTCCGTCCGTTTTCAACCAAACCTGATATGGACGAAGACCGAAGTTCTGCTGAACCTGCGCAAGGTTTGCCACGATCAGATAATTCTCGGTCGAGACAAGTTTATTTTCCTCATTGAGCGAATGCGTCGTCTCAATGTAACTTGGGAAATAATCCACAAATCCATATACAACGCCTTGCGCTTCCACGCCCTCTTCGTTCGTATAGGAGATCGTATCGCCAAGACGCATCCCATAATTCGTATGGTAATTCATACTGAGAAGCACCGCATCCGAGCGTTTTGCCATGGAGTTCAGATAACGGTTAATATGTACCGGAAGAAGATCGGTCTGAAATTTCGATACTGTCTCTCCAAAAGACTTCGTATCAATTCCCATCAGCGTCGTCTTGACACTGTTTCCGCCTTCTTTACTCTTATAGGAAGTTTCAATCTCGTCATCTATAAATACCTTTGTTGCCGCAGTAACTCCTTTCATTCCCTCGTATACACCAAAATCCGGTTCTGTATAAGTAAGTTCAAGATCTTTGTAGTACTGCATGAGCAGGGAATTGTCCTCCCATGGCTGCTGGAGCACAAGATCCGTACCGGTACTGTAGTCAATTCCCTTTTCCGAGTTCGACAAGATCGTACGCGCGACCGTCGAATTAAAAATACCGAGGGAGACGGTAAACATCAAAAATACCATCATAAATCCCTGTTTTTTCCGTGTACGGATGATCTGAAGGAATGAAGCAAAAAATGCCGGTTTCCAGAACTTTCTACCAATGTAGTACACAATCTTGATCAGCAGCGGCTGGATACGGAGTCCAACCAGACTTGCACTGATGATAAACAGGGACGAACAGATAAACAGGAATGGATCCAGTGAGTCCCCTTCCAGCATACTCGTCATCAATTCCGACTTTCTCGCAGTAAACGAATACAATCCATACAATGATATCACGAGAAAAATCACATCCAGATACACTCTGCTGAATATATTGTGTTTGTTTCCCATATTTTTATGTTTTACATTTACAATTGTAACATTGGCGTCCTTAAACACCGGAAGTACCATAACGGCAATGGATACAAGGATTGCTCCCAGCGTAAACAAAAGTACACTCGGACTTAACCTTACATGCAGCGCTTTTCTTTGGATAAACTCCAAAAATCCATTGGTCGAACCCAGCGCTTTTGTCATAAAGAAGCCAAGCGGCACGCCGACGATACTGCTGCCGATCGAAAGGATTGCCGACTGTAATGTGTAGATCAACAAGATCTGATTGCGGCTGCTTCCGCGGCTCTTCAAAAGTGCAATCTCATTTTGCTCCAGATCAAGCATCTGTCTGGAAATCATGAAGATAAACGCAAGCAAAAGTGCCAGCACCGGGATCTGCAGGATCAAAAGTGTTGTCGATACTTTTTTTGCCGTTGTCTGGTAATCCCGGAGGACGGCAAGATAATCCGGCTCCTCAATGGCTGAATTTCTTCCAGCCGGTCCTTCCTCACATAACGTTTCCGTATTTCTTACGAGAGCATTGACCTGACCCGGTTTTACACTCTCGTAATCGTACACCATATTCCACTCGCCGGACACATTAAATGCCGGATTGTCATAATTGACAAAAATGCTTTCAAACAATTTAGGACTGGTAAAAACTTCCAGATAGTATTCACTCGGACTCTTTACCCAGTAATTATCCGTATAATCTTTGGCATCAAATACACCGACGATCTTCACTTTAATATTGGAACCATCCGCATTTTTCAGTTTCTCAAAGGAAATCTCGTCTCCGAGCACAACGTCCAGTTTACTCATCGCGCGCTGGCTCAGGATGACAGGCAGCGCTCCGTCCTCCAGGCGGTCATCACTGTAGCATTCTCCCGCAAGGATCGATACATGGTCTTTTAGTTCTGACATCATCGCGATCCGCATGGTTTTGGTCGTCGTTTTGTTTCCGCGGGACTGCTCATACTGACCGCGGACTTTCGATGTCGCAAACATACGTATCAGATATTTCTGCTCCACTCCGAGTTCGTCGGCGGCTCCTGCTGCCGTATCTCCCATTCCCTTAAATTCCTCTCCGTTTGCTTTTCCGGAATTCAAAAGCGAGGTAAGTGAGATCACGCCCGGATCTTTATTCGTCTCTTCAATATAATTTGAATATTTGGATTTTAATGTCTTTTCCAATGCCGCGTCGCGGTACATCGGATTACTGCTGGCAATTGCTGACAGTAAAACATTACCAATCAAGAGGCAGACAACCATCCATTTTTTATGCATCAATTTTTGTTTAATAAATCGAATCATGTTATCTACACCTCCTATCTTATAATTGCAAGTGTCTGACCGGCGCTTACACCCTGCTCCACCAGATACTCTGTTTCTGTATTATAGTTGCTTACAATATATCGTTTGTGGATCTTTCCGTTTTCCAACACATTTACATATAATTTGTTGGCGTATTCCACGGATTCCTGGTTGACCGCTTCCGCATCCACAACCAGCGCATCCTTCACGGCAAACGATACCGCATATACATAGATATTGTTCTTTTCAAAATCGTATCTGGCTTTGTCTGCTTTGGAAACTTCGACATAGACGATATTATCACCGGCTTCATCGGTCTCGCCGACCCCGGTAATATCCGTTGCCGTAATGACTTTTCCTTTTACTTCGTACTTGTAATCTTTCATATTTTTTCCAAGTCTTACGGACACATCCATATTGTAACGCAGTTTGGACTCCGGATCTTTCACCTTCAAAACCCACTTATTGTTGCTTCGCATCTCTACGATCTTTTTGGAGGCATCGATCTCATCGCCTACATATTCTTTCCCTGTCGCAGTAACTACGCCGCTTTTTTTCGCCACAAGATTGGTCTTGTTCTGACGCCGGACAAGCTGTGCATAATTTTTCTCCTGATCAATTACATCTTTTTCCCCTTTTTTGTAATTGGCAAGTTCTTCTTTCTGCTTTTTAATCTCCAGATTTTTGATCTTTTTCTCTGCTGCATTTTTTATCGTCTCCACTTCCTTCTGTGCCTGGGACAATGCATTCTGGAGGTTGCCGAGACCCGATTCATAATTGGCACGCGCCTGCTGAACCAGAATTTTTTCTTTCTGCAGCTTGGTCTTTGACGTCTCGACGTGATATACCGCGAGTACGTCGCCTTTTTTGACTTTTTGATCTTTTTTTACTTTAACAGCATCCAGCACCGCATCTTCATCATCGATGTAGATGGTTTCTGTATCCGTATATTCAAGATCTGCCGTATCGTAATATTCTTCTTTGTACGTCTCCTGACGAACCTTTGTCGTCTCATACTCTTCCTCAGAAACCGCGCTTCCGGAAGCCGCGTCTTCGCCTTCATAAAGGAGTACTTCTCCTGTCCCCTGACTTTTTTCCGAACCGCACGCGGTCAAAAGTGCAGCTGTCATACACAGGATTCCGATCCACTTAACCTTCAACATAGACTACATCCCCCTCCTTTACTCCACTTTCAATCTGTATATAAGCATCTGTCTCTGTGCCGGTTTTTACCACTGTTTTCGTCTTGGCATCTCCGTCTACCAGATAGACATACGATTCCTCTTTCGAACGATATACCGCATTCGCCGGTACGACCAGGGCATCTTTTACCGTGTCGGTGTACAGTTCAATGGTTGCTGAACCACCCACTTTCGCATCTACATGCTCTGCCACAAAATCAAACCAGCTGTTTTTCGGATAATTTCCCATCTCGATATCCTGCCGGGAAACTTCCTGCTCTTCCACTTCAACTTTGTATTTTTTTCCATCGACGATCGCCACATAACTGCTGGCCTTCGCCAACTTGCTGTCGGAGACATACGCCGTTTTCAGACGCGGTGCCTTCATGTTGGCAACCTGGATGGCGACACTTCCACCCTGTACCATATAGCCGCTTCCGCCGCTTGTGCTGATCACTTCCCCGTCAATCGTCGAATACAATTTGGAATTTTTCGTGCTTTTCTGTGCCTCTTTGATATCCGCTTCTTTCTGGCTGATCTCCAGCTGCTGCAGTTCTTTCTGCTGTTTTAATTTTTCTTTCGCGATCTTAATGTCTTCCTCTTTTTCCACCATCTGTATTTCCAACATCTGCTTCTGCTTTCCGTTTTTTGCTGCCTTCGCCTGTTTTTTCAGACCATCCAGATTCTCCTGCAGCATCTCAATATCGTACTCGCTCTGCTGATTGATCCCCGCATTTGTCTCGTTCAGGGAAGCAATCTCTTCTTTTAAGGATTTCACTTTTCCGCTGCCTCCGGCAAGAGTCGCAAGAAGCTGGCCTTTCTTTACCTTATCTCCGATCGACACTTTCATCTGATCGATGCTTCCGGAAGAAAGAAATGCCATTTTTTCAATTTTAGGTACAATTTGTGCGGAAAAAGATGTCACACCGCTCAAATCCATCTTTGTTACTACGGCAGTATCCATATCTACCCCGACTGCCTCGATCAGTTCCGGCACGTCGCCGGCATTTTGTGCGGATTTTCCACAGCCGCAGGTTATCATTGATACGGCTAAAAGGACTGCACCTATCTGTCTGCTGTTTTTCACTTTTCGTAACCTCCAATCCTTCGCCTTAATTTGCTACTACCTGTTCGTTTTCTTCCAGGCCACCCGTAATCTCAACAAAGTTATCAATGGTCTCTCCGATTGAAACTTCTTTTGTTGATTTCAAGCCATTGTCATCTTCATAATATACCACATGCTTGTCGCCCATTGAATATACAATAGAGGATGGCAGATACAAAATGTCTTTCCGTTCCTTTAACACAACCTGATAGGAACAGATCGTGCCATCTTCCAGATTCAGTTTTGTTTTCGGATAGAAATAAACCGAATCGGTAGATTCTGTGTCTTTTTTCAGGGTCGCTTTGTATTCCTGGCCTTTGACTTCGATCGTAACCGTATCACCGTCTTTACAATGCGATGCATATTTGCTGTTCGCCTCAAAGCGGTTCTTTTTCTTTCCTTCTATCTTTACGGCCGCCTCTCCTTCGGTCCCGTACGTTCCCTCCGCCTTATTATCCACATAAGTAACCACACCGTTTACCGATGCCGTGATCTGTTCTTCTTCGATCTCTTCTTTCGCAAGTTTGGCATCCATTTTCAAAAGCTGCAAACTGGATTCCAGTGCTTTGATCTGCTGTTCGTACTGATTTTTCACACTTGCGATCCCGGTTTTCCCACCACCGGTCTTTTTCTGCTTCTCCGCCTCTAATGCCATCAGTTCCTTTGCCTGCCGGATCTGCATTTCCGTCTTCGCAATCTTTTCATTGGACTCTTTCAATGTCTTTTCGCTCCCCGGCAGTTCATACTGCATGATCACATCGCCGGCCTTCACACGATCTCCTTTTTTTACATAAATCTTTTTGATCACACTCGCGCCATCCGGCTCAATATCCTCTTTTACCGTACCTTTATATTTGCCGGAAATCTCCTCTGTCTTTGCTAATGTCCCACGTGTCACAGCCACTTTATTGAAACTTGCTCCCTCGTACTCTTTGACTACCGGCGCTGTATCAAATTCCTCTTCCGTCGGCAGAATCCCGCACCCGGTCAGGCACATCGACAATGTCACTCCTGCTGCCACCAATAACCTTCTCTTCACTCGTCTTCCTCCATTCTAACAGACCGTTATTCCTATTTAACAAGTATAACATAATAAGCCTAAAAACACAAATTTTATAAGTCAATTATAACAAATTTAATTAAAATGAAATTAAAATTCCATTTTTAACCCAAAATGTAGTATACTATATTTATCTGGAAGATTATTCTGACAGAATTACTTTGGAAAAGGAGACTTATTATGGCTTGGTATGAAGAAGCAATTTTTTACCACATCTATCCCCTCGGATTATGTGGTGCAGAAAAACAAAATACGTACGAAGGTATCTCACACCGTTTAAATGACTGTCTTCCCTGGGTAGACCATCTTGTCTCTCTCGGATGCAATGCCTTGTACATCGGCCCTCTTTTTGAATCGGTCGGTCACGGCTATGAGACAACCGATTATAAAAAACTGGACTGCCGTCTTGGCACCAACGAGGATCTGACAAATTTTGTAAAATATTGTCACAACAAAAATGTCCACGTTATATTGGATGGTGTATTCAATCACACCGGGCGGGATTTCTTCGCCTTTCAGGACATCTTGAAAAACCGCGAATCCTCCGCATACCGCGACTGGTACTGCAATGTAAATTTCGGAGGAAACAACGAATATAATGACGGATTTTCCTATGACAACTGGGGCGGCTACAATCTGCTCGTGAAATTAAACCAGCGGAACCCTGCCGTAAAAGATTATATCTGCGACGTGATTCGTTTCTGGGTATCCGAATTTGATATCGACGGCATACGACTGGACGC
>CAKRDZ010000019.1 GCA_934316845.1 uncultured Eubacterium sp. | reverse complement strand
GGCTGCCCGCCACACAAGCCGGCCGGGCACCCCGGAAAAGGAAAAAGCAAGTGATTTCAGAGGTGGCTGCCCGCCACACAAGCCGGCCGGGCACCCCGGAAAAGGAAAAACAAACGAAATTCCGCCGCTTTCCAACACCTCCCAAAAGAAAAATAAAAAAATATTACTTTTCCTATTGACAAAGTAGGAAAAAGGGGTTATAGTAATGTCATCAACAAAAACAGCAAACAAATTATAAAAATAAATCAAGAAGAAAGAGAGGACATTATTATGGCAGAGACAAACAAGAGAGAGTACAAATTTGAGACACTTCAGCTTCACGTAGGACAGGAATCACCGGATCCGGTAACGGATGCAAGAGCGGTTCCGATTTACCAGACATCATCTTACGTATTTCGTAACTGCGAACATGCAGCAGCAAGATTTGGTCTGAGTGATGCAGGAAATATATATGGACGTTTGACAAACCCGACAGAGGATGTATTTGAACAGCGTATCGCAGCACTGGAAGGCGGTGTGGCGGCATTGGCAGTCGCTTCCGGAGCAGCAGCCATTTCTTATACGATTCAGAATCTGGCACACAACGGAGATCACATCGTAGCAGCAAAGAACATTTACGGAGGAACTTACAACCTTCTGGCTCATACCCTTCCGGAATACGGAATTACAGCAACATTCGTCGATCCGGAAAACTTCGATGAGATCCGCGGTGCCATTCAGGAAAATACAAAAGCGGTATTTATCGAGACATTGGGAAATCCAAACTCCGATGTTGTAGACATTGAAGCCATCGCAAAGATTGCTCATGAAAATAAAATCCCACTGGTGATCGATAATACATTTGCCACTCCTTATCTGGTTCGCCCGATTGAGTATGGTGCAGACATCGTGGTACATTCGGCAACCAAATTCATCGGAGGCCATGGTACGACAATCGGTGGTGTGATCGTAGACAGCGGAAAATTTGACTGGGAAGCAAGCGGAAAATTTGAATCCCTGACAGCTCCAAACCCAAGTTATCATGGAATCAGCTTCACCAAAGCAGTAGGGCCGGCAGCATTTGTTACAAAAATCCGTGCGATCCTGCTTCGTGATACCGGAGCTACGATTTCTCCGTTCCACGCATTTATCTTCCTTCAGGGGTTGGAAACCTTGTCACTTCGTGTAGAAAGACATGTTGAAAATGCATTGAAAGTGGTAAATTACCTGGAGAATCATCCATTGGTAGAAAAAGTAAATCATCCATCTGTTTCCAATGATCCGAAACAGCAGGAATTGTATAAAAAATACTTTCCAAATGGCGGAGGATCCATCTTCACATTTGAGATCAAAGGAAGTGATGAAGAAGCCAAGAAATTCATCGACCATTTGCAGTTATTCTCCTTGTTAGCAAACGTGGCAGATGTAAAATCACTGGTAATTCATCCGGCATCTACGACACATTCTCAGTTGAACGAAGAGGAACTGGCAGACCAGGGAATCAAGCCAAATACCATTCGTCTTTCCATCGGAACTGAGAACGTAGACGACATTATCTATGACCTTGAAGAAGCATTCAAGGCACTGGCATAAGCGATGAAGATCTCGACAAAAGGGAGATATGCTCTCCGGTTCATGCTTGACCTGGCAATGTATGACACAGGAACGCCGGTGAGGATTAAAGATATCTCCGCAAGACAGGAAATTTCGATAAAATATTTGGAACAAATCGTATCCATCCTTAATAAGGCAGGCTTTGTGCGAGCCGTTCGCGGTCCGCAGGGGGGCTATCAGCTGGTGAAGCCGCCCGAAGAATATACGGCAGGAATGATCCTTCGTCTGACCGAGGGGAATCTTGCGCCGGTCAGTTGTCTGGAGTTTGAGGAAAATACGTGCGACAGACAGGATACTTGCGCCACATTGGAACTTTGGAAACGGCTGAAAACGGCGATTGACGATGTCGTTGACAGTGTGACCCTGGCACAGCTTGTGGAATGGCAGCAGCAAAAAAATGACAATTATATTATCTAGGAAAGGAAGTAGACCATTATGGGTAAAATTTATAAAAATGCGACAGAATTAATTGGAAAGACGCCGTTGGTAGAATTTTCCAATATTGAAAAGAAACTGGGATTGGAAGCAAGAATTTTAGCAAAACTGGAATATTTCAATCCGGCAGGAAGCGTCAAAGACCGTATTGCGCTGGAAATGATTGAAGACGCAGAAAAGAGCGGACGTCTGAAAGAAGGTTCTACAATCATTGAGCCGACATCCGGAAATACGGGAATCGGACTGGCAGCCATTGCGACGGCGAAAGGATACCGCACCGTGATCGTTATGCCGGAGACTATGAGCGTAGAGCGAAGAAATATCATCAAAGCGTATGGTGCAGAGATCGTGCTGACAGACGGAAGCAAGGGAATGAGCGGAGCGATTGCAAAGGCAAAAGAACTGCAGGCAGAGACACCGGACAGTATTATTGCAGGCCAATTTGAAAATCCGGCCAATCCGGCAGCACATAAAAAGACGACCGGCCCGGAAATCTGGGAAGATACCGATGGAGAGGTTGACATCTTTATCGCAGGTGTAGGAACCGGCGGAACGATCACCGGAGTTGGTGAGTATCTGAAAGACAAGAAAGCATCGGTACAGGCAATTGCCGTAGAGCCGGCGTCTTCACCGGTTCTGTCCGAAGGAAAATCCGGAGCACATAAGATTCAGGGAATCGGTGCCGGATTCGTACCGGATGTATTGAATACAAAAATTTATGATGAAATCGTAAAAGTAGAAAATGAAGCAGCATTTGAGGCTGGCAAACTGATTGCCAAAGAAGAAGGAATTCTCGTGGGAATCTCTTCCGGGGCGGCTTTGTGGGCCGGAATCGAAGAAGCAAAGAAACCGGAAAATAAAGGAAAGACCATCGTTGTTCTCCTTCCGGACAGCGGCGACAGATATTATTCCACTCCTCTCTTTACAGAATAATTACAATTAAAAACTTTCATTGACTGTTATGTATAACTAGTTTATAATTAGATTACAGACTCGTTATACATAACATTTTTTTGGAGGAAAATAGCATGTTAGAACAATTGAAAAAAGAAGTTTATGAAGCAAATATGGAGTTACAGGAAAAAGGACTTGTCATTTATACATGGGGAAATGTAAGTGGTATTGACCGTGAAAATAATCTGGTTGTCATTAAGCCAAGCGGTGTAGAATATGATGAACTTTCACCGGAGGATATGGTTGTCGTTGATTTTGACCAGAATGTGGTAGAAGGAAGATATCGTCCATCTTCCGATACGGCGACGCATATCGAACTTTACAAAGCCTTTGATAATCTTGGCGGCGTGGTACATACACATTCTACATGGGCGGTTACATTTGCTCAGGCAGGTATGGCAATTCCGGCACTGGGAACGACACACGCGGATTATTTTTATGGAGAGATTCCGTGTACCAGAGATCTGACAGCAGCGGAGATCAACATGGACTATGAGAAAAATACCGGTGTAGTCATCGTGGAAACGATTGGCGACAGAGATGCCATGGAAGTGCCGGGGATCGTAGTGAAAAATCATGGACCATTTGCCTGGGGAACCTCGCCGGCAAATGCTGTTTACAATGCTGTTGTACTGGACAAAGTGGCTGAGATGGCACATCATACGATGACGCTCAATCCACACGTGAAACCGGCACCACAGTACCTGCTGGATAAACATTATTTTAGAAAGCATGGAGAAAATGCATATTACGGTCAGACGACAGAGTAAGGAGAAGGAAAATGAAACAGGAAACAAAATGTATTCAGGCCGGATATGAGCCTGGAAATGGGGAATCGCGAATGATTCCGATCATTCAGAGTACAACATTCAAATACGAATCCAGTGAAGCGATGGGACGGTTGTTTGATCTGGAAGAAAGTGGATATTTTTATACACGTCTGCAGAATCCGACCAATGATCAGGTGGCAGCGAAAATCTGTGCGCTGGAAGGTGGCACGGCAGCGATGCTGACTTCTTCCGGTCAGGCAGCTTCCTTTTATTCGGTATTTAATATCTGCAGCGCAGGAGATCATGTAGTATCTTCCTCTACGATATATGGTGGAACATACAACTTGTTTGCCGTAACGATGAAACGTATGGGAATTGATTTTACGTTCGTAGATCCGGACTGCTCCGATGAAGAACTGGAAGCGGCTTTTCAGCCAAATACGAAAGCGGTATTTGGGGAGACGATCGCCAATCCGGCATTGATCGTATTTGACATCGAGCGGTTTGCGAAAGCGGCACATGCACACGGTGTTCCGTTGATCGTTGACAATACCTTTGCAACACCGATCAACTGCCGCCCATTTGAATGGGGAGCAGATATTGTAACGCATTCCACGACTAAGTATATGGATGGACATGATGCAGCTGTCGGCGGCTGTATCGTAGATTCCGGTAAATTTGACTGGTTTGCTCATGCAGACAAATTTCCGGGACTGACGACACCGGATGAATCCTATCATGGTATCACCTATGCCGAAAAATTTGGTCTGGAAGGCGCATTTATCACGAAAGCGACCGCGCAGCTTATGCGAGATCTTGGTTCCATTCAGGCACCGATGAACTCCTTCCTTTTGAATCTTGGTCTGGAGTCCCTGCATGTACGTATGCCGAGACATTGTGAAAATGCACAGAAAGTGGCAGAGTTTTTGGAAGCTCACGAAAATGTAACTTGGGTAAATTATCCGGGACTGCCGGGCAATAAATATTACGAAATAGCGAAAAAATACATGCCAAATGGTACGTGTGGAGTCGTTTCCTTTGGTGTGAAAGGTGGTCGTGCAGCGGCCGAGAAATTTATGGCGAAATTAAAGATTGCGATGATCGCGACACATGTGGCAGATGCGCATACGTGTGTTTTACATCCGGCATCTTCCACGCACCGACAGATGAGCGATGAAGAACTGCTGGCAGCAGGAGTAGCACCGGATCTGGTTCGTTTGTCCGTTGGAATTGAAAATGTAGAAGATATTATCGCAGATTTGAAACAGGCACTGGAAGACTAAAGTGGCGTTTCAGAATGGAGGTATGTATGAAAAAAGTATTGTTTGTAGCATCCGAATGTGTACCATTTATCAAAACAGGAGGATTGGCTGATGTAGTGGGATCCCTTCCAAAGTATTTTGATAAAAATGAATTTGATGTACGTGTTATGATACCAAAGTATGTTTCGATTCCGGAAGAATACAAAAATCAGATGGAATTTAGCACACATTTTTATCTGGAGCTTGCTTGGAGAAAACAGTATGTCGGTATTTTTCAGATGCAATACCAGGGGGTTACATTTTATTTTCTTGATAATGAATTTTATTTTAGTGGAAATCGTCCATATGGGGAGATTTATCAGGACATTGAGAAATTTGCATTCTTTAGTAAAGCGGCATTGTCTGCGCTTCCGGTTATCGGTTTTCGCCCGGATATCATCCATTGTCATGACTGGCAGACCGGCTTGATTCCGGTATATTTGAAAGATTCGTTCCAGCAGGGAGAATTTTTCCGCGGGATCAAATCGATCATGACGATACATAATCTGAAATTCCAGGGAGTCTGGGATAAGAAAACAGTCATGGATACGACGGGACTGGATGCGTATTATTTTACACCGGATAAACTGGAAGCCTATGGAGATGCCAATTATCTGAAAGGTGGACTTGTCTATGCGGATCAGATCACGACAGTAAGTGATACGTATGCAGAAGAGATCAAGACACCGTTTTACGGCGAAAAATTGGATGGTTTGATGAATGCCCGTTCTGCGTGCCTGACAGGAATTGTCAATGGACTCGACTATGATGAGTACAACCCGGCGACCGATCCAATGATTGTGGCACATTATGATGCGAGGACCTTCCGCAAGGAAAAGATTAAAAATAAACGTGCGCTGCAAAAAGAACTGGGACTTGCACAGGATGACAAGAAATTTATGATCGGTATCGTTTCCCGTCTGACAGACCAGAAGGGATTTGACCTGATCGATTATGTAATTGAAGAAATCTGTGCTGAGGATACGCAGCTTGTGGTATTGGGAACCGGAGAAGAAAAATACGAACATTTGTTCCGCCACTTCGCCTGGAAATATCCGGAGCGTGTTTCGGCAAATATTTTCTATTCCAATGAGCGTTCGCATAAGATTTATGCTTCCTGCGATGCCTTTTTGATGCCGTCCCTGTTTGAACCATGTGGTTTGAGCCAGCTGATGAGTCTTCGTTATGGTACGGTTCCGATCGTACGTGAGACCGGCGGTCTGAAAGATACCGTAGAGCCATACAATGAATATGAGAGTAAGGGAACCGGATTCTCATTTGCCAATTACAATGCACATGAGATGCTCAATACAATCCGCTATGCGAAACATATTTATTTTGACCGTAAACGTGACTGGAATAAGATCATAGACCGTGGAATGGCGATGGATTTCTCCTGGGCAAATTCTGCGAAGAAATATCAGGATCTGTATAATCGTATGTAGAGGATACATATAGAAGAGTAAAACAAGGGTACCTTATCTGGTGTGATGAGGTACCCTTGTTATGATACATGTTTTCTTATTTTATCATTTTCTGCAAGATCGACAGAAGTTCTTCGACTTTTTCATCGTCTCCCTGACGGATGCCATCCACCACACAGCTTTCGATGTGCGTACTGAGCAGCTCCCTGTTAAACGCAGTCAGCGCCGCAGAAGCAGCAGACGACTGTACCAGAATATCCATACAATACGCATTGTCTTCCAACATCCCGCGCAGCCCACGAATCTGCCCTTCAATGCGGTTCAGGCGGTGAATCAGTTTCTTCTTTTCCTCCTCCGAACGATACTTTTTATGACAACAGCAATTCTTATCCGACATAATAACCCTCCACTTGTAGTTGAAACATTTTACCTATAGTATACCCATAATTTATTCATAAGTAAAGTGCTATTATTTTACTGTAATGTTGGTTTTCCCCTATGGGATTCCTTCCGCAGCGGGATTTTGAACACCGTCAGTTTCCAGAGGACGTATTGTGTCCTCGGAAACTGCTACGTGTGTTCACTAAGCGCAAGCGGTCCCAAGCGGAAAGGAATCCCATAGGGGAAAAATTTTAGAAAAAAATAATCACTTATCCTCTTGACAACATACCCCCAAGGGGTATAGTATAGAAAGCGAAGAAGTGGAAATACTATTTTAAATGCCAGGAGGAATTAACGATGTATAAAACAATTATGGATGTAGAAGGTATGATGTGTGGCAACTGCGAAAAGCACATGAATGAAATGATTCAGGAGAAGTTTGATGTCAAAGAAGTGACGTCTTCTCATAAGAAAGCAGAGACACAGATCATTTCAGAGGAAAAACTTGACGAAGATAAATTGAAGGCGGAAGTAGCTGAAATCGGCTACAAAGTCATTGAAATTGAAGTGGAACCTTACGAAAAGAAGAAGTTTTCCCTGTTCCACAAATAGGAGGAAGAGGCAATGCGACAGTTTAATGTGACAGGCATGAGTTGTGCCGCATGCAGCAGCCGTGTAGAAAAAGCAGTTTCCAAACTGGATGGAGTGACATCCTGCTCGGTCAGTCTTTTGACCAATTCGATGGGCGTCGAAGGCAGTGTATCGGAAGAGACGATCATTGCGGCGGTGCAGAATGCCGGATATGGTGCGTCGGTAAAAGGCGCGGAGACAGCAGGAGCGTTCGGGCAGATGGAAGCAGCAGAAGAAGCATTGGAAGATCACGATACGCCGTTATTAAAAAAGCGGTTATTTGCGTCTCTTGGATTTTTGATCATTCTCATGTATTTTTCCATGGGACATATGATGTGGGGCTGGCCGCTTCCGCATTTTTACGACAATAACCATGTGGCGATGGGGCTGACCCAGTTATTGCTGACGGTCATCATTATGGTGATCAACCAGAAATTTTTTATCTCCGGATTTAAAAGTTTGTGGCACCGCGCGCCGAATATGGATACGCTGGTGGCACTCGGTTCGTCCGCAGCCTTTTTGTACAGCACCTTTGCGTTATTTGAGATGACCGCTGCCCAGGTGGCAGGAGATGACGCTGCCATCATGCACTATATGATGGAATTTTATTTTGAGTCTGCGGCGATGATCCTTACGCTCATTACCGTAGGAAAGATGCTGGAAGCCCATTCGAAGGGAAAGACGACCGATGCGTTGAAAAGTCTTATGCGTCTGGCACCGAAAAAAGCGAATGTCATTCGCGAGGGAAACGAAGTGGAGATTCCGATTGAACAGGTAAAAATGGGCGATGTCTTTGTGGTAAGACCGGGCGAGAGTATTCCGGTGGATGGCGTTGTCCTTGAAGGAAACAGTGCGGTCAATGAGGCGGCACTTACCGGCGAAAGCATCCCGGTGGACAAGACGGCAGGAGATGAAGTTTCGGCGGCGACAATGAACCAGTCGGGACTGCTCCGCTGTGAAGCGGTTCGTGTCGGCGAAGATACGACACTTCAGCAGATCATTCAGATGGTAAGCGATGCAGCGGCGACAAAGGCACCAATCGCGAAGATTGCGGACAAAGTATCGGGCGTATTTGTACCGGTCGTTATCTCGATCGCGGTCATTACGACCATTGTATGGATGCTCCTTGGCAGGGAATTTGGCTTTGCAATCGCCAGAGGAATTTCCGTACTCGTAATCAGCTGCCCGTGTGCGCTCGGACTTGCAACACCGGTAGCGATCATGGTTGGAAACGGCCGCGCGGCAAAGAAAGGAATCCTCTTTAAAAATGCGGCGGCGCTGGAAGAAGCCGGAAAAGTAAAAATCGTGGCATTGGATAAAACCGGTACGATCACAGCCGGAGAACCGAAAGTGACGGATATCTGTCCGGCAGATGGCATTTCGGAAAAACAACTTTTACAGATGGCATATTCTCTGGAAAAAGGAAGCGAACACCCTCTTGCGAAAGCCATTTTGCAAAAGGCAGAAGAAGAGGGCATGGAAAACGAAGAAGTAACCGGATTTCAGGCACTTCCGGGCAATGGACTGGAAGCGGTCCGTGTCGCCGACCGGGCAAAGCTTGTCGGTGGAAGTTTTACGTATATCCAAAATTTGTCAGAAGTCAGTGCCGCGGTGAAAGGGCGTGCGGAGAAACTGGCAGAAGAAGGAAAAACGCCGCTGTTATTTGCGAAAGACGGTGTGCTGCAGGGAATGATCGCAGTAGCAGACGTGATGAAAGAAGACAGTGCAGAAGCCATCCGTGAATTAAAAGAGATGGGAATCCGCGTTGTCATGCTGACCGGCGACAATGAGCGCACGGCAAAAGCCATCGGTGAGCAGGCAGGTGTCGATGAAGTGATCGCAGGGGTACTGCCGGACGGAAAAGAGGCAGTTGTCCGCAAACTTCGTAAAAAAGGCGAAGTGGCGATGGTGGGTGACGGAATCAACGACGCACCGGCATTGACAAGGGCCAACATTGGTATCGCCATCGGGGCAGGAACCGATGTGGCGATCGATGCGGCAGAGATCGTATTGATGAAGAGCCGGCTGTCCGATGTGCCACAGGCCATCCGGATCAGCCGCAAGACACTCCGCAATATCCATCAGAACCTGTTTTGGGCGTTTTTCTATAACACCATCGGAATACCGCTGGCAGCCGGACTTCTAATCCCATTTGGATTCACACTGAATCCGATGTTTGGCGCCGCAGCGATGAGCTTAAGCAGTTTCTGCGTGGTTTCCAATGCGCTGAGACTGAATACGATCATAAAATAATGTAAAAAAACTTGGCATAGTTTCAACCTATAACAAAACCCTTCTTTTTTGTATTTTACAATACAGGATATTCCGATTACAATGGGGATATGTAACTATTCAGGATGCCCTTCCCCACATTCGCATTTCGAACACTTCGTGTTCTTTTCTCGCCTTTGACAAGGCTAAAAATGCTCATATGTGGAGGGGGAGCCCTATTAGGATCTCAATGTATGGAAATCAAAGTCTCTTACGTGCAAGCACGACGATTCATTGATTTCCATACATTGGATCCTGAATAGTTACGGTGATATCAAAAAAAGGAGGGTTTTTTAATGAAAACATCAGTGATCGGATTCCCCCGAGTGGGAATATTAAGAGAGTTAAAATTTGTGACGGAAAAGTTTTTCCGCGGGGAAGCAGATGCGGCAGAATTGGAAAAAACAGGGAAAGAAATCCGCTTGGAACAGTGGAAGTGGCAGAAGGACAGCCGGATTGATTTTATTCCGTCAGGGGATTTTTCATTCTACGATACGACTTTGGATGCGGCGGTTTTGTTTAATATCATTCCAAAGCGTTATAAAACACTGGGATTATCGGAGCGGGATACGTATTTTGCGATGGCGCGCGGTTATCAGGGAGCGCAGGGGGATGTAAAAGCGCTGGCAATGAAAAAATGGTTTAACACCAACTATCATTACATGGTTCCGGAGATCGAGGACGATACGACGATTTCTCTGGCAGGAAATAAACCGGTGGATGAATATCTGGAAGCCAAGGAAAATGGAATTGAAACAAAACCGGTTATCGTGGGACCATTTACACTCTTGAAATTGATCCGTTTTGTCGGTGAAAAAGGGATTCGGGATTTTGCGGAGCAGCTTTGCGAGGCGTATTGTGAGCTGACCGGCAAGCTGGAAAAAGCAGGAACTGCGTGGATTCAGTTTGATGAACCATATCTTGTACATGATCTGACAAAGGAAGATCAGGAATTGTTTGTAAAATTATATGATAAGATACTGTCCGGGAAAAAGGGCGTGAAAATACTTCTACAGACGTATTTTGGAGATGTTCGTGACATCTATGAAACGGTGGTAACGATGGATTTTGATGGAATCGGACTGGATTTTATCGAGGGAAAAGAGACGACGGCACTCGTGGAAAAATACGGTTTTCCGGAAGATAAACTTTTGTTTGCCGGGGTTGTCAATGGAAAAAATATCTGGCGCAATCATTATCAGAAGACATTGGATGTGATAGACGGATTGAAAGCGAAAAATATTTCCGTTGTGATCAGCACGTCGTGTTCGCTCCTTCATGTGCCTTATACGCTGCAAAATGAGGGGAAACTGCCGGAAAATGTAGGGAAACATTTTGCGTTTGCGCTTGAAAAACTCCAGGAACTGGAAGAACTGAAAGAGCTGGCAGAGGGAAAAGAAAGCGATATTTTGCAGGAAAATACAAAATTGTTTTCAGAAGCAAGAGACTGCGGCGATCCGGCGGTTCAGAAGCGTGTTTCCGAGATAAAAGAGGAAGATTTTACCAGATTGCCGGCATTTGAAGAACGCGAAAAGATACAAAAAGAAAGATTTTCGCTGCCACTGTTTCCAACAACAACGATTGGATCTTTTCCACAGACGGCAGATGTAAAAGCGACGAGAACGGCGTATCGCAAAAAAGAAATTTCTGAAGAAGAATACGTCGCGTTTAACCGCAAAAAGATTGCAGAATGCGTCGCTCTGCAGGAAGAAATTGGATTGGATGTGCTGGTTCACGGCGAATACGAGCGAAATGACATGGTGGAATATTTTGGAGAAAATTTGAAGGGCTATCTGTTCACGGAGAAAGCGTGGGTTCAGTCCTATGGAACAAGATGTGTAAAACCGCCGATCATCTGGGGCGATATTTCGAGGGGAAAAGCGATGACCGTAGACTGGTCCGTTTATGCGCAGAGCCTTACGGAGAAGCCGATGAAGGGGATGCTCACTGGGCCGGTTACGATATTGAACTGGTCATTTCCAAGAGAGGATATTTCTTTGAAAGAAAGTGCCTATCAGATCGCACTGGCAATCCGGGATGAAATGCTTGACTTGGAAAAAAATGGAATTTCCGTGATTCAGGTGGATGAGGCGGCACTTCGTGAAAAACTGCCGCTGCGTCGTTCTGACTGGTATACGGAATATCTGGATTGGGCGATCCGCGCCTTCCGCCTGGTACACAGTGGTGCCAAAGCAGAAACCCAGATCCACACGCATATGTGCTACAGCGAATTTACGGACATTATCCCTGCCATTGACCAGATGGATGCCGATGTGATCACCTTTGAGGCCTCCCGGTCGGATCTGACGATACTGGATTCGCTGCAGGAAAATAATTTCCGCACAGAAGTCGGACCGGGTGTGTACGATATCCATTCTCCGCGTATCCCATCCGAGGAAGAAATTGTTGAGGCACTGCGGAAGATGACGAAAAAGGTGAAAGTGGAAAAATTGTGGGTAAACCCGGACTGCGGTTTGAAGACAAGGGGAACCAAAGAAACAAAACCAAGTCTTTGCAACATGGTTTTGGCGGCAAAGAAACTGCGTGAAGAGCAGGCTAATGGCTGATATATTTTTTTAAGGCATCCAGATAAAATGCACCAAGCGGACTTCGCGAGCTGTTTCGGTGCGTGATATAGCCAATGTGCATCTCGCCGGATTCCTGCAGAGGAACGGCGACGATGTTGCTGCCATTGAGTTCCGGGTCAATGACTCCGCTACAGATCGTATAACCATTTAACCCGATCAGCAGATTGAAAAGAGTCGCACGGTCGCGGACGCGGATATTTTTCCCGCGTACTTCGGTACTGAATAACTCTTCCGAAAAATAAAATGAATTATGGTCGCCCTGTTCAAATGAAAGATATGGATAGGGCGATAATTCTTGTAAAGAAATCTTTTTCTTTTTTGCCAGCGGATGACTGCTGCTGATAAAAATATGTGGCTTTGCCGTAAATAAAGGCTCAAAGTGAAGCTGGTTTGTCTTTAATAACTTGCGGATGACAGGTTCGTTAAAGGAATCCAGATACAATATACCAATTTCGCTTTTCATCCGTGCCACATCATCAATAATCTCGTAAGTCTGTGTCTCCCGGAGAGAAAAATCGTATTCGTTCTGCCCGTATTCTTTGATCAGATCGACAAAGGCATTGACGGCAAAAGAATAATGCTGCGTCGAGATGCAAAATTCCTGTTTTCGGTTTTCTTCATTTTTATAATGATCCTCTAAAAGATAGACCTGTTCCAGAATCTGTCGCGCATAGCCCAAAAAAAGTTCCCCTTCTTTTGAGACATGAACGCCCTTATTGGTGCGGTCAAAGATCCGGATATTCATTTCCTTTTCCAATTCTTTGATGGCAGCCGTCAGACTGGGCTGGGAGATGTACAGAGCCTTCGCAGCATCTGTAATATTTCCTTTTTCTGCCACTAAGGCGATGTATTTTAATTGCTGTAATGTCAAATTTCTTCTCCCTTCTCCTCCAGATCAATAAACATGATCATAAAGGCAATAAACAACAATCCGGCGCTGACAAGAATTGCCTTTTCATGCAAAAGGGTAATACAAAGGTTTCCCAGTATCGCACCTAAGATAAAACAGGTAATAATTCCAAAATACAAAAATCCGTTTCGCAGACTTTTCTTCTCTTTGGTATGGAAAAAATCACACATATTCTGTGTGGCACTTCGCAGGTTTCCGATACACATTGTCGTGGCGATGCCGCGTCCGTGAATCTTTCGAAAACTTTCGACCTGAATGCCGCAGGCAAGAGAAGTCAGGCTGTTTGCCAGCAGATTGAGCGGCAATGGGATAAAAGCGACACCGAACAGGATGACCGCTTCGATCAATACCGAAATCTGCCGCCAGTGAAGCATTTCGATGGATTTCATGCGAAAGACATCGGCAAGCATGATTCCAATCGTAAAGGCAAGGATCGGGCAGAAATAGGTCAGTGCTTTTTCAAAATTGCCCTCGGAAAGGTTGACTCCGAAAAGGAGCATATTGCCGGTCTGGGCATTGGCAAATACGTGTCCTCTCATAATATATGAATACGCATCCATCATTCCGCCGGATATTGCAAGAAGGGCTCCCAGGCGGATGGATTCGGAAATCTGAGTTATTTTCATCATACATATCATCCTTCTTTCTTCGAACTGTATTATAGCAAGTTCGCCGATAAAGGTCAATATTAACGAGAAAAAAGCACGATTTACGGTTATTGACAAACAGGGAATTTCCCATTATGATAGCGGTGTTATGTGATGATAGTAGCATTTTCGGGAGAGAATGCATAAAGATAAAAAAAGAGAGTCAGGAGAAAATATATGAATTCAGTCATTACGGCGTTTTTACTTACAACACTTGCCGGGCTTAGTACCGGGATCGGCAGCTGCATCGCGTTTGTGGCAAAACATACGAATAAGAAATTTCTCTCTGTCAGCCTGGGATTTTCCGCAGGGGTGATGATCTATGTATCTTTGGTGGAAATTCTTGCGAAAGCAAAGACATCGCTTACGGCAGAGCTGGGGGAAAGGACAGGAAACTGGATCGTTATTTTGGCATTTTTTGGAGGAATGCTGGTGATCGCGGTCATTGATAAACTGATCCCATCGGAGGAAAATCCGCACGAGGTCAGGTGTGTGGAAGATGAGGACAAAAAATCCGGGAAACTGATGCGGATGGGAGTGTTTACGGCACTGGCAATTGGAATCCACAATTTTCCGGAAGGACTGGCGACGTTTGTGTCGGCATTGCAGGAACCAAGTGTAGCACTTCCGATCGTTACGGCGATCGCAATCCATAACATACCGGAAGGCATCGCGGTGTCGGTTCCCATCTATCAGGCGACCGGTTCCAAATGCAAAGCATTTAACTACTCCTTTTTATCCGGACTTGCAGAACCGCTTGGGGCATTGCTCGGATGGCTGATCCTGCTTCCGATCATGAATGACATGGTATATGGGATTATATTTTCCGGTGTAGCCGGTATCATGGTGTTTATCTCATTTGACGAACTGCTTCCGGCGGCGCGTGAATACGGCGAACATCATTTGTCGTTGTATGGATTGATCTCCGGAATGGGTGTGATGGCGGTAAGTTTGCTGCTGTTTTTGTAAATGCGCTTGACATTTCCCACGGAAAACGGCACAATGGGTATAGAAGACTGGCAGAAATGAGGAAATGTTTATGATAGAGACGAGAGAACGAAAAGAACGGGTTATTTTGATCGCAGTAGACCTCGGGGATGGCACGGAGGTTGAGGCTTCGCTTGCCGAACTTGCGGAACTTGCGGATACCGCCGGTGCAGAGACGGTGGGAACCCTGATCCAGAACAGGGAGGCGGTTCATGCGGGAACCTATATTGGAAAGGGAAAAATTGAGGAGTTGCGGGAGTTGATCCATCTGTACGAGGCGGATACGGTGATCAGTGACGATGAGTTGTCGCCGGCACAGATTGGAAATCTGCAGGAAGAACTTGGCTGTAAGGTTATTGACCGGACAGTATTGATTTTGGATATTTTTGCCGCGCATGCGAGTACGAGTGAGGGAAAATTGCAGGTGGAACTTGCCCAGCTTCGCTATCGTGCTTCCCGACTGACCGGACTTGGAAAATCGCTGTCGAGGATCGGTGGCGGTGCGGCAGGCAGCAGCGGCGGTATCGGCACCAGAGGACCCGGAGAGAAAAAACTGGAACTCGACCGCCGTCTCATCCGTGAACGGATCTCAATGCTCAACAGGCAGTTAAAAAGTGTCGTGGCAACCCGTGAGACAATGCGCAAACAGCGTCTTAACAATGGAAGCAAAGTTGTGGCAATCGTTGGATACACAAATGCCGGAAAATCAACGCTTTTGAATGCTTTGACGCATTCGGATGTGCTGGAAGAGGACATGCTTTTTGCGACGCTGGATCCGACGACGAGAAGTTATGAATTGGAAAATGGACAGAAGATTTTGTTTACGGACACGGTCGGATTTATCAATAAACTGCCGCATCATCTGATTCAGGCATTCCGAAGTACGCTGGAAGAAGCAAGATATGCGGATATGATCCTGCACGTTGTGGACTGTTCGGATGAACATTATGAAACCCATATGAATGTTGTTTATGAGACATTGAAAAATCTGGAAGTACAGGATAAACCGGTTTTGACAGTATTTAACAAAATTGACCGGCTTCAGGCAGAGGGAAAGAGCGTGGATCCGCTTTTATTTAAAGATGCAAGAAGCAAAGAGGTCCAGCTCCTTTCCGCCAAAAAGCAGCAGGGATTTGACGAACTTCTGCAAAAGATTGAAAAGATTTTAAATGAGGATTTTGTGCGGATTGAGAAGACATTTTCTTATCAGGAAGCGGGCAAAATTCAGATCATACGTGAATATGGCAGACTGGATACGGAAGAATACCGGGAAGACGGTATCTACGTTGAAGCAGCAGTGCCGGCTGCCTACGTCGGCAAAGTGATGGGGTGACCGGATGGCAAAGGAAATACGGATGATCGCGGCGGTGGCATCGGATCTTGGCATTGGAAAGGACGGAAAACTGCTGTTTCATATTAAAGAAGATATGGCGTGGTTCCGCAGCCATACGCTTCACAATGTGGTCGTGATGGGGCGTAAGACACTGGAAAGTTTTCCCGGAGGCAGACCGCTCCCGGAGCGGACACACATTGTACTCAGCCACGAAAAACATGAAAATACGGAAAATATTATCTGGGTAACATCGGTCGAAGAGGCGCTTGCCAAGATGGAAAAACTGCCCGGAGACATTTATGTCATCGGGGGCGAGCAGGTCTACCGGGAGTTTCTTCCACTGGCCTCGAAAATGTATCTTACCGAAGTGGCAGAAAAATGTGACGCGGATGCTTATTTTCCGGAATTCCTATCTGAAGGTAATTGGAAAAAAATGGAAGAAGACAACCGCGGTGGTTTTGCGTTTGTAACATATGAAAGAAACCGGTAACTATTCAGGCCCCCTCCCACACATTCGCATTTCGAACACTTCGTGTTCTTTCCCGCCTTTGGCAAGGCTAAAAATGCTCATATGGGGAGGGGGAGCCCTATTAGGATCCAATGTATGGAAATCAAAGTCTCTTACGTGCAAGCACGACGATTCATTGATTTCCATGCATTGGATCCTGAATAGTTACAGAAAATATTAAAAGATTGAATCATTGAGGCACAATACTCCCCAGCCGATCTGTGGATTGGGGTAAGTGCGCAATGCAGGAAGTGGTCTGGCTCCGCGGATGAGCCAGGCTTTTATTTTTTGTCCGTAAAGAAACGGGTCATTTCCCTGAATGATGCCGTACTGCATCAGAAGGGCGGCGCTTCCGGTTACAAACGGAGTTGCCATCGATGTACCGGAGCGGGCGTTGTAACCGCCGCCGACCGAAGCGCTTGTGATATTGACACCGGGGGCTGCCAGATCCGGTTTGGTGAGCGAAAGGGCAGTAAATCCCTGGCCCGAAAAGGAGGCGAGCTGGTTTGCACTGCTGTCGTAGGCGGCAACCGTGATCGGTCGGAAGGCGGTGGAAGGGATGGTAAGAGAAGTTTCCGGATCGGCTACGAGAAAGCGCGTCTGCGGATTGATGCTGGTGGAGGAAGGCAACCACAGATCAAATCGTCCATTTTGGATGTTGACCGGGATCAGCTGCCACGTCCAGAGACCTTCCGCAATGGTCTGCTGGCCGGCGGGAGGAAGCATTTCCACATAAATTTCCTGAAAGATCTGGTAGGGCGAGGGTTCGCCAAAGAACCAGTACAGGTCGGTATTGTCAAGGCGCGCCTGATAGGCGCCGATGTAGTTTTCGTTGAGAAATATCGATTCGCCGGAAGGGGCAGTGAGGCGGATCTGAAATTCATCGGAAAAGTCTTTCCAAAGCTGGATATTTAATGAAGTTTCGCCGGGAGCGATGGAAAGTTCTCTGGAAATGGGCATCTGCGATAGTGTATCCGAAGCATGCCGTCCGAGATTTCCTTCGTTTCCGGTGCCGACCGCAATTGTCGTACGCCCGATCGTGGCAACGGTATCGAGATAGGTTTCCAATAGCGAAAATCCGGTGTGGCTGCCATAATTATTTCCAAAACTGAGATTGAGAGACAGTGGCATCTGAAGTTCCAGAGACCGCCTGACACAATAATCCAGAGCGGTCATGAGTTCCGTGGTGCGCGGAAAGGCATCGGGAAGTAGATTACCAAGTTTTACCACGATCAGGCGGCTTTTTGTCGCAACGCCGGCGTAGAGACCGCCGCTGGCACGCCCATTTCCCGCGGCAATGCCGGCGACATGAGTGCCGTGTCCCGAAAGATCTTTACTTGGAAATGTTCCATCGTCCGTAAGCAGGGCCGCGTTGATCTCTTCTTCGGAAAATACCTGTCCGAGGGTCTGATCCCACAGATTTACAATACGCGTCGTCCCGTCTTCGTTACGAAAGTCCGGGTGATAGATGTCGATGCCGCTGTCAATGATACCGATCAGGACATTTTCTCCCGTCAGATTTTTCGGGGGTCTTGTGACGGGAGGGATGCACGCTGCCGATTTGCCTCCCGCGAGGGAAAACGACAGTCGTTTCGGTTTTTCGATGTATTCAATCTGGGGAAGGGCAGAGATTTCGTCGATCCGGTTTTCGGGCAGATACAGGATGCCATAGCCGCCAAACAGAGAGACGAGGGTGACATCCTCCGGCAAAACCAGGTCGCCGGAATAACGGATGATCAATTCCCACGACTGCGTTTCCGGCGAATAGCCGGCTTCCAGCGAGGGACTTTTGGCGCGCACGGAAGACGGAACCGACAGGGCAAGTTCCAATGCGGTTTCAAGTTTTTGATTTGTCATTTTCATATGCCTCACGAAGTTTTTCCAATGCCCGTTTTTCAATCCGGCTTACGTAACTGCGGCTGATGCCGTATTTCTTTGCAATTTCGCGCTGCGTGATCTCTGTCCGTTCCTGACTACGATGGTGCGTGGGAAGCCCGTAACGCATACGAATGATATCGCGTTCCCGCTTGGTAAGAACGGTTTCCAAATATTGGTAAATCTTCCTTGCGTTTTCTTCAAATTCAAGCCGCTCTGCGACATCCTCGTCATTGGTTTCCAGAAGATCCAGTAACTGAAGTGTATTTCCCTCGCCATCTTCGCCGTTGATCGGTTCCGAGAGAGAAATTTCTTTCGCTTGTTTTTTCGCGCTGCGGAAGGTCATAAGAAGTTCATTGTCGATACAGCGTGAGGCGTAGGTTGCAAGGCGGACACCTTTGCCGGATTTGTAACTGTCCACAGCCTTGATCAGACCGATGGTGCCGATGGAGATCAGATCTTCCTGTGGCAGGTCGCTGGTAGTGTATTTTTTTACCAGATAAGCCACCAGCCGCAGATTTCGCTCGATCAGGATCCGGCGGGCCTCCTTATCTCCCTGCTCATGAAGCTTGAGATAGTGTTCTTCTTCTTTGGCGGACAAGGGGGTAGGAAAAGATTGCAATGGCGACACCTCAGAAACTAGCGTTATAGATAATGTATGAAACGAAGGGGAAAATAGTGCCTGACCG
Source organism: uncultured Eubacterium sp. (assembly GCA_934316845.1). Lineage (GTDB taxonomy): Bacteria > Bacillota > Clostridia > Lachnospirales > Lachnospiraceae > Eubacterium_F. Next base: position 49,058 of record CAKRDZ010000019.1, on the reverse strand, counting down.
GGGGAAAATAGTGGGGGAAGAAAGGAAAAAGCGGCGTGTGCGAAGGGACAGGGGACGCGTGAAGTGGTGGAGAAAAAAGAATGCGCACACGCCAAAAAGGAAGAAGAGAGAAATGACGTGTGCGTATCTGTTCCGGAGTTCATATCAGTGGCGCGGCTCGTTTATTTGGTAAGCCATATTTCAACGCCCTTTTCATCTATTTTCTTTAAATCTTCTTCGGAAGCATCTTCATCGGTGATAAGGACATCCAATGTATCAACAGGACAAAGACTGAGGATGGAGTCCATGCCAATTTTGGTGGATGGATACAGTCCGTAGACCTTTCTTGCAGACGAGAGGATCGTATAAATGGACATATTTCGAGTGCGCTGAATTGACAAGCCAAATTCTGCACTGACACAGGCGGAAGTGACAAATACCTTGTCAAAGCGGAGACGGCGTAACATCTCCAAGGCAAAACCGTCATATACTACACCGTTTTGTTGAAGTTCTCCCCCTAAAAGAAGAATGGTAATATTTGGATATTGACGCAGATTGTCGGCAATTGAAATAGAATTCGTTACCACGGTACAGGTGAGATCCTGCGGCAGATTTTGCGTCATAAGGTATCCAATGCTTGCGGACGTGATATAGATCACATCATTTTCCTCAATACATGCAGTGGCGCGCTTCGCAATCGCAAGATAATTTGGCAGTACTTTCGAAACTCTTTCCCGGGAAGTTAAATTACCGACCTCGGTTTGAAATCCGACATTCCGCAAGGGAATAGCACCGCCGTGAGTTCGCTTTAGCAGCCCTTGTTCTTCCAAAAGACGCAGGTCGCGTTTGGCAGAATCGTAGCTGATCCCAAACATTTCCTGAATCTCCTGATTTGTAATACTTTGTTTTTGCTTTAATACTTCGAGTATTTTTTGATGTCTTTCTTCAATAAACATAAAAACATCTCCTTTCGTTCTTGTTTGCACACATATTATCACGAATATTAACGCTTGTCAAGAGTAAAAAAGAAAAAATGTGAATAAAAATGAACAAACGGGAATAAAAGGCGTGAAAGTAGGAAATGGCGTGTGCGGAGCGGCAGGGGAAGTGGGTGCTGAAGGGGCACGCACACGTTAAAAAAGAAAAAGCAGAAAATGGCGTGTGCGGATCCACCCCCAGAAACCCCAAACTACCGCATTGCACACGCCAAAAAGAAAAAAGTAGGAAATGACGTGTGCGGAGCGGCTGGGGAAGTGGGTGCTGAAGGGGCATGCACACGCCAAAAAAGAAAAAAGTAGGAAATGGCGTGTGCGGATCCACCCCCAGAAACCCCAAACTACCGCATTGCACACGCCAAAAAGAAAAAAACAAAAAATGACGTGTGCGGAGCGGCAGGGGAAGTGGGTGCTGAAGGGGCACGCACACGTCAAAAAAGAAAAAAGTAGGAAATGGCGTGTGCGGATCCACCCCCAGAAACCCCAAACTACCGCATTGCACACGCCAAAAAGAAAAAAACAAAAAATGACGTGTGCGGAGCGGCAGGGGAAGTGGGTGCTGAAGGGGCACGCACACGTCAAAAAAGAAAAAAGTAGGAAATGACGTGTGCGGATCCACCCCCAGCTGATCCAAACTACCGCATTGCACACGCCAAAAAGAAAAAAGCAAGAAATAACGTGTGCGGATCCACCCCAAAAAGGAAACCTGCGCACGCCCTCAAAAAAAATCCCACAACAATAATAAAAAATAAAACTTCTGGGAACTTTTTCCAGCCCTACAGCATCTTATTATTATAGGGAAAATGTAACCGTTCAGGATCTCCACACGTTAGATTCCTGAATCGTTACAGGGAAATAAAAACCAGGAGGAATGATTATGAGACAAAACCAGAAAAGAACGAAAAAAGTGCTTTCCATATTGACGGCGGGAGCGGTGATCCTGACGACATTTGGCAGTCCTGCCGGAAGCGTAGAAAGTAAGGCAGAGACGGCTTATGGTATCGGAAATCCGACGATTCAGAAAGATGTTCTTGTATCCGGAGAGGAGACGGATTCGTCAGAAGGATTACATAATCCGGTCGTAAAAACCGATGTGCTGGCATGGGACACTATTACATTTGGAAATTACTGGCAGGAGGATACGAATGATGATGGGGAGATCAATACGAATGATGAGAAAAAGCCAATTCGATGGCGAGTGCTTTCGGTAGAGGGAGACGACGCTTTTCTGATGGCGGATCAGGCGATTGAAAGCCGGCCGTTTGACGAGGAAGGCAGTGCCGTAACGTGGGAAAAATGTTCTCTGCGCAAATGGCTGAATGAAGACTTTATCAAGGAGGCATTTACGGAAGAAGAACAGGCGGCGATTATGGAGACAACCGTTGTAAATAAGGACAATGAAGAGTATAACACAGAAGCCGGTGCCGATACACAGGACAAAATTTATCTGTTGTCAATCGACGAAGCTGCGGATACGCAGTATGGATTTGAGGAATCAGACAAAGCGGCATTTCATCGGACCAGTCCGGCGCGCGAGGTGGCACAGACAATGTACTCTTCTGAGGCATATAATGCCTTTTTCTGGTGGCTGCGTTCCCCGGGAAAAGAAAACTGTGTCTCAAATGTCGGAATGGCAGGAGATGGAGATTCTGAGGGCACCTTTGCGCAGACATATGGCGCAGTGCGTCCGGTATTGCATTTGAAATTGTCTGATCCCATATGGGAAAAGGCAGAAAAGCTAGAGGTGCAGGGACAGATGATGTCCGTTTGGGATTGTGTTACATTTGGAAATTACTGGCAGGAATCAGTGGCGGAAACTGCTTCCGCAGAAAAACAGCCAATCAAATGGCGTGTGCTTTCTGTAGAGGGGAACGATGCGTTTTTGCTTGCGGATGAAGGACTGGATAACAAACCATACCATGGAGAAATGACAGAAACCAGCTGGGAAAACTGCAGTTTGCGGGCATGGCTGAATGACACCTTTATGCGCGATGCGTTTACCGAAGAGGAACAGGATGCCATAAAAATAACGACGGTATCCAATTCCAATAAAGATAATCCGGATGAGTCCATTGACAGTGATGGTGGAGCCGATACGCAGGACCGCATTTATCTTTTGTCAGCAGCGGAGGCGGCAAATACGGCATATGGATTTGATGACAGATTTTATGGTATGAGCAGGACAAGAGAGGCGAAAACGACCGCGTATGCCTATGATCAAGGCGCATTTGCCTCTTGGATTGAGGAAATTGATGATAACGGAAAATGGTGGCTGCGTTCTCCGGGATTTGATATAAATGAGGCAGCCTATGTTTCCGAGTATGGGGGTGGGGAGTATTACGGTACAAACGTAACGGAAGACTCCTTTACAGTCCGGCCGGTAATTCATCTGGATTTGACTTCCAATTTATGGAAAAAGGCGGCGAAGGTAAGTTCGGTACCGGAAAAAGCACCGAGAGCAACGCCGTCACAAACACCGAATCCGACAGGAGTACCGACAGCGGTTCCGACGGAAACGCCGGTTGGTTCGCAGACACCGGAGACATCAGCACCGGTCGGTTCAAAGACGCCGGAAACATCCAAACCGACGGGGACGCAGACTCCGGCAGCAGTTCAGCCGGAGGAAAAACCGGTGATACAGCCTTCCAGTCCTTCCCAAACGGAAAAGGAAATGGTTGTGTCCATACAATCTGCGAAAAATAAAAAAGGAAGAAAAGTTGTTGTCACATGGAAGAAGGCAGATGGTGCAAAATTCTATCAGATTCAATATGCATTGGATAAGAAGTTTAAGAAAAAATGTAAAAAAACGTCGACAAAGAAAACTTCTGTGACCCTGAAGAAACTGCAAAAGAAAAAGACCTATTTTATCCGCGTTCGTGCCTGCAAGATAGTAAATGGAAGCAAAGTTTACGGAAAATGGAGTGGCAGTAGTAAGGTGAAAATAAAGAAATAGGATTGTTTTGCGTTAGCGTAAAAGAACTTTCGGAAAAATAAATATTGAAAAAGGCAGCTCCTTTGTATAAAGTTTTAAGTGCCGAAACAAAAAAACGCAAAGGAGAACTGCCATATCTTTTTGCCGGAAATATGCTTCGGTTTGAGGAAGATTTGATGCATGTAATGATTGAGTTTGGTCGAAAAATCTATCAGGAATGCCTGAAAGAAATTGAGGAAAGCATCCGTCAAAGTGAGTTTAGAAAGAAAAATTTTGGCGGCAGGGGATTGGAAAAGAGTAAACTGGCTTGGGATCATGGTAAGGATTGATGACGGAGGAGCCGTCTGGGGATGCAGTGCAGAATGTAATTGTTAAGTTTGGAAATACATGTTATACTATTGTTATTTTATATCGATAGGAGGAAATTATTGTGAAAGAAAAACAGACAAAAAGAAAATTTGAAAAATATTCCTTTTTTGCTTTGCTTTGTGGGATTGGATTGGTTGCAGCGGGGATTTTTGGAATTGTATCCAGTAGAATTGAAAGTTCCGAATATAAAAATTCGACAGATATACGAAAAGTCGCAGCTGTTATTGAAACATTGGAAACTCATGATGAAAAAGACGATAACGATGTTATTGTTGAAACAAAATATAAGACCAGGGTTTCATTTGAGATTGATGGGAAAAAATATACGGGAAGATATAAATTTAATGCGTATGCGAGGGATTATGCAAAAAAGAATACCTATGACAGATTAAGAAGGGGCGATACAATTGATGTCGAGGTGTATAAAACGAAAAATGGGGATTACAAAATATCGCCGGATGGAACTCCGGTGGACTTTCTCCTTTATTGTCTGGCAATCCTTTTTGGTGCTGTTATTATTGTAGGAATGCTTTATGAGATATTTAGAAGGAAAACCAAAAAAGGGAAAAGTGAACCAACGGAAAAAGCGGAGAAAAATTGAAACAAAGGACAGGAAGGTGATTTATGAATTTATCAGAAGCATTATTGATTGCGACGGCAATTGCTGTGTCTTGTGCCTGTTTTATTGGCGAGAAGATTATTAAAGTAGACTTTTCCGGATTTTTACCTAAAAACCGAAAGAGTGAGAGGATGAAAAAACTGCTTATTCCGCGTGAGACACCTTTGCAGGGAGAAAAACTTCATGGAAATATCAGGAAAAGTTTTGAACAAGTGCTGATTCCTCTTGGCAAAGCGGATAAAAGTTTGCTGCCGGCGAGAATGGATAGGATTTTTCGGAGAAAAACAGAGAAGCAGATTGAATTGTTGAAACAGCGTCAGCTTTGTCGTGACATTCGATTAACGGATGTTGTGCCTTTGCCCAAGAACGATTTTAAAAGGTGGAATGATGATGGCAGAGAATGGCGGGAGTCTGTCTTGCAATGTAGTGCAGTGGAGCGTCTTGTGCCGAATGGAAAAAACACACCTATCTATGAGCTGTATCATAAAAATGCCTATTTTAGGATTGTTCAGTCAAGACATATACGAAATACAGATCGTATAGAAAAAAAGAAAAATTATTATGGAAATCATACAAAGATTATATGCCCATCCTGTGGTGCGGAAGTGAAATTAAGTAGTCAGAAAGCGGTTTGTTCATACTGCGGTGGTGTGTTGCAAAGTGATTTTTATGACTGGCAGACTGAGAAATTTGATATATATGAGAAGATGGGAATGAACTTGCGAAGAACTTTGCAGCTCTTGGCATCTGTGTTCATTTTGTTTGTGTGTGTGTTTCTTTGCCTGTGGCTTATTCAGGATACCGAGGTATCCTTGGCGGCAGGTGTGGTGGCAGCGATACTTATTATGGTAGGAATTACGGCTGTTATTGTTTGGGGGAGAATAAAACAGGAGAAACGGAGAGGGGAGATTGTCCGTTATTCTGAAAATTATTTGAGGTCATGTATCGGTGAGGTATTGTATGAGGAAAAAAAGGATACGGATCTGATGGATTATAGTATTGGAACAATTATTTTGAAAAAAGTTGTTAATACAGACGAAACGACGAAAATAACAATCCGAGTATATGTAAGCGAAACATATCTTCCGGAGAAAAAGAGACCATATACCAAAAAAGCAAAAAAGAAGCTTACACTACAACGGGCAAGATATCCTGAAAGAAGAAAAGCAGATGGAGCTTTTTTGACCGAGAAGGACTGTCCTTCTTGTGGTGCTAATTTTATACCGGATGCAAACCATTGTTGCTCATTCTGCGGTTATGGTTTGCAAGTTAATAATGCAAAATGGGTTGCAGCGGCGACGGAAGAATAAAAGGAAGTTTTTGATATTGATTCAGCAGAGGCACTTTGTTTTGCGCATTCCTTTGACATGCCACCTCTTGTATGTTATGATGAGTACGATAGCATAAACAAAGCTTTTAAGTGGAGGAAAGAGCATGTTTGCAGAGTATGTAAAAGAGAAATACGGAAAAGATATCGAACGTTGTTCCGATAAACAGCTGTACGCTGCCTTGTTGCAGATGGTCAATGAGATGGCGGCAAAGAAAGAAAAGACAGAAGGAAAGAAAAAACTTTATTATATTTCCGCAGAATTTCTGATCGGAAAACTGCTGAGTAACAATCTGATCAACCTTGGAATTTATGATGAGGTGCGTCAGGAATTGAAAGAAGCCGGAAAGAAACTGAGTGATCTGGAGGAAATGGAACCGGAACCATCCCTTGGAAATGGCGGACTGGGAAGACTGGCAGCCTGTTTTCTGGATTCCATTGCGACACTGGGACTGCCGGGAGACGGAATCGGCCTGAATTACCACTTTGGACTCTTTCGTCAGGTATTTAAGAAGCGGATGCAGAAAGAAGTACCAAATCCGTGGATGGAAGACGACAGCTGGCTCATTAAAAGTGACCGCAAATATTCCGTTTCGCTGGGGAAATATAATGTAGTTTCGACAATGTATGACATTCTTGTGACAGGATATGATAACCGTACAAATGTTCTGCACTTGTTTGACATCAATTCTGTCGATGAAAAGATCGTTGACAAAGGAATTGATTTTGACAAAAAGGATATACAGAAAAATCTTACCCTGTTTTTGTACCCGGATGACAGCGACGAAGATGGTCGTCTGCTTCGCGTATATCAGCAGTATTTCATGGTCAGCAACGCGGCACAGCTGATCTTGGATGAAGCAGAGGAGCGGGGATCGAATTACCATGATCTGGCAGATTATGTAGCCATTCAGATCAATGATACACACCCATCCATGGTGATTCCGGAATTGATCCGTCTGCTGATGCAGAAAGGGATCGAACTGGATGAGGCAATTGAGATCACGACAAATACCTGTGCTTATACCAACCATACGATTTTAGCAGAAGCACTGGAAAAATGGCCGCTTGCCTTTATCGAAAAAGTGGCACCGCAGATCGTGCCGATCATCCATGAGCTGGATCTTTGTGTAAAAGATAAATACGACGATCAATCGGTATATATCATTGATGAGGACGACCGCGTTCATATGGCACATATGGATATCCATTATGGACATAGTGTCAATGGAGTGGCATATCTTCACACGGAAATTTTGAAAAATAACGAATTAAACGCGTTTTATAAGATTTATCCGGAAAAATTTAACAATAAGACCAATGGTATCACATTCCGCCGCTGGCTTCTGCACAGCAATCCGCGTCTGGTGGAATTGTTGGAAAACTGCATTGGTGACGGATTCAAAAAGGATGCCATGGAATTGAAAAAACTGCTTGCTTATGAGAATGACGAGGCAGTTTTGGAACGCCTTCTGGAGATTAAGAAAAAGAATAAACATCAGCTTGCCAAATACCTGAAAGAGACGCAGGGGATCAAGCTGAATGAAGATTCCATCTTTGATATTCAGATCAAACGTCTGCATGAGTACAAACGTCAGCAGTTAAATGCACTGTATGCAATCCATAAATATCTGGAGATCAAATCCGGGAAGATTCCGGATCGTCCGGTCACACTTATTTTTGGAGCCAAAGCAGCACCGGCGTATGTGATCGCAAAGGACATCATTCACTTGATCCTCTGCCTGCAGAAACTGATCCATAAGGACAAAGACGTCAAGCCGTATCTGAATCTTGTTATGGTAGAAAATTACAATGTGACATTGGCGGAGAAACTGATCCCGGCCTGTGATATCTCCGAGCAGATTTCGCTGGCATCAAAGGAAGCGAGCGGAACCGGAAACATGAAGTTTATGTTAAACGGAGCCGTTACGCTGGGAACCGAAGACGGAGCCAATGTGGAGATTCATGAGCTGGTGGGCGAAGACAATATTTTTGTATTCGGTGAGGACAGCGATACCGTTATCGCACGCTATGAAAGAGGCGATTATTGTTCCAAAGATTACTATAAGAAAAATGACACATTGAAGGCAGCAGTGGATTTCATTGTCAGCCCAAAAATGTTAAAAATTGGGAAAAAGAAATCTTTGCAGCGTCTGTACAATGAACTGCTGAACAAAGACTGGTTTATGACCTTCCCGGATTTTGATGCGTATGTCGAGACGAAAGAACGTGCGTATGCAGCCTATAATGACCGCACGGCATGGGCAAAGAAAATGCTGGTAAATATTGCTAATGCAGGGTTTTTCTCTTCGGACCGTACGATCGCACAGTACAACGACGAGATCTGGCATCTCCCGTCCGAATAAGGAGTGTTCAGAATAAAAACCGCTTTAGATCGAAAAGTCCCCAGCCCTGCTTGTTGTGGGGCAGACCGAGATCGGTACAGCTGTTTTTTAACCGGATTTTCACTTCTTTTGGTTCATAAAACCGGTATTTTGGTAAACTTAAAAGTAAGGCGATGCCTCCACTGACAACCGGAGTTGCCATGGAGGTACCGCTTTTTTTCGTATACGGGACTTTTTGGATATTCGTATGATGGCAGCTGACAATATGGCTTCCCGGCGTAATGACATCGGGTTTTTTGATACAATGGATCGTGGGACCGGTGCCGGAATTTCCTTCTCTGCCATAATAACCGACCGTAATGACTTTGCGGCTGTTTCCGGGAGCGCTGATCGTGCCGGCTTCCGGACCGCGGTTCCCGGCAGAAACGACGACGACAAGACCGGCATCCCAAAGCTCCTCTACTTTCCGCACGAGAGGAGAAGATTCGTCAGACTGCTTTTCCTTTGCAGTGCCGGCAGAAATATTTACGATATTGATTCCATAGCGCATGCGGTTTCGGAGAACCCAGTCGATGCCGGTACAGATGCTTTCGACGGTTCCTTCTCCGTACCGGTTCAGCACTTTGACTGCGACGAGATCTGCCTGGGGAGCAATGCCGCGGTACAATCCACGGCTGGCGCGGCCGTTTCCCGCAGCGATCCCGGCAACGTGGGTTCCGTGGCCGTAGTCATCATAGGGCTGGCGTGTGGCAGAAAGGACATCGTACCATCCGATGATGCGGTCATCAAAATCCGGATGCGCGGCAATTCCGCTGTCAAGTATCGCGATACAGCTCCCTGCCCCATAGATATGAGCCTCGTGCGCATAAGAGGCTTTAACAATTTCACGGACACGATTCATACGAAGTTCCTCCTTTAGCCTTTCGGTTGTAACTATTCAGGACCCCCACTCTCACACATTCGCATTTCGAACACTTTGTGTTCTTTCCCGCCTTTGACAAGGCTAAAAATGCTCATGTGGGAAGGGGAGCCCTATTAGGATCTAAATGTATGAAAATCAAAGCCTCTTACGTGCAAGCACGACGATTCATTGATTTTCATACATTGGATCCTGAATAGTTACTTTCGTTTTAACATATGGAGAGGACAAGAAAGATGTGACTGTTGTTTACATCGTGTCAAAGATGTGTTATAATTATGTCAATTATACCTTGAGAATGGAGAATGAAAAATATCATGGAAATGCCAATTATACGTTTGAATGGTTCCTCTTATATCAATGATATGGAGTTAAAAGAAAGATATAAAGTATATAATGACAGCTGCTGGATATCCCTTCTGTCGCTGGTGGGAAATCCGGAGGGAGCGACCTTTGCGGTCGATGGACCGGCGTCTCCGCTTCTTACGATGGATCTCGAAAAACGGCTGAAAACGGAACTGGAAGAAAATCCGGCAGATTTCCTTGTGGTAGACATGTGTTATACAGCGGGGCATCGTTTGTGTGTATGGAAAGACCAGGTATTTACCAAAAATCCAAAGTTTGAGGAGAGCCGGTTTTATGCAGAGCACCAGGACGAGATTGAAGAAATCGATGTGATGCGTGACCGGAAATTCGATTGGAAACCCTATATGGACAACTATCTGGAACTGATCGCAAAATACTTTGACAAAGACCACATTATCCTTGTCAAGTCCAGATGTCCGAAGTGGTTTGTGACGCATAAGCATGTGCGGAAAGTGCAAAAAAAGAGCAGTAAAGCGTACAATCGGCGTATCAAAGAACTGGAGGACTATTTTGTGGAAAAGATGGATCCGTATGTGGTTGACATTTATTCCCATTATTTTTTGGACTTCAATCATAAAAAAGGATATACGATGTCTTCTTATGAGAAGCCGTTTTATCATCATGCCAGACGGCTCATTTCCTATATTATGCGGTATCAGCCGGAAAAGCGGGTGTTTTCAGAGGATGAATTTTACATTCGTTTTGGGCGGTTTATCAAATATTATGACAATTTGTATGCGAAAAATAATACCGCGCTTTTTATGGATGACAGCAAATTTATCGATCATCTGATCCTGAGTCTGGGGCGTCCTGTGCTGACCGAATTTGAGTACGATATTGTGAGAATACAGCAGGAAGGATATGCGAGTATACCGGAAATCCTTGAAAAGTATGATTTCCGGTTTTCCGAAGATCTCCGCACCTGTCTGAAAGTGGTACAGGCGGTGGAAGAGGGGGATTTGTTCCGGGAGGGAGTACGATACAAGGCAATCTACGAATATAAGATGAAGATTGTCAAAGCCTACACGGAACTTGTCAAAAAAGAACTGGAAAAACGAGGCTGGCTGGAAGGACCGGTCTACATCAATGAAGTGCATGCCGGAACCTTTGATGCCATGATGCGGGCGCTCGATGCCGGAAAGGCAAAAGAGGTCAAGAAACTGCTGCTTCTGGCGGCAGAAGAAGATTTTGAGCAGGAACGCATAAAAGACTGCTACCATAAAGAACTGGAAGCAGATAAGCGGCTGGCACCAATCCGGGCACTCAACGCCTTTTATGAGCCGGTTCAGGTAGACCTCTGGGGATCCTGTATTACACGCGAGATCCTGAATGAAGACACCGGGCGGTTTAAGATTGGCAAATACGCATACCGCAACAGCTTTTTATTTGCATTTGATGAACCGATTCCTTATGACGATGCCAAATTTGACGATCTGTCTTTGTTCGAAAACAGCAATTGGCGCGTCGGTTATATCAAAAGTGCGTTTCACAAGGATCTGCCGGGACAGCTGGAAACGACCGGATCCAAGTGGCTGCTTCTTGATTTTTATGACCTGATCTGTGATGTTGTGAAATATCAGGGCGGTTATCTTACGGCAGACAGTGAAGTGCGTGGACTTGGTTTTTATAAAGAGATCAAAGAAGACTGCGAACTGACGACGGTAGAAGACGTGCTGAGTGACGAAGAGATCAAAGCCCGTTTTGATATTTTTATTGAATTTTTGAAACGCCGTTATGGAACGCAGATCATTTTCATCAAAGCGGATGTGAAACTCAAATTTTTAGATTATGAGCGCCGGAAAAAGGCGATCCGCGGTTATAAGCAGGCGACATTAAAGAAGAAAAAAGCATTTTTGAAAAAATGGCAGGATTATTTTGAAGAGAAGATGGACTGTCATGTGATTGATTATGCGAAAGACTATGAAGCAGACGATCTGTGTGTGTCGGGTGCGTTTATGGTGCATTACGAAAAAGAATTCTACGAGAAAGGCTATCAGGCGCTTTTAGACATCATTTTACGGCACTGACAATTTGCGTTAGAGGTTGACAAAGATTGGATTGTGCTTTATACTGATATACGGTATATTATATTATGATGCGAAAATTATGCAAATCAGAATGGAGAAAGACATGAAAGATTTAAGTTTCTATCAGGGAAAAAAAGTACTTGTGACGGGACATACCGGTTTTAAGGGAAGCTGGATGTGCCGTACTTTGATACAGGCAGGAGCAGAAGTGACAGGGTATTCCTTGGAAGCACCGACAGATCCCAATCTTTTTTCAATGGCAGAGGTTGAAGATAAGATGAATTCGGTGATCGGAGATATTCGTGATTTGGAAAAATTATCCAATGTTTTCAAAGAGGTTCAGCCGGAAATTGTAATTCATCTTGCTGCCCAGCCGATCGTAAGAGATTCATATAAGGATCCGGTTTATACGTATGAAACCAATGTGATGGGAACGGTAAATATATGTGAATGTGTACGCCAGAATCCGTGCGTTAAGAGTTTCTTAAACGTCACAACGGATAAGGTGTATGAAAATAAAGAATGGGAATGGGGATATCGTGAAAACGAACCGTTGGATGGATATGATCCGTATTCCAACAGTAAATCCTGTTCCGAACTGGTGACACACAGTTACAAAAATTCATTTTTCAATGAAACAGGGGTTGCGGTATCGACGGCAAGAGCCGGTAATGTGATCGGCGGTGGTGATTTTGCCAACGATCGTATTATCCCGGACTGCGTGCGCGCAGCAAAAGAAAAGAAGGATATTGTGATCCGTAATCCGTTTTCCACACGTCCGTATCAGCATGTGCTGGAGCCGGTGATCGCATATCTGATGATCGCCAAAGAGCAGTATCTGGATGCCAAATATCAGGGATATTATAATGTCGGACCGGATGAGACAGACTGCGTAACGACAGGTGATCTGGTAGATCTGTTTGTGGAAAAATGGGGCGAAGGCATGAAATGGGTCAATCAGTATGACGGAGGTCCTCATGAGGCAAACTTCCTCAAACTCGACTGCTCAAAACTGAAGACAACATTTGGCTGGAAACCGCGCTGGACGGTATCGGAAGCACTCGACAAAACGGTAGAATGGACGAAAGTATATTTTGCCGGAGAAAGTGTGGCAGATATTATGGACAAGCAGATTAAAGAATTTTTAAATCGATAATAATTACGAAAATCAGAAAGGATTAAGATTATGTTTGAAAATCAGAATGAAAAACAGGCAAGAGAAAGTATTTTGGAGATGGTAAAGGAGTATTGTGACAAATACCACAATCAGGAAAAGCCTTTTAAAGAAGGCGACCGCATCCCATATGCTTCCCGTTATTATGGACACGAAGAGATGGTAAATCTGGTAGACAGTTCCCTTGAGTTCTGGCTTACTTCAGGAAGATATACCGATCAGTTTGAAAAAGAATTTGCAGAGTACCTTGGAACCAGATATTGTTCTCTGGTAAACTCCGGTTCTTCCGCAAACCTGCTTGCATTTATGGCACTTACTTCTCCTTTGATGGGAGACCGCCGTATTATGCCCGGCGATGAGGTTATCACAGTGGCTGCCGGATTCCCGACTACAATTGCACCGATCATTCAGTATGGTGCTGTTCCGGTATTCGTAGACATGACAATTCCACAGTACAATATGGATGCTTCTATGTTGGAAGAGGCTCTTTCCGATAAGACAAAAGCGATCATGATCGCTCATACATTGGGAAATCCATGGGATCTTGGTGCCATCAAAGAATTTTGTGACAAACATAATTTATGGCTTGTTGAAGATAACTGTGATGCTTTGGGATCCAAGTACACGATCAACGGAGAAGAAAAATTCACAGGTACGATCGGTGATATCGGTACGTCAAGTTTCTATCCACCACACCACATGACAATGGGTGAAGGTGGTGCTGTTTATACAGACAACCCATTGATCCATAAAGCAGTCCGCTCTTTGAGAGACTGGGGAAGAGATTGCGTATGTCCATCCGGAAGAGACAACCTGTGTGGACATCGTTTTGACAAGCAGTACGGAGAACTTCCACTTGGATACGACCACAAATATGTATATTCACACTTTGGATATAACTTGAAAGCAACGGATATGCAGGCAGCAGTAGGATGTGCCCAGCTGGCAAAATTCCCTACATTTGTAGAAAAGAGAAGACACAACTTTGACCGGCTTCGTGCTGCGTTGGAAGAAGTAGAAGATAAACTCATTCTTCCGGAACCATGTCCAAACTCCAAACCAAGCTGGTTCGGATTCCTTCTTACCTGCCGTGAGGGCGTGGATAAGAACAAAGTGGTTCAGTATATCGAAGATCATGGCGTACAGACACGTATGCTTTTTGCCGGAAACATTGTAAAACAGCCTTGCTTTGATGAGATGCGTGCATCCGGTAAAGGATACCGTGTTGTCGGAGATCTTGCTGTGACAGACCGTATCATGAAAGATACTTTCTGGCTTGGTGTATATCCGGGTATGACAGATGAGAAGATCGACTACATGGCAAAAGTGATCAAAGAAGCAGTAAAATAAATAAAGAACCCAGGGGTAATTATTACTCCGATATGGAGGATAAAAATGAGGATTAAATTATCAAATTACGTGGCACAATTTCTTGTTGACCATGATATTGACACTGTATTTACAGTTACCGGCGGCGGTGCAATGCACCTCAACGATGGTTTGGGACATCAGGAGGGACTTCACTGCGTATACCAGCACCATGAACAGGCTTGTGCGATTGCCGGTGAGGCGTATGCAAGAATGCACAATAAGATCGGAGCAATCTGTGTAACGACCGGACCTGGCGGAACCAATGCAATTACCGGAGTAGTCGGCGGATGGCTGGATTCCATTCCAATGCTTGTCATTTCCGGACAGGTACGTTACGATACAACGGCTCACAGCACCGGACTGAATCTCCGGGCAATGGGCGATCAGGAATTTGAAATCTGTAAAGCAGTGGAAAGCATGACAAAATATTGTCAGATGGTAATTGATCCTCTTGATATTAAATATTGTCTGGAAAAGGCATTGTATCTTGCTAATATAGGACGTCCCGGTCCATGTTGGCTGGATATTCCTGTAAATGTGCAGGGAGCTTATATTGAGACGGATGATCTTCGGAGTTTCGATCCGGCAGAGTGTGCGGATGAAGTGCCAAAGAAATTCTCAAAAGAGACAGCCCGGACAGTAATTGAAAAAATAAAACAGGCCAAACGCCCGGTTATCAATGCAGGAAGCGCGATCCGTACATCCGGAGGATATGAAGAATTCTGCGAGCTGGTAGAAAAATTAAATATTCCGGTTGTTACAGGATGGAACAGCATTGATCTGATTGCGGATGAGCATCCGTTGTATGTGGGACGTGCCGGAATCATGGGCGACCGTGCCGGAAACTTTGCAATTCAGAACAGTGATCTTGTATTGTCTCTGGGAAGCCGTCTGAGCATCCGCCAGGTTGGATACAATTATAAGACATGGGCGCGGGAGGCATATACGATCGTTGTAGATGTCGATGAAGATGAATTGAAAAAACCGACAATTCATGTAGATATGCCAATCTGCGCAGACGTAAAAGACGTAATGCACATCATGAACGAGGAACTTGGCGGCGTCAAATTAGATACGGATGAATTCTGGCTGAATAAATGCGATCACTGGAAGAAGACCTATCCGGTTGTTCTGCCAAAACATTATGAGCAGAAAAATCCTGCCAATGTCTATGCATTTATCAAAGAGCTTAGTAAGAGACTGCCGGAAGATTACGTTACGGTAGTTGGAAATGGTTCTGCCTGTGTGGTTGGAAGCCATGGCTATGAGATTAAAAAAGGTCAGAGATTTATCATAAATTCCGCGATTGCGTCTATGGGATACGATCTTCCGGCTGCAATCGGTGCCTGCGTGGCAGAAGGAAAGAAGGAAATTGTCTGCATCAGCGGAGATGGAAGCATCCAGATGAACCTGCAGGAGCTTCAGACTATTCAGACAAACCGCCTTCCGATCAAAATTTTTGTGATTAACAATAATGGATATCATTCCATTCGTCAGACGCAGTCCAATTTCTTCGGAGAACCATTTGTCGGAATCGGACCACAGAGTCACGACCTGGAATTCCCGGATATGGAAAAGATTGCGTATGCGTATAACTATCCATTCTTCCGCTGTGATAAGACGGATGAATTGGACGATACGATCTCCAAGGTATTTGCGACAGAGGGCGCGGTAATCTGTGAGATCATGGTTTCGATCGATCAGAAGTTTGAACCAAAGTCAGCGACGAAGAAACTTCCGGATGGCAGTTTGTTCTCACCGCCATTGGAAGATCTGGCACCATTTTTGGATCGTGAGACATTTAAGAAAGAAATGATCATTGAACCGATTTCAGAAGAATAAAACAGGAAATGGAGAAAAGAAATGAAAGCAGCTGTTATAACAGGAGCATCCGGTATGCTGGGACAGGCATTGATCCGGCTTCTGGTAAAAAAAGGAATTTCAGTGTATGCGGTCGTTCGTCCCGATTCGCCACAAAATGCCCGGATTCCGGAACATTCTTTGGTGAAAAAAGTAGAATGTAATCTGTCAGAACTGAATCTTCTGCCGGATAAGATCGGCTGTGATTGTGATGCGTTTTTCCATTTTGGATGGGGCGGTACATTTGGAGCAACACGCAACAATATGTATGGCCAGCTGGATAATGTGACTTATACGATAGATGCTGTGGAAGCTGCCCATAAGTTAAACTGTTCCGTTTTTCTCGGGGCAGGTTCACAGGCAGAGTTTGGCCGTGTCCCGGATGGAGTAAAACTTTCTTCGAAGTTGAAGGAAAATCCGGAAACCGGTTATGGGATTGCCAAATTATGCGCCGGGCAGATGAGCCGGGCAGTGTGCAGGGAATATGGAATCCGTCATATCTGGACACGGATTCTTAGTGTATATGGACCCGGAGATAAAGACCGGACGATGGTGATGTCAGGAATCTGTTCCATGTTAAAGGGAGAATCTCCCAAGTATACAAAAGGGGAACAGATGTGGGACTATTTGTATTGTGATGATGCTGCAGAAGCTTTTTATCTTGCCGCTGAAAAGGGAAAAGATGGAAAAGTCTACTGCGTAGGAAGCGGACAGCCACGGATGTTAAAAGAGTTTATTACGGATATCCGGGATGCTGCAAACCCGGATCAGGAACTTCGGTTCGGAGAGGTTCCATATTATGATAAACAGGTAATGTATCTGTGTGCAGATATTGAGGAACTACAAAAAGATACAGGATTTCAGCCGGCGACAGATTTTAAAAAAGGCATCCGGGAGACCGTTGCCTGGAGAAAAGCGGTAAGTCAGGAAGGAAATTACAAATATGAAAATTGGAAATAAACTATGGAATATTATCGAGATTATTGTCCGCGCTGTTTTCGGTCTGATCTTTAAAATACTAAAGGTAGATGCAACAGAGGAAGTGTGGGATTCACTGCTTCAATTTGTCCGTTTTGGACTGGTAGGCGTTTGGAATACTGCTTTTTCTTATGCAATAAATATGGGAAGTCTTTTTTTGTTTAGTAAACTTGGAATATTGTCAGCGCACAATCTGGATATGTATGCTGCCAACACGATTGCTTTTGTGATCAGTGTATTTGTTTCATTTTTGCTCAACAGCAAATTTGTCTTTTCGCTGGAAGAGGGACAGGAAAGAAATTTTTGGAAGGCGTTGTTTAAATCCTATCTTTCCTATGGCTTTACCGGACTGATCCTGACAAATGTCCTTGCCTATGTGTGGGTGGATCTGTTAGGAATATCCAAATTAATAGCGCCGCTGATCAGTCTTGTTATCTCTATCCCGATTAATTTCTTTTTGAATAAACTTTGGGCATTTAAGACAGATGAAAAAAAGAAATAGACACGTATTTTAGGATTTTACATGGAGGATGTATATGAAAAAATTATTAAAAAATAACAAAAAAGAAATTTTTTTCGGTGTTTTACTTGTGGTTGAGCTGCTTTGTATTTTTATTTTCAATTTAACGAGATTGAAATGTCAGGCAGACTACGATTCCAGTTGTGGAATGGCACAGATCATTGAAATCTGGAAACAAAAAACACTGGCAATCAAAGACTGGTCGTATCAGACAACAGTAGGATGGGATGTTCCGATCATGTTTGCCATCCCGTTGTATGCAATTACGAAAAACGTATATTTTTCAATTGGCTTTGTCAATAATTTGTTTGTAATTGGCTTTGTCGCGCTTTTTTTTGATATTTTAAAACAGGCCAAAGTGAGCATGGGATACCGCTTTGCTACAATGACAATTTTATTTGCTCCGTATACATTGGGACAGCTTGGGTATACACCAATGCTTTTTACCGGTACGGCATCGTATGCATTAAAAGTTATGGTTACCCTGCTGATGATTGATCTTATGATGCGTTGTGAAGCCGGGAAAAAATTCCGTAATATGCTGATACCTTTGGTCTTTTTGTGCATATTTTCAATTATGACCGGTATTTCTTCCGGTGTTTATATGTTTGCCTGCGGTATTGTACCGATTGCAGCGTATATTGTATTGAATGCAATCTGTCGGGGAGATTTAAAATTATTATTAACGAAAAAATCTATTTTTGTATTGATCGGCACAGCATGTTTTGGAGCCGGAATGGTAATATCAAAAGTACTTAACTACACAAATTCAGCAGATTCCATGACATTTATCCCAGCCGGAAAATTTGCGACAAATATCATTAAATGTTTTGGTGGTATTTATGAGTTATTCGGTGTGGTAAGTGGAGGAATCTCACCGAAAGTAATGTCAGATTATGGAATTATGGCGTTGTTTGCCGGCGTGATCACATCCTTTGTATTGTATATTGTTATATACTATAGTGTACGTTTGATAAAGAAACAGGAAAAGAGACCGATTGTATGTATACTTTTGTGTGTATTTGTAGTCAATCAGTTGATCCTGCTGATCACAGATACCAACTATGCATCCGAAAGTTTTGAATTTCGATATCACATTGTAACAATGATTCCGTCCATGCTGTTGATCGGTGTCTTTTTACAGGATATTAAACAACGTGTAAATGTGCTGGTAATATCGACAATCTGCATTGTATTGTTTGCCGGTGCTTCCTTTATTTCCTTTATGAATTTCAGGACTTATTTTGAGACAACGCAGACAGGCAGGGTGGATAATCTGATGCCGATCGCGGAAGCAGCCAAAAAGTATGATGTGAATCTTATTGTGGATCTCGCACTGGAAGGTGAAGCGATTTATGATGGACGTATTCTGCGATTGTGCGACAGCGATGTCAATGTAACGGTTTACACAGATTATAATGTGGGAATGGGCTGGGGAGCCAGCTCCAAATATTTTGAAAATGGAAGACATACCGGTAAAACGATGGTTATGGTGCCGGAAAATTCAGTAGACAGCGTTCCAAGTTATATTATGAGCCGGATGCAGCTGGTGGAACAGATGAAAGGATATAATCTGTATATTGTTGAGAAGAATATCTTTGACAGTATCAGTGCATTTGAAAATACATGGACAAAGAAATCCATTGATTTCCCTTATTCCGCGAACTTCCAGGTAGATGGTGAGATTAATAACAGAGGAGAACTTTGTGTGAAACCGGAAGGTGGAACGCCATTGATCGGAGCACCGATGACTAAGAATGATGGAAATTACAAAGTAACTCTTAAGTACCGCCAGCGTGGAAAAAATAATGAGCCGAATGTGAAACTCGGTGAATTCCATATTACGGCAGCGGATGGAAGAGTGCTGCGAAGTGTTGATATTATGTCAGGACAGCGAACTGCTGTGGTACCGGAATTTCATTTTGAAGATGGAATTGAAGAGGTACATTATGAGGTGATTACAAATCAAAATACGAGGTTGAGAATTGCGTCTATTCAGGCAGATTATATAGAAGAGAACAAATAAAACAAAAAGAAATTGGAGGAAACGGATATGAAAGCAGTTTTATTAGCAGGTGGGTTTGGAACAAGAATCAGTGAAGAAAGTTATTTGAAGCCAAAACCAATGGTAGAGGTAGGCGAGAAACCAATTCTCTGGCACATTATGAAGGAGATGTCTTTTTACGGGATCAATGAATTTGTTATCTGTGCAGGATATAAGCAGCATGTGATCAAAGAATGGTTTGCTGATTATTATTTACACAATAGTGACATAACTTTTGATTATGCTGAAGGCGGAAAGATGATCGTTCATAATAATATCGCAGAACCATGGAAAGTGACGATCGTGGATACCGGTCTTAATACTATGACAGGCGGACGTGTAAAACGTATTAAAAAATATGTAGGCGAAGATCCGTTTATCCTGACATATGGTGATGGTGTGAGCAATATCAACATCATGGATCTTGTAACATTCCATAAGTCTCATGGTAAAATTGCGACGATGAGTTCCTACAATGTCGGACAGCAGTTTGGAGTATTGGATGTAAACGAGAATGGCGAGGTTACTGCATTCCGTGAGAAGTCAAATGTAGACGGTGGATTGATCAACATCGGATTTATGGTGCTGGAGCCGGCAATCTTCGATTACATTGAAGGGGATTCTACGGTATTTGAAAAAGCGCCTCTTGAAAAACTTGCAAAAGAAGGACAGCTTGTGGCAAGACGTCACGACGGATTCTGGCAGTGCATGGATACACAGCGCGATAAGATGAAACTGGAAGAGATGTGGGGCGCAGACAAGGCACCATGGAAAATCTGGGAAGATTAATCTTAAAATACTTGTACACAATGTAAATAACCGAAAGGGGGAAATGATTGCTTTTGGTAATCATTGACATACAATGAAAAAAGTTATCAGTATACTTGTACCTACTTATAATGAGGAAGAAAATGTGGAGCCATTGAGCGAGGCGATCATCAGCGAGGTTGAAAAGAGTCTGCCGGAATACGATTATGAATTGGTATTTATTGACAATGACTCACATGATGAGACGCGACCTAAATTGAAAAAACTCTGCCAAAATAATCCAAAGATCAAAGCAATTTTCAATGCGAAAAATTTTGGACAGTTTAATTCACCATATTATGGACTGCTGCAGACAACAGGAGATTGTACAATCCTAATGTGTGCAGATTTTCAGGATCCCATTGATATGATTCCTAAATTTGTTCATGAGTGGGAGGCGGGCAACAAGATTGTCATTGGCATCAAATCTAAGAGTAAGGAAAATCATCTTATGTATTTCCTCCGTAGCTGCTACTATAAATTGATCAAAAAAATGTCAAGTGTAGAGCAGATTGAGCATTTTACAGGATTTGGATTGTATGACAAAGAGTTTATTGAAGTACTCCGCAATCTGGATGATCCGACGCCGTTTTTGCGTGGAATCGTAGCAGAACTCGGATATAAAAGAAAAGATATTGAATATCAGCAGGAAAAACGCCGCGCCGGAAAGACGCATAATAACTGGTATAGTTTATACGATGCTGCGATGCTTAGTTTTACATCCTATACCAAAGTGGGAATGCGTATCGCTACAATTATGGGATTCGTTTTATCCGGAATCAGTATTGTAGTTGCTCTTGTTTACCTTATTATGAAATTGGTATTCTGGGAAAGATTTGTGGCAGGAATGACGCCAATCTTACTTGGTATTTTTATATTTGGTTCAATACAATTGTTCTTTATCGGACTGCTTGGTGAGTATATTATGAACATCAGTTCGAGAGTAACCAGAAGACCACTTGTTATTGAGGAAGAGAGAATTAATTTTGAAGATTAGGAGTAAAAGAATGCAGAAAAAGGATACAAGACTTAGGATTTATTTTTTGATAGGGGCTGTGATAGGAGCAATTCTGTTTATGGCAATCTACGGAGTACGTGTTTTGAATTTTACGTATGATGGATGGTTATTAACCGGAAAAGACTTGCAGCAGCATTACCTTGGCTGGAAATTTTTCCGTAAGGCGCCTTGGTCCTTTCCTCTTGGAATGCATGACTATTTAACCAATCCGGATTCCATTAGTGTGTTATATACGGATTCGATTCCGTTATTTGCATTGTTTTTTAAACTGATCTCACCGATTTTACCTGCCACATTCCAGTATTTTGGGCTTTTTGGCTTTATGTGCTATATTCTCAACGGAGGCACGGCAGCGATGATCATTTCCAGATTTAATAAAAGCCGTGTATTCTGCGGTGTGAGCAGTATTTTCTTTATCCTGTCTACACCGGTTTTGCAGCGTTTATTTGGTGTTTTGTCAGAAAATTCACGACATACTTCGCTGGCGGCACATTTCCTTATTCTGGGTGCCATATTGATCTGGCTGTATCAGGAAAAATTTACAGATTATAAAAAAGATGCGATCGCATGGGCGGTACTTGCCGCATTATGCGTAATGATTCAGATGTATATCATTTTTATGGTTGGCGGAATTATGTGTGGATATCTGTTGAGTCAGGTGATATCAAAGCGTGACTGGAAACGAGTGCTCATTGATTTTGCAGCCTTTTGTGGAAGTTTTGGTTTCTTTTTCTTTATTATCGGAGGCTTTACTTCACTGCTTAGTTCGGGAGGAACCGGATTTGGGTTTTTCTCTGCGAATCTGAATACATTTGTTAATCCTTGGAGATATTCCACTTTCTTTAAGAAAATGGGAATGACGGATCTGCAGTATGAAGGATTTGCGTATCTTGGTCTTGGAATGCTCATTCTTTGCGGCATTTGCTTTATTGCATTGATTTATAAGGCAATTCGTCTGGCAGTGAAAAAGCAGCTTTCAACATTTTTGAAACAGAATTTGAAAAAGCGCTATGCCTTTTATGTTCCGGGAGTGATTGTTGTATTTGTATTTTCAATCCTGGCTTTTTCCAATCTGGTTTATTTTGGAAAAAATATTTTTATCGAAGTGCACTGGCCGACATTTATTGATAATCTGCTGGCAATCATTCGTTCTTCAGGACGGTTTATATGGTGTGTCATGTATATGATCATGATCGTGGCACTGTTTGTGATCACAAAAGCTTTCTCCGGAAAATGGCAGAAAGTGATCGTTGTGCTTTGTGTATGTCTGCAGCTGGCAGATCTTTATACTCCGATCCACCGTCTGCAGAACCAGTATCAGAAAGCGGCAAAAGAAGATGACTCGCTGGTTACCAGTGATTTTTGGAAGACGACCCTTGGAAATTATGATCGTATCGTATATTATCCGTGTAATGGATACAATGCGACGCAGATGCTTCAGATCGGCTCGAAAGTGTCAAATTTTGACAATATAAAAATGAGCAATTTTTATTTGTCACGATATATGACAAATAAACAGGAGCGGATCCGTGACCGTGAAAATGCAAAGATATTTACGGCAGGGCAGTTAGATGACCGCACACTTTATCTGATCGATTATGCACGTGCTCATAAATATAAAGATATCTGCCATATTTATGAAGTGGATAATAAGATCATTGCGGTGAAAAATCCGATTCTTGGTTTGAAAGAATATACCGATTTCCTTGTAGGAAGCACCAATCGGCGAGTAGAACTTGATATGTCATTTGCTTCTTTAGGAAAGAGTTTCCTTCATAAAGGCTGGCACAGTCAGCTGTACAAGGATCAAGGTGCATGGACGACAAAACAGAGCGTAATCCGCGTATATTCGGATGACGCGAAGGTGATTAAAGTAACAATTGATTATAAAGCCGGAAAGAAAAAGGGGACAACGTATGTTAAGATGAACGGAAGACAGATTGGCAAGATTGATAACTTGAAATCCGGATCCGTAACGTTCGAGGCAAAAGTAAAACCTTGTCTTGATATCAAGAAAGTGAAATATATTAACTGGCTGTTCTTAGAATGTAAGACGGTGAAAGAGCCGCAAAAAGCCGGCGACACGACCGGAAAAGGTATTATGGTCAAGAAAGTGACTCTTTCTTATGTAGAATAATCTAAAAAAGGAAGAAATAATAATGAATCGAATAAAGCAGTTTACTGGCAAAAAACGAACTTGTTTTGAATGGATTTTGTTTGGAATTGTTTGTGGTCAGATAATCGCAATCATTTTGATCAATTTTTTGCGTGCAAAATATACAATGGATTACGATTCTATCTGTGCACTGACACAGGCAGTAGAAATCTGGAAGCAAAAGACTTTGTTTCTTACAGATTGGACATATCAGACAACACTCGGATGGGATTCGGCGGTGCCGGCAGCTGCTTTATTTTATGGTCTGACGCATAATATATTTACTGCATACGGTATTGCGAACTGTCTTACGATCGTTTTATATCTTTATGTAATCCGTAGAATATGTAAAGATTTGGAAATGAGCCGCGTAGCGGAGTATGTGATACTGATCCTTGTCTTTGGTCCATACACCTGGGATCAGTTAGGATATGCCAAGATGATGTTTACCGCTGCCGGATATTACAGCATTAAGACAATTATGGCTTTAATGGCAGTGAGTATCATGATCCGATTTCACAAGACAACGCAAAAACAGATTATGTTTGTTATGCTGTTTGAGGTGTTTTTGTTTGCATCCAGTATTTCGACAACGGTGTATGAATTAATCTGTTGTGTGGGACCGGTTATCTTATATCAGATCATCGAAATTGCCTGCGAAAATAAATTGTTTGAAAATGGCCGCTGGCACGGAAAATGTCTGATGAAGAGACAGTATCTATTTTCTGTGGTCAGTGTCGGTGCCGCAGGAGCCGGGATTTTATTGTGCAAAGTGCTGGCACTGCCAAACAATCCACCGGCGATGAAACTGACAACGACGGTAAATCTGGCACATAATGCAGCGGCAAGTGTTTCAGCAATATTTGCCTTGTTTGGCGGCAGCAGCAGTGCGGAGACGGAAGTGCTTTCTGTAAATGGAATTTATACAGTGGCATGTTTTGTGCTTGTAGCACTGATGCTGGGAAGTTTTGTATACTGTGTCATCCGTATGCTGCGGAATAAACGTCTGGAGGTAGTTACAGGACTGGTTCTTTGCTTTGTCATCGTTAATATGGCCGTATTGATCCTTGCGGATATGACATACAGTGGGGGTGCGTTTGAAAACAGATATCATCTGCTTCCGATGATGGCAGTTATCCTTTGCAGCGGACTTACGGCAGATCAATTGCGCAAAATAAAAAATGATACCGTTAAGGTGCTGGTAAGCCTTATTTTAGTCACAATGATCCTGTATATTAATGTTACAGGCTACCGCACTTATTCTTCGATTGACAATTCTGCGGATGAGCTGACAGAAATTCTGGACGATGCCAAAGAAAACGGAATTGATATTTTGTATGTTTTTGGGGATGACAATATAGAAGAGGCACGTATTATGAAATCCCTTTCCGAAGAGGTTCAGATCATATCTACTTCAGATGGACAGACGGCAGCGAAAAATGGATCAACAACCCGGTATTTTGATGCCGGAGCGGTGCAGAATATGCATGCGGCAGTGCTTACAACGAAAGCAGCAGAAGAGAAAATGCCGGCATGGATGTGGAAGGAAAATACTTTGATAAAAAAATACGCATATCGTGATTATGAATTGTATGACCTGATCCAAAATAAATTTGATTTTAAAGTTGGTCTGCCGGATAAAGGAAAAGAAGTATCCATAGATTATCCATATTCATGGGGATATGTTGTGCCGAAGGAAAAAATCAATGAAGAGGGCGCTCTTGTTCTGGATGGGACACAGCCATCCGGGATCGTTCAGAGTGGACCGTATTCCGAAGTGACTGCCGGAACGTATACAATTACGTTCGACTACGAGATCGAGGACGGTACGACATCGGAGCTGCCGGTGTTTGATGTGGCTCTCAACGATGGTAAAAAAGTGTGTGCAAAAGTGAAGGCAGAAAGAGGAGAAAACAAGGCATTGATTCGGAATTTGACAATAAAAAAAGGAAAAAATATACAATTTCGTCTCTATGTTCCGCAGGGCGTAAAGATGAAATACTATAAAATGACGGTTCAGCGAGAAAAATGATACGAGGAAGGAAATAATAAAGTTTTTAGAAAACCCTTTTCAAATATCTTTTTGTATGGTAAAATAAGTTGTTGAATAATGAATTACAAAAAATTTTGGAGGAAGAATCATGGGAATCAGCGTAGTTTTGCTGGCATATAAAGAAGAAGAAAATCTGAAAGTATTATTGCCGCAAATTATTGAAAATGTTGAGAAAACCGGAGAAGAGTTCGAAATATTGGTTATTGATACCGCAGAACCTTTGGATAACACGAAAGGAGTATGCGAGGAGTATGGTGCTCGTTATATCAATCAGGAAGAACCGGCATTTGCAGGTGCGTTCAAAACCGGAATCAAATATGCTGAGAAGGACAAGTTTCTGATCTTAGACAGCGACGGATCTCACAACCCTAAGTATATTCCTGATCTATATAAGAAATTTGTGGATGAAACGTGCGATGTCGTTATCGGTTCCCGCTATGTAGAGGGAGGTAAGACAAATGATGCGAAATCATCCATTGTGATGTCACACATTTTAAATGGTATGTTCCGCTTTTTCCTTGGAATCAAGGCGAAAGATATTTCTACCGATTATCGTATGTATGAGACAGCACAGCTGAAAGAAGTAAAACTTACCTGCCATAACTATGATGTGCTTCAGGAAGTTCTTCTCTGCCTGCGCCTCAATAAATCCGATAAGAAGCTGAAGATCGGAGAAGTACCGATTGAGTTTGATAAGAGAATTTATGGAGAGTCGAAGAGACGATTGATTCCATTTATTATGAGTTATGTTAAGACACTGTTTAAATTGACGGCAAAACGAATTGCCGGAAAATAGATTAAAGGACAAAGAGTGATAATATGTATCCAATGAAATTGGCTCCGGCATACAAGGATTATCTTTGGGGCGGTCATGAACTGGAACGCTTATATGGAAAAGCCGGCGATGGGGACTGTACGGCGGAAAGCTGGGAACTCAGTTGTCATCCGGATGGAAAATGTACGGTCCGCAACGGAGCATTTAAAGGGAAAACATTAGAGGAAGTACTGGATCAATTTCCAGAATATGTTTCTCATAGGTTTCAGCCAAAAGATAGATTTCCGATTTTAATTAAATTTATTGATGCGAAAGAAAACCTTTCAATTCAGGTGCATCCATCCGATGACTCGGCAAAGAGGGAACTGGGCGAAGAGGGAAAAGCAGAGATGTGGTATGTACTGGCTGCTAAGCCACATGCATTTTTATATTACGGATTAAATCGGGAAGTTTCCAGGGAAGAACTGGAGCAGAAGATGCGGGATGGATCTATCCAGGAAATTTTAAATAAAGTGGAAGTGAATGAAGGAGACTGTTTTTTCATTCATCCGGGAACGATTCATGCGATTGGTGCTGGAGTTGTGATCGCGGAGATACAGCAGAATTCCAACACGACGTTTCGCGTATATGACTATCTTCGTAAGGATAAAAATGGGAATTACAGAGAACTTCATATCGAGCGGGGAGTGGCTGTGATTGACCGGACGCCGATCGTACCGTCCCAGGTGTTTGACAATAACGAGGTGCGTTTGCAGAGCGGCAGGATCCGCCGGTTGTTTGAGTGCGATTATTTCTGTGTCAACAAGATTGAATGCGAAGGCGGCAGAATCAAATTTTGGTGTGATAAGACGTCTTTCCAGTCGCTGCTTGTTGTAAAAGGGGATGGCTGTCTCGAATATAAAGGACGCCGATACGATTTTCAGGCAGGTGACAGTATCTTTATCCCGGCAGGATTTGGCGAATATTACATTTACGGAAACAATGAAATTTTAATGTCAAAATTATAAATACAGATTTAGTAAGAAAGGAAAAAATTATGAAAGTTACAGCAATGATCATGGCAGGCGGACGTGGCGAGAGATTTTGGCCAAAAAGCCGCAAAAATCTGCCGAAGCAGTTTTTGAGTCTGACAGATGATGGAATTACGATGATTCAGCATACGGTGAATCGTATTTTACCGCTGGTAAATGTGGAAGATATTTACATTGTGACAAACCGGGATTACAAGGCATTGGCAAAAGAACAGCTGCCGGAACTTCCGGAAGAAAATATCCTGTGCGAACCGGTAGGGAGAAATACGGCTCCTTGTGTAGGCCTTGCTGCCATGCATATTAACAGAAAATATGACGATGCTCTTATGATCGTGCTTCCATCCGATCATTTGATCAAATACAATTCGATGTTTGTCGATGTATTGAAAGATGCCTGCCAGGTAGCAGAAAAAGGAAACAACCTGACGACAATCGGTATCACACCAAACTATCCGGAGACGGGATACGGGTATATCAAATTTGATCCGGATCAGAGCGAGGGTCGTGCCTATGGTGTGGAATGTTTTGTAGAGAAACCAAATCTCAAAAAAGCAAAAGAATATCTTGCTGACGAATCCTACCTTTGGAACAGCGGTATGTTTGTCTGGAAGGTTTCCACCATTTTAAATAATATGAAAGAATTTATGCCAAAGACCTATGAGGGTCTTGTGAAGATTCAGGATGCGATCGGAACCGAAGAACAGGAAAGTGTTCTTGAGGCTGAATTCGAAAAAATGGAATCCGAATCCATTGATTACGGCATTATGGAAAAGGCGGAAAATATCTTCGTACTTCCCGGTACATTTGGCTGGGATGACGTAGGATCCTGGCTGGCTGTCGGACGTATCCGTTCGACGAACGAATTTGGAAATGCCGTTCAGGGAAATGTTATTACCGTAGAGACAAAGAATTCGATCATCGAAGGTTCTGAAAAATTGATCGCAGCGGTAGGACTGGAGGACATCATCGTCGTAGATACGGAAGATGCGCTGCTGATCTGTGACAAAGGCCATGCCGGAGATATCAAGAAAGTACTTGAAAATCTTAGAATCTGCAACCGCAACGAGTACATCTAAGATTTTACAATAAATAAAATGAATAGCAATGTTTAGGTTTGAAAGGAGATATCATGAAACACGCATTAATAACAGGTATTACAGGACAGGACGGTTCTTATCTTGCAGAACTTCTGCTGGAAAAGGGCTATGAAGTATATGGAATCATGCGCCGTAAGAGCGTTGTAGATTATGGAAATGTCGAGCATATTAAAGATAAGATTCACTTTATCTATGCGGATATGACCGATCCGATTTCTTTGATCACAGCAATGAAGATCTCTCAGGCGGATGAAGTTTATAACCTTGCTGCTCAGTCATTTGTAGCAACAAGCTGGGAGCAGCCTCTGGCAACAGCCGACATCGATGCTCTTGGTGTTACGAACATGCTGGAAGCAATCCGTACGGTAAAACCGGAAGCAAGATTTTATCAGGCTTCTACAAGTGAGATGTTTGGTCTGGTTCAGGCAATTCCTCAGACAGAGACCACTCCATTCTATCCACGTTCTCCATACGGAGTTGCAAAGCTGTATGGACACTGGATCACAAAGAACTACAGAGAGAGTTATGATCTGTATGCATGCTCCGGAATTCTGTTCAATCATGAATCCGAGCGCCGTGGTAAAGAGTTCGTTACCCGTAAGATCACGGATGCGGTAGCACGTATCAAACTTGGTGTACAGGATCATCTGGAACTTGGAAATATGGACTCTAAGAGAGACTGGGGTCATTCCAAGGATTATGTAAAAGCAATGTGGCTTCTTCTTCAGCAGGATCATGCGGACGATTATGTCATCGCTACCAACGAGACACGTACCGTACGTGAATTTGTAGAAGTTGCATTTGGACATGTTGGAATCGAGATCGAATGGGAAGGAACCGGTGTTGACGAGATCGGAAAAGATAAGGCAACCGGAAAGACCATCGTAAAAGTAAATCCACAGTTCTTCCGCCCGGCAGAAGTAGATATCCTTCTTGGAAACCCTGCCAAAGCAGAAAAAGAACTTGGATGGAAACGTGAGATCTCTTTCAGCCAGTTAGTTGAGAGAATGGTTAAGAATGACTTAGCTTTAGTAAAAAAAGAAATTAAAGTAAAATCAATCTAATCTTTTATATGGAAACGGCGCCGGGATTCACCGCATATGTGGGCGATGCCAGCGCCTTTTTCACATATTGCATAATTATCAATGAAAGTGAATGAAGGCATGAAAAAAGCATTAATTATCGGTGGAGCCGGATTTGTAGGGAAATATCTGGCTGAATATTTGTGTGGAGAGTGCGGCTATCAGGTGCGCTCTACGAAGATGAAACAGGAGACACTGGAGCCGGAAGGCTATGATGTCGTGGATATGAATCTGTTGGAAAAACAGGAAATTGTTGATGTGATCGAGAATTTTGTTCCGGATTACATATTCCATCTGGCAGCGCAGAGTTCGGTTGCCGTATCCTGGTCTAACCCTCAATTGACCGTTGATGTAAATATCAAAGGCGCATTGAATTTATTGGATGTATTAAAGGAAATGGAATACAAAGGACGGGTATTGCTGATCGGTTCCGGGGAAGAGTATGGGCGGATCCATCCCGATCAGGTGCCTATCGTTGAAGATACCGTACTTCGTCCGGGAAATATCTATGCAGCGACGAAAAGCTGCCAGAATATGCTCGGTACGATCTACGCGCAGGCATATCAGCTGGAACTTGTGATGGTGCGCGCATTTACTCATGTAGGGCCAAGACAGTCACCGCAGTTCGTTGTGTCTGACTTTTGTAAGCAGGTTGTTGAAGTGGAAAAGGGACTGCGTGAGCCGGTGATCCATGTCGGAAATCTGAAAGCAAAACGAGACTTTACCGATGTGCGGGATGTGATTGCCGCTTATGAATGTCTGATCCGTCAGGGAAAAAGCGGGGAAACTTACAATGTAGGTTCCGGAAAAGCCTATGAGATCCAGGAAGTTCTGGATAAGATCATCGAACTTTCCGGACGCGAGATCAATGTAGAAGTGGAACAGGCGAGACTTCGTCCGATCGATGTTCCGATTATCGAAGCAGATATTACGAAAATTACAGAGCAGACGGACTGGAAACGCAAGATCAGTCTGGAGCAGACATTGAAAGACACATTAGAGTATTGGCGTGCCAATGTAGAAGCATAAAGGAGGATTACAAAAATGGATATGATGGAAAATTATAAAAGATGGCTTGGTAAAGTGACGGAAGAAGATCTTTTGACAGAATTGAAAGCCATCGAGGGAAAGGAAGAAGAGATCAACGATCGTTTTTACCGCGATCTGGAATTTGGTACCGGTGGACTCCGTGGTGTGATCGGAGCCGGAACCTATCGTATGAACGAGCATACCGTAGCCAGAGCAACCCAGGGATACAGCAATTATTTGAACAAAGCGGCAAAAAATCCTTCCGTATCGATCGCCTATGACAGCCGTAACAAATCGGACATTTTTGCAAAAACAGCAGCCAGTGTATTTGCAGCAAACGGAATACTGGTAAATATTTACAAAGAGCTGATGCCGACGCCATCCCTCTCTTATGCCGTACGTGCTTTGGACTGTGACGGTGGTATCGTGGTGACAGCCAGCCACAACCCGGCAAAATACAATGGGTACAAAGTTTATGGTGCCGATGGCTGCCAGATCACGCTGGAAGTTGCCGATGCGATTCTCGCAGAGATCGAAGCAGTCGATGTGTTTGATGATGTAAAGATCATGGACTTTGAAGCAGGACTTTCCGAAGGAAAGATCAAATATATTGAAGATGATGTCATTACCGGATTTATCGATGCCGTTTCCGAGCGTGCCCTGAATCCGAAAGAGATTGACAAAAATGTATCCATCGTTTATACTCCGCTCAACGGAACCGGCCGTTACTGTGTGACAAGATGTCTGAAAGAAAATGGCTACACCCAGATCACGATTCCAAAAGAGCAGGAGATGCCGGATGGCAACTTTACCACATGTCCATATCCGAATCCGGAGATCCGTGAGGCTTTGGAAGTGGGATTGAAAAAGGCAAAAGAAGTAGGAAGCGACCTCCTTCTGGCAACCGATCCGGACTGCGACCGTGTCGGCGTAGCTGTAAAAGAAGGTGATGATTATCAGCTGATCTCCGGGAACCAGATGGGAATCCTTCTCTTTGACTATATCTGCAAGACGTATAAAGCCAACGGAACAATGCCGAAAAATCCGGTGGTTGTAACAACCATTGTATCGACGAAAATGATCGATAAGATCGCCGCTGACTACGGTGTAGAAGTAAGACGTGTGCTTACCGGTTTCAAATTTATCGGCGAGCAGATTGGATTTTTGGAAGCAGACGGTGAAGTAGACCGTTACATCTTCGGTTTTGAAGAGAGTTATGGTTATCTCAGCGGCGGACATGTCCGTGACAAAGATGGCGTGAATGCCTCCCTCTTGATCTGTGAGATGTTTGCTCATTACAAAGCAATGGGAATTTCCCTTGTACAGATGTTGAATCAGCTGTATGAAAAATACGGGTATTTCAAAGAAGCACTTCAGTCCATTACCTTTGAAGGAGCCAGCGGAGCAAAGAAGATGGCAGATCTCAGGGAAAGCCTTCGTACCAACGCACCAAAAGAGGTAGCTGGTTATAAGGTGATCGATGTGAAGGATTATAAGGAAGGAATTGGAAATCTGCCAAAATCCAACGTACTTGAATTTAATATGGAAGACGATATCAACGTTTTGGTTCGTCCATCCGGAACAGAGCCAAAGATCAAGATGTATTATCTTGTAAAGGGAAGCAGCGAACAGGCTGGTGCAGAGATTGTAGCTGCGTTAGAGTCGTACTTCACAGAAGTATGTAAATAATCGTAATAAAACAAAAAGAGGCACCAATTTGATACAATTGAATTGGTGCCGTTATCATGTTACTGCGTTTGCACCGGATTTATCATGAGGAAAGGAGACAGGATGGATTACAAATACAAATTTTCGGTAGTCATACCGGTTTATAATGTGGCAGAGTATCTGGCAGAGACATTGGATTCCGTGATCGGGCAGACCATTGGATTTAAAGAAAATATCCAGATTATACTTGTCAATGACGGAAGCACAGATAACAGTGAGGAAATTTGTCTGGCATATGTCGAAAAGTATCCTGAAAATATCCTTTATCTTAAGCAGGAAAATAAAGGGGTAAGTGCAGCCAGAAATTATGGAATCGAAAAAATAGAGGGAAAATATGTAAATTTTCTGGATTCTGACGATAAATGGACGCCGGAGAGTTTTCAGGCAGTCTATGATTTTTTTGAAAAACGGCAGGATAAAATTGATCTCGTTGCGTGTCCGCAGAAATTTTTTGAGGCTCTGGATGAATACCATTGGTTATATTTTAAATACGAACCGGGAAGCCGTATCATTGATGTCCTCGAAAAATATACGTATATTCAGATGCATGTGACAGCTTCTTTTGTGAAAGCAGAAGTTCTTGGTAAGTATAAGTTTGATGAGAAATTAAAATTTGCAGAAGATTCCAAATTTGTCAATTCGATCATATTGGATAAACTCAAATACGGTGTGGTGTCGGAGGCACTTCATCTGTACCGCAAACGTGTAAATGCGTCTTCTGCCATTCAGAATAAGGGAACCTCAAAAGAGTGGTATCTGGATACGCCGGAACATTATTATCTGGAATTGATTCAGGAATCCATTGATAAATACGGCACGGTACTTTTGTACATCCAATACCTGATCCTGTATGATTTCCAGTGGCGTTTGCGTGATGATCTGAATGGAGTATTAACGGAACAAGAGCAGGAATGGTATAAAGAATGGCTTCGAAAAATGCTCCAGTATATGGATGACGATCTGATCTGTCATCTGGATAAAATGTATGTGGAATATAAATTGTATGCGCTGTCTCTTAAGTATGGCAGAGACATCCGTAAAGAATTGGTATACCGCCGCGGTGCCTTGTATTTTAAGAACATTAAAATGTACAGTCTGCAGGCAAAATCGCTGTTTTCGGTGGATGTACTGAATATCAATGAAGATTGTCTGGAACTTGCCGGGCGGATCTGGTGCCCGTTTGCAGAAGATATTACTATTACGGTGGAAAATGACAAGGGGGATGTTTTCCCGATTGTTTCTAAGCCGGCGGAATTCCGGAAAGCCGTCATATTTGGCGAGGAAATCATGCGTGTGCGCGGCTATCAGATCCGGCTTCCTCTGGAAGCAGGGACAACCTATGAAGTATATGGAAAATATAAGGACAATATGCCGCAGCGTTTATTTATCAAAATTGGAAAATTTTCCCATTTAAGTCCAAACGTAGAACAGCTGTATTTCCATAATCATGGGTTTATCGTGAGTGCCAATGCGGAAAACACACAGATCTATGTGGAAAAGAAACGGTTTGGAAAACATCTGGCAAAAGAGGCTTCGCTCCTAAAACGATGTTTGAAAGATGGAAAAAAAGAAATTGCCGGATACCGGATTCTTGCGCATATCATTCGCCCGTTTTTGCGAAAAGAGCGCTGGCTTGTTATGGAGCGAATCAATGTGGCAGGTGACAATGCCGAGCATTTTTACAAATATCTGAGACGAGCGGAAGAAAACGATATAAAATCCCGGTTTACGCTGTCAGAGGATAGTGTGGATTACGAGAAAATGAAAGCGGTCGGACCGGTGCTCCCGTTCCGGAAGTTTCATTATAAATTATTTGTATTACTGGCAAAAAATATTATATCCTCACAGGGGGAAGATAACATCTTCAATCCGTGGGATGACGACAGTGAGTATATCCGTGATCTGTATAAGTACAACTTTGTATTTTTACAGCACGGCATTATCAAGGACGATCTGTCGCAGTGGCTGAACCGGTTTAATAAAAATCTGCAGATGTTTGTTACGTCTGCAAAGCCGGAATATGAATCGATTATAAACGGCGATTATTTTTACGATGAGTCGGTTGTCAAATTGACAGGACTTCCAAGATATGACAATTTAAAACAGGATCAGGCGCCGGAAAAGACGATCTTGATCCTGCCGACATGGCGTGCAGCCCTTGCCTGCCGGTTGAACAATGATACCGGGGAACGCATTTATAATCCGTTGTTTAAATATTCCGAATTTTACCGTTTTTATAATGCGCTGATTCATGATGAGAGACTGCTTCAAGTCATGAGAGAAAAAGGATACCGCGGTAAATTTTTCCTGCATACCCATCATAAAGTGCAGTTGAAAGATTTTACCGGAAATGATATCATCGAAGTAATGCAGAATGGAATTGATTACCAGGAGGAGTTTCGCAGTAATGCCCTGCTTCTTACAGATTTTTCCAGTGTCGCATTTGACTTTGCGTATCTGAAAAAGCCGGTGATCTATGCCCAGTTTGATAAAGATACGTTCTTTCAGGGACAAGTGTATTCGGAAGGGTACTTTGACTATGAGAGAGACGGGCTGGGACCGGTGTGCTATGATTACGAATCAACAATACAGGCATTGATACAGGCAATCGAGAAGGACTGTGTGCTGGAGCCGCTGTACGATGAGCGTGGAAATGCTTTTTACCGCTGGTTTGACCAGGATAACTGTAAACGTGTATATGATGAGATAAGGAGACTGGATTGAGACATTCATTTGTTTTTTGGAAAGAATTGACAAAAGAATATGTGCCGGGAAAAGATGCGCTTGTCCTTACAAAGCATGAGAGGAAAAGACTGGATACCTTTCTTGCTTCGTTGAAACCGGATGTGATGATGGTGGTGGTTTCCGATGAACCGGTGGAGGGAAAACAGCATATGGCGTATGTCAGAGAGCATTACAATGTGGGAACAATCGATGCTTCCCGTCTGCTGGTACGCCCGGAGTTTGCTGCCCTGATACGGAAAAAGGAGAGCGAGGGAGAATTCGCCCTTCTCTGCCGTATGTATGAGACGGCAGAAAAATTTGCCGTGTATGAGCGGCGGGAAGAAGAGGTAGTAACAGAGCCGAACCGCAGCCGTACGTGGAAGGATGCCGGAGAATATCCGACGCCGATCGTTGCCGGTAAGAATATATGGAAGCGGTTGAAAAAAGCACAGGGAGAAGTTCTTCCCTTTTTCCAGCATTTGATGATTCAGAATTTGTATCATGCCGGATTTACGGAAAAGGAGGGAATGAGTGAGAAACTGAAAGAAGAGTTTTGTTCTATCCTGGAAGATATTGGGGAAGATATTATATGCAGATGTGAGCAGATTCCAAATGATGTAAAGATCTGGCTTCTTGAGGCGAAGAGCCGGACGGACATTTTACCGGAATTTGTATATCGGAGCGGCAGATTAAAGTATCATAATCTTGTCGTTACTTCCTTGAAGGATGTGCCATATGAAGTGACCGATATCCGGTATGAGAAGAAAAAACTGGTAGTACGGGGCGAGGTCATTCATCCGGTCGATGACCCGGAAATCCTCTATTATGCGATGGATAACCGAAACCGCGAGATATCCTTTTCGACGACAGAAAAAGATATCTATTATCTGGGACAGCGCAGACATACGCGAAAAAGATTTGAAGCCGGGATTTCCCTGACCAATAAGCCGGTCGGACTTCGTTTTATGTACCGCTATCATGAACTGTACCGGGCGAGGGTGCGCATGACATTTTCCCGGTCACTCCGGATGGTGCCGGATACCAAAGAAGATTATGCCTTTTTGGGTCAGTATATGCTTCGCACAGAAAAGAGAATATTGTTTGCTGCTCCGCTTCAGAAAAAAACGCGTTTAAAGCAGTTCTTTACATTTGGGCGAAAAAGCATTAAAATAGAGACAGAAGTACAACAGTAAATACATCAGAAATTTTGCAGCTGCTATTCTGGTGGAATGGAGGAAGTTATGATTTATGGAGTAGTACTTGCCGGTGGTGTTGGAAGCCGTATGGGAAATATTGGAAAACCAAAACAGTATCTTTTGGTGGGAGACAAGCCTATCTTGATCCACACACTGGAAAAGTTTTACATGCAAAGCGAATTTGAAAAGGTTCTGGTTTTGTGTCCGACCGAATGGATCACGCACACCAAAAACCTCGTTCGTAAATATATGAAAGACACGGAAAGAATTGTGGTTCTCGAAGGCGGTGAGACGAGGAATGAGACGATTATGAATTCCATCGCTTACATTGAGCAGGAAGGCAATCTCGATGAAAATACGATCATTGTCACACATGATTCGGTTCGTCCTTTTGTGACGCAGCGGATTTTAGAGGAAAATATCCGCTATGCAAAGGAATATGGTGCCTGCGATACCGCGGTAGCAGCGACCGATACGATCGTTTGCAGCGAAGACAATGTGGTGATCAGCGATATTCCGGAGCGCCGTAAAATGTATCAGGGACAGACACCACAGACCTTTAAAGCGTTGAAACTTCGCGAATTGTATCAGGCACTCAGCCCGAAAGAAAAAGAACTTTTGACGGATGCGGCAAAGATTTTTGTTATGAAGGGCGAGAAAGTGCATATTGTGGACGGAGAGGTATTTAATATCAAGATTACGTATCCTTACGATCTGCGTGTGGCAGAGGCTCTGATCAAAGGGGAAGAAAACAACAAATCGGAAGGATGAGATTAGACTATGCTGAACGCAGTATACCGTCTGGTGGCACCCAGACGATTTGAAGTAGAATTTACAGATATTGATCTGACAAGCGGAAAGGTGATTGTCAGACCAACTTACTTGTCCATCTGCAACGCCGATCAGAGATACTATCAGGGAAAGCGTGCAGAAGATATTCTGCGCCGGAAATTACCGATGGCGCTGATCCACGAAGGGATCGGACAGGTGGTCTATGACCCGGAGGGAGAATTTCAGGCAGGCGAAAAAGTAGTAATGATTCCGAATACCCCGATGAGCGAAGATTCGGTCATTGCAGAAAATTACCGCAGAGATTCCAAATTCCGTGCAAGTGGTTTTGACGGCTTTATGCAGGATGTAGTGGATATCCGCAGAGACAGGCTGGTGCGGCTCCCGGAAAAACTTAATCCGCTTATTGCGGCATTTACCGAGATTGTTTCGGTCAGTGTACATGCTCTCAGCCGGTTTGACAAGATTGCTCATAAGCGGCGGGAATGTGTCGGTATCTGGGGGGATGGAAACTTAGGTTATATCACGGCCGTATTTTTTAAAGCAATGTTTCCGGATACGAAATTATGTATCTTTGGTGTAAATCGCGACAAATTGTCAGATTTTACCTTTGCCGATGAGACATATGTAGTTTCCCGGATTCCGGAAGAACTGCAGATCGATCATGCGATCGAATGTGTCGGCGGCGAGGGATCGCCCAAAGCGATCAATCAGATCATTGATTATATCCGGCCGGAAGGCACGATCGCGATTTTGGGAGTGTCGGAAAATCCGGTTTCGATCAACACACGTATGATACTTGAGAAAGGGCTTCGGATGTTTGGCAGCAGCCGGAGCGGCAGAGAAGATTTTATCAAGACGATTGAATTGTATCAGACCAATCCGGAGATTCCGGAGTATTTGCAGAATATTGTAGGCGGCGTATTTAAAATACGTTCTATCGACGATATGCGGAAGGCTTTTGAGGCCGATATACACAAAGAATTTGGAAAAACCATTATGATATGGAGTTAATTGGAGGATATTTATGAGTGGCTTACTTTCAAATAAAAATAAGCGGTTTTTGAAGAAACGATTGAAATTTTGGTGGCAGTGTTTTACCCATCCGATTTTAAATGAACATTTGATCGTCTTTGAGGCGTTTAGCGGAAAACGCTGTGGCGGAAACTTGCGCGCTATCTATGAAGAATTGATGCAGGATGAAAGATACCGTGATTTTCGTTTTGTATGGATCGTAAATGATGTGGAGGCGCATAGGGATTTGAAAGTGCGCCGGCATACTCGTGTCGTAAAAAAGGATTCCCGCTCGGCATTTATCCTTTATGCGAAAGCAAAATACTGGTTTAACAATGTGGCTCTGCCGAATTATCTGATCCCGCGTCCGCATCAGGTGTATGTTGAAACCTGGCACGGAACGCCGTTAAAGCGTCTTGGAAACGATATTCAGTTTGAGGTGGATCCGAGACAGTCCCTGGCAGAAATGCACAAAAAATATTACATCAAGGGGCGCAAGATGGATTATCTTATCTCGCCATCCCGTTTTTACAGCGAAAAGATGATCTCCTCGTTCCGTCTTGATAAGAGTCATAAAGAGGATATCATTTTGGAAACAGGTTATCCGCGAAACGATGCGCTCTTTAAATTTACCGAAGAGGATGTCAAACGCATCAAGGAAGAGATCGGAGTACTGGAAGGAAAGAAAGTGATCCTGTACACGCCGACCTGGCGCGATAACCAGTTTAAAAAGGGCGAAGGATTCCAGTACAATACAGAACTTGATTTTAATAAACTGATGCAGCAGCTCGGCGACGAATACGTCCTTTTGTTCCGCGCGCACCATCAGATTGGATTTAAAGATGTGGCAAATGATGTGCCGGGCGTGATCGACGTAACGCTGGTCGATGATGTCAATGATCTGTACATCATCAGTGACCTTATGATCACGGATTATTCTTCGACGATGTTTGATTATGGAGACTTGAAGCGCCCGATGGTATTTTATATGTATGATCTCGATGAATATCAGGGTGAGATCCGCGATTTTTATTTTGATATCAACGAACTGCCCGGTCCGATCGTAAAGACACAGGATGACCTTGTAAAGGCTATTTTAGATCAGTTTGCCAATTTCACATACGACGAGAAATACAAAGCCTTTACGGAAAAATTTAATTATCTTGACGATGCCCATGCAGCACGCCGTGTTATCGAAAAGACGATAAAAACCGACCTGGGGCCGGCATTCCGTTTTTACAAATGGGTTATCCATACCAAAAATGTCATCCGTAAGAGTTTTCGTGACGGCTATATTGCCTTTTCCGGTATGCTCCGTTGTATGGGACTTTGCCGTACGGCAAACAGCAAACTTTTATATTCTTACAAAAACAAGCACAAGGGACAGCGTTGTTTTCTCGTTGGAAATGGTCCGAGTATGCGCCTTTCCGATCTGGAAGGCCTCCAGAAAAATGGCGAGATCACCTTTGGCTGTAACCTTGTGACAAAAGCATTTGACCAGACGACATGGCGTCCGGATTATTATTTCCTGATCGACCGCATCTGTGCGAAATTCCAGAGTGAGGAGATCAACGAGGCAATTGGGAATATTCCATTATTTACCAATATTACGACGTATAACATTTTCCGTGAGAAGCCGAAAAATCCGGTTATTTTGTATAATATCGCAAAAGATAAGTACAAAGTAAAACGGTCTCCGCTGGCATACTACATTCCGTCCGGTTCGACGGTAATGTCGCTGATGATCGAGATGGCGGTTTACATGGGATTTTCCGAGATTTATCTGATCGGCTGCGACTGCACCTCGACCTTTACCGGAAATACGCATTTTATCAACGGTTATACGGACGACAAATTGAAGCAGCGGGATGCCAAAAAGATTGTAGACCGCATGCGCCGTCTTGGTATCCAGAGCGACGATTATGAGAAGTATTTCCTGGATGGCTCGCTGAATGCGTACACCCTTTTAAAAGAACATGCCATCAAACACCATGTGAAGATTTTCAACGCCACCCGCGGGGGCGCATTGGAAGTGTTTGACCGCGTGGATTTGGATGATTTTGTAAAATAATAGCAGGAATGGGGCGCTGCGTGCAGCGCCCTGTGGTGGTTTTGGGAGGAAAAATTAAAATAGGTCAAAAAGAAAGGAATAAGAATATGAATATCGAAGAAATGTTAGAGATCAGCGACTGTCCGCTGTGTGAGGGCGGCGCATTGTTGGAAGAGGAATGTGGTTGTGGCTATTATGTGATGTGTCTGGAGTGCGGATGTCATTCGGTGACGATTGATTTTCATTCCGAGGAAGAGCGGCTGGAGGCTGTGAAAAGGGCAGTTACACTTTGGAATACCGGCAAGGTGATTTCCAGCAGTCCGGGAGAATGATATGCGAAGGGTAGATGGTCATATTCATATTGAGCGGGGAGATTACTCATTAGAATGGATCCAACAATTTGTAGACAAGGCAGTAGAGAGGCAGGTGGATGAAATCCGTTTGCTCGAACACTGCTACCTATTTGAAGAATTTAGACCAATGTACCGTTCTGTATGTGCATACAGTAAGTTTGTGGATGAGTGGTTTCAAAGAAAAGCCGGAAAACATAAGCTGCCAGAGTATTTTGAACTGATTGAAAAAGTAAGAAAACAAAAATATCCTGTTACGATAAAGTTTGGACTTGAAATATGTTACTTTAAAGAGCAGGAGGCATTTATTGAAAAAATGACGAAAAACAAAGGCTTTGATTTCTTGTTAGGGAGCGTTCATTTTGTGGATGATTTCGCCTTTGACCATAAGCCGGAACACTGGATTGGAATGGATGTAGATAAAATATACCGCACCTATTTTGAAGATTCTATATTGCTGGCAAAGAGTAAATTGTTTGATGGTATTGGTCACCCGGATGCCATAAAATTATTTGGACACAGACCATCTTTTTCGCTTTCCGGTTATTATAAAAGGTTAGCAAAGGAACTTTCAAATAGTAATATGTATGCAGATCAAAATAGCGGGGCAGCCAGAAGATGTCCCGGAACTTCTCCGTTGGGAATGGAGCGCGAATTACTTCGGGCATTGAAGAAAAATCATGTGAAAATTATTACTTCATCGGATGCTCATTGCCCGGAAGATGTGGGTGACAAAATTCGGGACTTGGAAATTTGTGTTGTAAATGCTTAGAAATGGAATTGGTTATGGAGGAGAGGGGATATATAGTGAGGAAATGTGAAAAAAGATTATGTTTGGCGACATATAATATTTGGAATAGTGATGATGGTATGCCTTTTCGGGCCGAGTGCATAGTAAAGGAAATACAAAAGATAAAACCGGATATTTTATGTTTACAAGAGGTAAAAGATAAAACAATGG
This sequence comes from uncultured Eubacterium sp., assembly GCA_934316845.1. Taxonomy (GTDB): domain Bacteria; phylum Bacillota; class Clostridia; order Lachnospirales; family Lachnospiraceae; genus Eubacterium_F. The sequence goes on along the minus strand of CAKRDZ010000019.1, from coordinate 7,374 downwards.
CTTATGAACTTGCAGATAAACTGGAGATGAGTTGTTATTTTATTAACTATGAAAATAATGAGGAGGGCATTTGTGTGCTTAGCACCTATCCAATTATTAAAAAGGAAGATTGGACAGATGTCAATGCACAATATGCTGCCATTCAGTACAATTTGAAAACATTGGGAATAGTGAATACGCACCTGCCATGGGATAGTGTTATTAAGCGCGAAAAATATATTTCAAAAATCGTTTCCGGACTTGCTGAAAAAAATTGTGATTATGTTTTTATTTTGGGAGATTTTAATAGCGGTAACGATTCTAATGTATTTCGAATGCTGAAGGGAGAATGCTCGTTGTACGAAACTGAGGCGAATCCATGTTACTATGACTTGGCATTAGCATCGGCTCAGGTGAGTGGTGTGACAGTAAAAAGCACGTTAGACTTTCAAAATAATCCAAGATTTCATGAAAATACAATAGAAATAAATCAAAGATTTGATCGCATATTTTTAAGAAATACATATCCGGTTGAATTTCCGAGATTAGTTGAATGTGATGTTTTTGGAACAAAAGTGTATTCCGAAATTGATTTATGTGCAAGTGATCATTATGGTGTATATGCAGTAGTTGAAAGCGAGGAAAAATATGGAAAAAGACATTTGGAAAATTATGTATGATAAGGCAAGAGAAGTTCAAAATGCAAGAGAGGTCTCTCCGTTTATTGAAGCAGGAGGCGTTGCAGCAGCGATATTAACGAAAAGTGGAAATATATATGTTGGTGTATGCATAGATACCGCGAGCACGTTAGGAATGTGTGCAGAAAGAAATGCGATTGCAAATATGATTACAAATGGAGAAAGTAAAATAGATAAAATGGTTGCGGTCGTTGAAGACGGCAGTGTGGGAGCACCCTGTGGAGCATGCCGGGAATATATGATGCAGCTGGATAAAGAAAGTGGTGATATTGAGATTTTAATGGATTATGAAACAAGAAAAACGGTGAGATTAATTGAATTAATACCGGAGTGGTGGGGGCACAGCAGATTTAAATAATCTTCGGTTATGAGAAGAAAAGGAGAAAACTATGGAATATTGTGGAATTATAGCATTGGTTTTGCTGCTTTGCTATTCAGCATATCCGGGAAAGGTAAAGCGGCTGGAATCAAAAGTAAAACGATTGGAGAAAAAGCAGAAAGGGGATAATTATATGTCGCAGTTGATTGATGATCTTGTAGGTGAACAATGTACTATTAAGTCGGAGGCTATTCTGAATTTCGCAGGAAAAACAGAATTGTCCTGCATGATTTTGGATGCAGATGATGAATGGATGAAGATCTGTTATACGGATAAAAAGAATAAGCAGGTAACGAAACTTTTGCGGATTGAAGCGATTGATGAAATAGAAATCGAAGAGTGATTTTTATTAGTGTTAGTTGGAAAAATGGAATGTGCGGAGGTTTATATGATTGGCAATATAGTAACGGTAAAAGTAGATAGACCGATGGGAAGCTATCATCCTAAGCATAAAGATATATATTATCCGATTAACTATGGATACATAGAAGGGATGATTGCGCCTGATGGAGAAGAACAAGATGCTTATTTGTTAGGATTGGATGAACCGGTTCAGGAATATACAGGGATAATAATTGCGATTATTCATAGATATGATGATATTGAAGAAAAATGGGTTGTAGCTCCGAAAGGAATGACATTTACAAAGGAAGAAATCAGGGAGAAAACTTATTTTCAGGAACAGTACTTCGACTCGGAAATTAGAATGTGAGACTGCAGTTGGCAAATTTTGAAATTGATTTATCCGATGAGTGGACTGAAGTTTGCGGAAGGACAGAAAAGCTGAGTTTACTCTATGCTCAAATATATGAGGACGGTCCGGTGCGATATGAGATAGAGGAGTTTAATGATAGCGGAGATTGTCGTATAAGAAGATATTATAGATAATTTTAATACGGAAGCAATAGTATGGTGATAAAAAACAGTGGAATAGAAAGGATTCCGTTTTTGAAAATTAAACAAATCGGAATTTGTGGAGGACCTTATCATGAAAGTCATTTTTGTCAGGCATGGAAAAGATGACAATAAATACCGTGGCGGATGGAGTAAAATAGACTTAATCCCAGAAGGGATTGAACAAGCAAAGCAATTGGCCAATCACATGAAAGAAAACAGTCAGGAATATCACATTCAGCGGATTATTGCAAGTGATTTACCAAGAACCATATCCACTGCTCGTTTTATATCTGCTGAATTAGGCTTACCAATCCAACAAGAGTATCGCCTGAGAGAAATGAATAATGGCGATTTAGCAGGTATGCTTAATGAGGAAGCTCTTAAGCAGTATCCTGGCCTCTTTTTTAGCTCATTAAAAATGGATGAAGCATACCCAAATGGAGAAAGCCCCAGTGATTTCTTTGCGCGAATTAGAAGCTGGTTTGATGAATTTGTTGAAAAAAGCAAAAATACGAATGATAATATTTTGATAGTAACTCACGGCGGAGTAATCAATATTATTTACCATCTGGTAAACGGAATAGAATGGAACAACCAAAGTCATATTTATAAGGTAGCGAATTGCAGTGTCCATATTTTAGATATGGACACAATGAAATTTGAAGTTGAAAACAAAATCGATTTCTTGCTATCCGCAGTAAACTAAAAAATTCCAATTTGTAAAAATAAAAAAGTTGGAATTTCCTAAAAATATTACGAACCGTCTCATTGCATAGGAATGACAATTATAAATTACAGGAGGAGCGTCTATATGGACAAATATGAAATCATTGCCCTTTCAAAAGACAAGTGGAAAGGCACGATAATACCAATGATAATCCGAAGCGACAGTTATTATGATTTTAAAATTGATCCATTTGATAATAATGGCTGCCGGATTTCTATGATTAGAAAGCCGGCTGAATCGGAGATCGTTCATACACCGGAAGAATATGATTTTCCGGATTCACTATATCAGGAGCACTGGGAAAATGCGGAGGCATACGGCGTCGTAAGTGAGAGCGGAGAGATGCTGGCTTGTATTGAAGTGTGCCCGGAAGAATGGTCGAATCGACTTGCGGTGACGGAACTCTGGGTATCCGAGGAACTTCGCAGAAAGGGTGTCGGGAAAAGATTGATGGATAAAGCGAAAGAAGTCGCTGTAAGGCAGAAACGCCGTGCAGTCATTTTGGAAACGCAGTCGTGCAACACAAATGCAATCGGTTTTTATCTTCATCAGGGATTTGAATTGATCGGTTTTGATAGCTGCTGTTATTCAAATGAAGATATTGCCAGAAGGGAAGTCAGAGTGAATCTTGGATTCTTTTTAGCGAGAGCGGAAGAATAAAGAATTTGATTGACTTTCCCTTAAAATGTGGTAATATTTAAGGAAAAGGGAAGATTCTCCCAAAAATGCAATGGTTTTGGGAGAAAGAAATAATATCTGGGAGAAAGGAGAAGGAGATGAAAGAGTTTGATTATTCCAAACTAAAAGACAGAACCTGGGATAATGAGATCTTGACATATGTTGCTCAGATTCATGAATATAAAGGCAAACAGGAATTGTATATGCAACAGAAACCAGTTGAATTGAAGCGGTTAATTGAAATCGCTAAGATTCAAAGTACGGAAAGTTCAAATGAAATTGAAGGTATTGTTACGACAAATGCCAGATTAAAACAATTGGTGGAAGATAAAACAACACCAAGAAATAGAGATGAGGAAGAAATCCTTGGTTATCGCAATGTGCTTAATATTGTTCATGAAAATTATGACGCAATTCCCATTCGAAGCAATTATATTTTACAGCTTCATGGAGAACTGTTAAAATATACTGCGTTTTCTTATGCAGGTAAGTATAAGAATACTCCGAATGAGATTGATATGGTATTGGAAAGCGGAGAAAAGATAGTTTTATTTAAGCCGCTTGAACCGTATGAGACTCCTGATGCAGTAGAACGTCTTTGTAATGAGTTTGAGAAAGCAATTGATGAGAAAATTGTGGATCCACTTATTTTAATACCGAATTTTATTTTGGATTTTTTGTGTATCCATCCTTTTAATGATGGCAATGGAAGAATGAGCAGACTGATAACGCTATTGCTTATGTACAGAAGTGGTTATTTTGTTGGACAGTATATTAGCATGGAAAAAGCTATTGCAGATACAAAAGAAGCTTATTATGCAGCTTTACAGAAAGCGGATCAAAATTGGTATGAGGGAGAAAATGATCCTAAGCCATTTATAAAGTATATGCTTGGTATTGTATTATCCTGTTACAGAGATTTGGAAACAAGAATTATGTTAAGTGAAAAAAGTGGTAAAAAAAGTACTGCATATGATATCGTTAAGGCATACACAGATGGTACTATTGGTAGGTTTTCTAAAAAAGATGCGTTAGTATCATGTCCAAGTCTTGGAAGTTCGTCAATAGAAGCCGCATTAAAAAAACTTGTTGAAGAAGGTGCTATTATTAGAACTGGTGCAGGACGTAAAACTATGTATATGAAAAAAACAGACTAGAAATTAATTACAGTAAAATAGTTTATTTAGAAAGATATACCGCATTGGAACTAAGCTGACAAACTGCGGATAGAGAAGAACTAGGAGGGATGACATTGGCTTCGGCAATGATTCATTATACGATTTCAAATTTACTGTTGAATGAGTTGAAGGTGCAAAATGCAGCGCCGTTTTTATTGGGGGCTGTGCTGGGACCGGATGCCTCTTCTCATGAAGATGGAACTTATGATCCAGCTCATTTTGGGGAGAAATGCGAAGATAAAATGAGAAAAGGAATCAACTGGAAAAAATTTGCAGAAAAATACGAAAAACAGATCTTTGCCAATGATTTCATATTAGGGTATTATTGTCATTTGTTGCAGGATGCCCTTTGGTTTCATGAGATAGCGGATAAATATGTTCGGTGTTATCAGGGGGAAGAAAAGAAATTGGCGTATCAAAGAGGATATCGGGATTATGACCGGCTAAATTATCTCCTGATTAAGAAGTTTCATTTGAAAAGAATAGATTTTACAGAAATAGAAATTCCAATTGATGAAATTTCTGCGGAAAAACTGCTTGTTGGAGAGAACAATTTCAAACAGTGGTTTGACGCAATCCCGTGTGATAAAGAGGATTTGGATATATATACATGGGATGTTATTGAACAATATATAAAGAAATGTGTCAGGTTCTGTATTTCAGAGGTAAATGCATTGAAAAATGGAGAAAAGGGGCGTGACCCGGAAAAGTTATTTGCAAAAGCATAATACAGAAATAAAATTTATTATCAGGAGGATACGAAAATGAACGAAAATATGAGAAAAAGAAATGAGATTTTGGCGCAGACGGTGATCAAAGGATTAGAGTCCAGAAATATGTCAGGTTATTATGCTGCAGACAAAGAAGAAGCGGTGAAAAAGGCGCTGGAAGTAATTGGAAAAGGGAGCACTGTGGCAATGGGCGGCTGCCAGAGTGCACATGAAATCGGACTGATTCAGGCGTTGGAAGAAGGCGACTACAACTATATTGACCGTTCCAATATGACACCGCGTGAAAGCCTGATGGCAGCTTATGATGCCGATGTTTTTCTTTCGAGTGCGAATGCAATGACCAATGACGGAATTATGGTAAATATCGATGGAAATTCGAATCGTGTTTCCTGTATTGCACAGGGGCCGAAAAAGGTTGTATTTATTGTCGGTATGAATAAAATCTGCTCCGATCTGGATGAGGCGATGAAGCGCGCCAGAAATGTGGCTGCACCGGCAAATGCACAGCGCTTTGATGTGAAGACGCCATGCAAAGTGACTGGGAAATGTGCGGATTGCAAGTCTCCGGATACGATATGCTGCCAGTTTTTGATTACGAGATATTCCCGTCACGAGGGAAGAATCCATGTGATCTTGGTAAACGATACACTGGGGTACTAGGATAACGAAACGAGGGAGAAAATGGAAAACTATACCTATATCAAATTGCGGGAGCGTCCGGAATTGAAACAAACCGCCGCCGACTGGTTTCATAGTAAATGGGGTGTTCCGACTAAGGCTTATCTTGACTGCATGAGTGCCTATCTAAGCGGAGAAACGGAATACGGCTGGTATCTTTGCATGGATGATGACAAGATTATTGGCGGAATGGGTGTTATTGAGAATGACTTTCACGACCGGAAAGACCTGACGCCTAATGTTTGCGCAGTTTATACAGAAAAAGACTATCGCTGCAAAGGGATTGCAGGGCATCTGCTCAATATCGTCGTGGAAGAGTTGAAATCCCAAGGAATTACTCCGATTTATCTGATTACGGATCATACATCCTTTTATGAAAGATACGGTTGGGAATTCTTGTGCATGGTACAGGGTGATGGTGAACCCCATATGACCAGGATGTATATTCACCGCTGATAAAATGGAAATTGAAATTAAAAGCCGCTTTCGAAAATGTAAAAAAATTGCATTTTTGAAAGTGGCTTCTTGCATATATTGATTTATACGAAAAATATAAAATAAAACTGCCGAAAAACATAAAATAAAACAGCCGAAAAAAGCAAAATAAAACTGCCGAAAAACACAAAACACTCTTGCATAAAGTCTATTGGAAGTGTTATAATAAGTAATAGAAAAGGAGTGTACGTGTTATGAAATATATCCGAAGAATTGTCGATGATGTAATAGATCGAAGAACGGAAGCATTTAATGCAATCAGTATAACAGGTCCCAAAGGATGTGGAAAGACAAGAACAGCCAAGGAACGTTCGAAAACGATTATTGAGTTTCAGGATGAAGATAAAAGAGACGGATATCTCGCGGTAGCGGAAACGGCTCCCAAATTATTTTTGAAAAACCCAAAACCAATTTTGTTTGATGAGTGGCAGGATGCTGTAAAAATATGGGGGACGATAAGGAAAGCATGTGACGATAATCCTGAAAATGTGGGAGAGTTTTATTTGACTGGTTCTGCAAGCAAAAAAATCAATACTCCTCATACAGGAACCGGAAGAATAACTGAAGTAACGATGTATCCGATGACTTTATTTGAAACTGGTGAATCAAATGGCAAGATATCCTTATCGAAAATCCTTGAAGATGAAAATTATGATATAGACGGTATCCTGTCAGAAACAGAGTTGGAACAATTGTTTTTCGCTGCCTGTAGAGGTGGCTGGCCCAGATGTATGGCATTGACAAAAGATAGTGCAAAATTGGAAATCGCAAAAGATTATTATAGGCAGATTTATCAAAAGGATATATCTGCTATTGATGGGGTAAATAGAAATCCGGAATGGGCAAGAACATTATTATGGTCATATGCAAGAAATATGGCAACTACAGCAAAAAGGAAGAATATTTTTGCGGATGTAAAAGCAACGCAGAATGT